>PLSB01000155.1 GCA_003165005.1 Acidobacteriaceae bacterium | reverse complement strand
CTACTTTTACTCCGCCCTTGACACGAGGGATCTGCGGTTGCTTTTGCCGCCAGCCGCACATGCGAAAAACGTAGTTTCCGAATTGCCGGCCATCCGACGGGAGCCATAGAATCTTCCCCCTGATGCTGGATTTGAGCATCGGCGATAATGCGCTTATTGACGACGTGCAAGAGCTCGTAGCGCCGATGAATTGTAGGTGCGCGATTCCTTGAAATAAACAACCCTTCACGGCTTCATTGGAGGCTTCAACCGCACTCGCCTATCCCCATTTGCATCCTTAAACTCTTCCATGTTTGCATCCACGTAATCCCATCCGTTGACAAACATGAGGCCTAGTTTAGACAGATCAGCCATCGGATACTTCCCATGCACAGTTGTGTTTGGCGGTGGAGCGTGTTTAATGGGAATGCCAAGCATCGGCCATAGCACAGACCCAAATACAACCGGCGCGCCATCGAACCCCGTACAAATCAATCCGCAGAGATGTCCTGCTTTATTAAAGATTGGGCCACCACTCATACCGCCTATAAACGCCGTTTCCTCCACAGAAAAGCATGGAAATGGAAGGAAAGAGCTATCCCTCGACTCCGGCCAAACCTCTGTCACCTTACCAATGGTGCTAAGCGGTTTCGGCTGAAACTTTACCGTATCTCCATCTTCCGAAAGAACGCTCGTGTCGGCATATCCAAAGGCAGCTACCTCCTCTCCCACAGCCGGAGGCAAAATATCCATGTGCGGCATCAGTGGAAATGGGTAGGACTTCGCTAGATCATTTACGGGCACAACGCTAATGACAGCGAGATCTGAATACGGGCATAATGCCATATTCTTGGTTGCCCATAAGGCGTAGGCCGGACCGTTCCCAGGAAATTGCACAGCGTACAAGCTGAAGTCTGCCTTTTTCGTGCCCTCGGTATGTAGATCGACTTTCGGATCGCCGTAGTAGTCCCAAAAACCCTCAACCACATGCCGAGCGGTCATAATCAAGCCGGTGGATACGAAGACACCACTCCCTATCGCCTTGGTGGGCGATTTTCCGTCACGCCCTATAAGCAGAACCGACACTGCGGTTACAGGACTATCTAATCCAGTCGGTTTTAAGTATTCATTAGTGTTCATACTCGATCTGCTCGAACTGGTTCACCAGGCACTTGTATGTGGCAGGTGGCCCGCTCACGATCCAGCCACCCCTCTGTGCTTCGCAAAAAAGTAAGTCTGTGCCCGATGCCGGATGAATGGGCCACCAGGATAAGTGGGCCAACCTGCCCCATGGTTCTCGATTGACGGTAACAGCCCGATGCGCGTTTCCAGCTCCGATTCGGCACGGTTTTGCGGGCTCCGGGTGAATTGCCGGCTAAGCTGAACTTTGAAAGAGCTTCGCCTTCCGGAGCGATCCCGCACGGCAGTTTTGCCGAGCCTGCTTAATTCTCCTCCTCAAGAATGCTGCGGGACCAGCCCCGCTACTCGCTTTCACACCGTCTGCCAATGCTCGGGCGAGAGGGTGACCGTGGCGCAGCCGAAGGAGTAGTTGAACCAGGCGTGCTCGGTGTTGGGGGTGGCGAAGAAGCCTTCGAGGCCGAGCGCGGCGGCGACGCGCGGCACAAAGGAGCGTGCGCCGTAGAAGAGCGTGAAGAAGCTGTCCCAATCGACGGTGAAGAGGAAAGAGTGGTCGGGGGCGAGGAGGGTTCCGCGGGCGGGAAACGGGATGGAGCCCAGGTAGAGGCCGGCGAGGGGCAGGGGGGTGACGGGATCGGAGTTCAGGAACTCGGGGACGAAGATGAGTTCCTCCATTCCGGCGGCTACGAAGACGCGGAGAAAGTCCGTCAGCAGAAGCGGCTCGAAGCGGCCTTCGGTGGGCATCCAGATGGGCTCGGATTCGAGGAAGCGCTGGAGCTCGTCGCGGCCGGCCGGGTCGGCAAAATGATCGTTGAGCGAGCCGATCGAGGTGAGCAGCGCCTGGTTGACGCGCGCACAGGAGTTGAGGCCGGTCGCGGCCGCGACTTCCATCCACGGGACCTTGGCGCCGCGCGCCACGATCTGGGCGTCGCCCGGATATTGATGCGTGGCGCTCCAGGCCAGCTCCGCCGGCACGCGCACAAAGGGATGCAGCGCGACAAAGACGCACTCGAACGCGCCGCCATAGGCTTCGAGCAGCGGTTCGCTGTAAGCAGGATAAGTAAACTGTTCCGGTTGCACTGAGGGAATGATAGCGCAGGCAGGGAGCGAAGGAGCAAGTCAGCGAGTTCGCGTGCATTGAAGCGCACGTTCGCGAGTTGCAAGCTGCAGGTCTGCGATTCGGCAGCGGTAGAGGCACACAGGGACGAAACGCTGCTTTGGATTTACCTTCGTGGTCTCCCACCCTTTCCGGACGCCGCGGCAACCGGAAAGGATGGGGCACGGCGCTCCTTGCTCCCATGCCGCCTTAGTCCCGTAGACCCGTAGTCCCTAGTGTTTAGACCACATGAATTGGTAATTCATCATGGACAAGCGCGGACGAGGACGTCCGCGCTACAGCCGGCCAGGAGGCCGGCGCTACACTTGCGCAGTTACTGAATCATGTGGACACGGGACTAGGTTCCTTGGTCCCTGCCTTCGCAGCAGTGGTCCGGAAAGCTGCCATTTGCCCCAGGCGGCCAGCCCGCGATCACAAGGAAGACATCCAGGACGAATAGCCCGATCGCTATATCGTTGAACAGCGACGCCTCGGGGAGCTTGGGCCAGAACTGGTTCGCGGCCCAGAACAGAAAGGCCGCCGCCAGCAGGATCGCCTTGGCCAGTTCCGCTGCCCCGCGACGATGCGCTAACTGGAAAGCCACGTAGGCGCAGGCGATCGTCGCCAGGGAAAAAGCTGCGAGGGAGTCGTGGCTTCTCGCGGGAAACAGGCGTGGAGCCGCGTCCTCAACCAAGAGCAGCACAACGCTGGCAAGCGTCGCGACGCCCATGATCAGCGGAACCAGCCTGCGATTGCTGTTATTCAGAGTCTGCACAGTTCATTATTCTCCGCTGCATGAAAGGAATCTATAAAGGCCCACGCGCTGCTCCCACAGTGTGAATCGCCCTTCGTCGAACGCCGGCGCCGCGGCAGCCCTGCGCGACGGATCGTTTAAAATTCATAAGGGCGCAACAACCGCTCTCAGCAACATCTCACTGCGCGGGACTTGCGGCTCGGCCTTGCTGGCTGGTTTTGCCTGCAACGCGGCCGGCACCGCACCCGTGGAAGGCCCAAAAGGAAGAGGAAGCGCATGAAGTTCGCCGGATTGCTGGTGATGCCAGCCGGATTCTTTCTCACCCTCGCCGCTCTGGTGCTGTTTCCCGACAACGCGCGGCGGCTGGCGTTTGTGGTGTGCGGCCTGGCGGTGGTGGCGATGGGCCTGGTAATAGCGGTGCGCGGCCACATGCCCGCCCGCGGAGCGAGCCGCCCATGAACACCATGACTCCCATGATTCCCGCGGCCGCCCCCGTGCCCGCATTGAGCGACGCCGTCTTTGCCCTCGCGCTTGCGCTCCTGCTGCTTGCGCCGCTGGCCATTGCCGGGGTGGCGCTCATCAATGCCGGCCTGGGACGCTCGCGCTCCGCGGCGCAGGCGCTGCTGGGCAATCTGGCGCTTGCGGCCGTCGCCGTCATCGCCTTCGCGCTGGTGGGCGCCTCGTTGGCGGGGACGCTGGGAACGGCTGACGCCGCCATTCACGCCGCGGGAAAGAGCTGGGGCGTGCTCGGGCTCGGGCCGTTTCTGCTGCACGGGCTGGCGTCGGCCACGCCGCAGGCGCAACTTGCGCTTCTCTTCGAGTTCATTGCAGTCGCCATGGTGGCGATGATTCCATGGGGCTCGGGCGCGGATCGCTGGCGGCTTTCAGGCGGATGCGCTGCGGCGGCGGTGATGGCTGGCATCGTGTTTCCTCTGGCCGCGCACTGGATCTGGGGCGGCGGATTCTTGGCGCAACTGGGCGCGAACTTCGGGCTGGGCGCGGGGTTTCTCGATGCCGGAGGCGCGGCCACCGTGCACGTTCTCGGCGGGCTCTCCGCGCTCGCATTGGTGTGGATCGCCGGACCGCGCCGCGGCAAATTCCCGCGCGAGGGCCTGTCGACCGCAATTCCCGGCCACAACGCCGTCTATGTTTTGTTCGGCTGCCTGCTGGCGCTTGTGGGCTGGCTCGCGTGGAATGCGGCGGGCGCGGTGATCTGGCTGCACGCACCGCTGGCGGCGCTGCCCGGCACGGCCATCAACACATTGCTCTCGGCCGCGGCGGCGCTCGTGGCCACCTTTTCCGTCACCCGCGTCCGCTTTGGCAAGCCCGACGCCAGCCTTTGCGCCAACGGATGGCTGGCCGGCCTGGTGACCTCGACCGCCTGCGCCGCCGTGGCCACGCCCCTCGAATCCATCTTCGCCGGAGCCGTGGCCGGCTTCTTTACGCCGCTGCTGGTGGAACTGCTGGAGCTGGCGGTTTCCGTCGACGACCCCTCGGGCGCCATCGCCGTGCACGGCGCATCGGGTCTGTGGGGACTGCTGGCCGCGGGCTTCTTTGCCGCGCAGGCTGGACAACTCACGGCGCAACTGGTGGGCATTGCCGCGTTGCTTGGTCTCGTGCTGCCGCTGGTCTACCTGCTCTTTGCGCTGCTTAATCGCGTGGTCGCCTTCCGCGTCGACCCCGACGGCGAGCGCATCGGCTTGGACCTGCACGAGCTGGGCGGCGGCGCCTATCCCGAGTTTGTCATCCACCGCGACGAATCGTACCGGTAAGGCCGCTCACGGAGCAATTCCGCACCGCGCTCAGGGAGGACTCAAGACATCCTTTCTGTGGTACAATCGGATTGTGCCGAAGAGGAAGAAGCCGGCTCGAATCGTCACCCTGGAGGTCAACCGCCTCAAAGGGAAGAGAAAAGGGGCGCTGCTGCAGGAGCGAGCCACGACCGAAGGCGGCCGCGTGATCGCCTACAGTCTCGCTTACATCAACCATAGGCGCTGCACCGTCGACAATGGCCGCGTGCTCGGCTACGACAATAGTCACGGTTATCATCATCGCCATTTCATGGGCAAGGTGGAAGCGGCGAAGTTTTCAACCTATCCGGCTCTTGTCGAACGGTTCATCGCGGAAGTTCATGAACTCTGGAGGATCGAAGATGAAGAAAGCTAAGGTAACCATTGCCACCGGTACGGCGGACGAATTCTTCGAGCGGATACGCGATCACGCTGCAAAACTGGATCGCGGCAAAAGCATTGCTCCGGGGATCACCATTACCTTCGAAGATCCGCTGGAGATGCTTGAAGTGCTCACGGCGGAGCGTGTTCGCCTGCTGCGCCGGGCCAAGAAGGGAGCAGCACCAGTTTCGGATCTGGCCTCGGCTCTCAGGCGGGATGTACGCGCCGTCAGCCGCGACGTGGATCGTCTGGAGAAAGCGGGCCTTCTGCGCACGAGCTTTCAGACCAACCCAGGGCACGGCAGACGCAAAGTCGTTGAGCCTGTGGCGCGCGAATTCTGCCTCACCGCCAACCTATAGCGGTCGGCGGCGGCGCGTACCCGGAGTTTGTCATTCACCGCGACGAATCGTACCGCTAATGCCGCTCATCCCCGCCGGCCTGTGTAAACTGCGGTCAGGATCAAAATCTTATGGGATTATTTAACGGGCTGTTCTACCCTTGGGGTCTGCTGCTGTGGGTTGCGGCCATCATCCACTTCATCCGTAGGCGGCCTGACACCTATTGGATCTTCATCATCCTCTTTCTCGGTCCCCTCGGAGCGCTGGTGTACCTCTGTGTCGAGGCCCTGCCCGACCTCGGGCTGCTGCGCCAGTCGTTCCAGGGATTTCCGCGGCGCAAGCGCATTGCCCAGCTCAACCTGGAGATTCACGACAACCCTTCGACGGGAAACTTCGAAGAGCTTGGCGACCTTTTGATGGACGAGGGCAGGCTCGAGCCGGCGCGGGCCGCGTATAACAAGGCGATCGCCGCGCGGGCCGCTTCTGACAAGGGGATCGCTGCGCTCTCTACGGTCGTGGATTGCTTTTACCGGCGCGGCGTCTGCGCTCTGCTGCTGGGCGACGCGGCGGCGGGTCTTCCCGATCTCGAAATGGCCGTCGGGAAAGATGCAGGTCACGACTTCTATCGCGCCGCGGGCCTCTTGGCCCACGCCTACGCCCAAACCGGCCAGAAGGAAAAGGCCGATGCCATGTTCCAAAAGGCGATCGAGCGCTCGACGCTCTCGGAGACGTACCTGAACTACGCGGATTTCCTCGCCACGCAAGGGCGCAACGCCGAAGCGCGCAACTGGGCGCAAAAGGTGCTGGCGAAAAGGCCCACCATGCCGGGCTATCTGCGGCGGCGCGAGCGGCCCTGGTTTCGCCGCGCCAGCGCGCTGCTCAAACGGATCCCGGCGTAACCGCAAACGCGAGCCGCAGCAGCCGGAATCCTGGCCAAGCCCTACATCGGCGTCGTAGTCACGGTTGCGCTTTGGAACATCCAGATCTGGTTCGAGAAGACCTCGATGATCGCCACGCCGGTATCGGTCGTGTCGAATGCATAGGCAAACTGGCTCACGCCGCTCGGCACATTCACCGTCTCGTTGGTCTGCGAATCATTCATGTTGGCAATCGTGAACTGGGCAGGAGCCCAGGAATACACCTGGAACACCAGAACGTTCAGGGCGCCGGGCACGGACGGAAGTGTGAACGAAATGTTGCTGCCTGGCCCCGAAGCCATCTGCAGTTCGCTCACGTTGGTCTGCCATGCGGCTGCGCTGAAGACATCCATGAAAACGTTCCCGACGCTGGGCTGCGCGACGGTAAGAGTTGTGCTGGCCGGTGTGGCGTTTCCGGAAGAGGAGTCGGCCGGCCTGCGCGGCATGGCCCTCACCGGCGAGGGCTTGGAAAAGGCGAGTCTTGCCGATGCGATGAACTGCTCTTTGTCGGCAGACGTCAGGATTCGCCCCTTGGACAGCACCAGGGGTCTGTGTGCCATGGGGACAGCCTGTGCCCGGAGCCGCGCCTGCACTTCGCTGGACGCAGCACTTCCCGGGCCGGAAGGGTTCTGGGCAAACGCGGACAAGACGAGCAAGGCCGCTGCCGGCAATGCATAAATCCGTTTCATATCAAATGGTCTCCTGTGGCAGGGATGGGCAGAGTATAGCGCCAACTCCTCGCGATCGGCCACAAAAAACCGTAGACAAGCGGGGCCTACCGCCGCGCCAGCAGCAGCATCGCCAGGAACAACGCCAGCGGAACCAGGACGATGCCGGCGTAGAGCGCCAGCTTGGCGCGGTTGAGCCCCAGCCGTTTGCGCAGGTTCGGCCGGTGCGCACCTTCGTCCACGCCCACCAGTTCCTGGTGCTCCAGCTCCCAGGCCATCTCGGCTGCGGTGGCATAACGGTGCCGCGGATCGCGCTCCAGAGCGCGGAAGAGTATCTCCTGCAACTCGGCTGAAATCGCCGGGTTCAGTTCGCGAGCCGGCGCGGGATCGATCAACACGCGCTCGTTCAGAACCACCAGCGGGTTCGCGCCCGTAAACGGCGGCTGGCCGGTGAGCATCTCGTACAGCATCGCGCCCAGTGCGTAGATGTCGCTGCGCTGGTCGCCGCGCTGGCCCTTCACCTGCTCCGGCGAGATGTAATCGGGCGTGCCCAGCGCGGGCGTCAGCGAGGTGTGCGTGATGCGCCGCGCGTCCTCTTTCAGGGCGATGCCGAAGTCGATGATCTTGATGCGATCGTCATCCAGGACCATGATGTTCTCGGGCTTCAGGTCGCGGTGCACCACGCCGTGCTTGTGCAGGTTGTCGAGCGCTTCGCAGATGGCCACGGTGAGGGCCACGGCGCGGCCCATGGGCAGTTTTCCCTTTTCGTTGAGGACGGAACGCAACAGCCGTCCGTCGACCCACTCGATCACCATGTAGAGGCGGCTGCGCTGTTCGCCGTCGTAGGTCTTCACCACGCCGGGGTGGTCGATCTCCTGGCCGATCTCCTCCTCGCGCCGGAAGCGCTCGAGCAAAACCGGATCTTCTTCCATCTCCGGGTGCGGCGCCTTGAGCGCCACCGTCCGGCCGGTGCGCAGGTCCGTGGCGCGGAAGAGCGTGGACATGCCGGTGCGCGCGACCTCCGCGTCCAGGCGGTAGTGGTCCAGGGTTTCTCCAACTTCGAGCTCGTTAATCACTAGTGTCAGCATCGCAAGTTCGAGTGTTTCATGCAAAACATAAATTTTTCGCAAGGACGGGCGAAAGGATCCGTAAAGCGAAAACGGGTATGCGCGGAATGGTACGGATGGATGCCCCGCGCCGCAGAATACCGGTCTTCCGCCGGAAATCCCCGTATGATGGATGGCAAGATGCCCCGCCGATTTCCAGTCTCACTCCACTGCATGGCGCTGGCCTGCGTGGCATGGCCCGCCCTGGCGCGCGCTACTACCGGGACAGCGCATTCCGCCCGGACCGAACCGCCGCAGGAGACGGGCTTCCTGAACCGCAAGATCGAACTCGCCGGCGTCACCTACCGTTTTCAGGTCTACCTGCCCGAAGACTGGCGGCGCGACGACGGCAAGAAGTGGCCCATCATCCTGTTTCTGCACGGGCGCGGCGAACGCGGCTCCGAAGGCATGTGGCAGACGCAGATCGGCCTTGCCGAGGCGGTGCGCAACCATCCCGATCGCTGGCCGTTTGTCATCGTCATGCCGCAATGCCCGCTCAACGCTCACTGGACCGATCCCCCGATTCTGGAGCTGGCCATGGCCGCGCTCGATCGGGAGTCGGCCGAGTTTCACGGCGACCCGGCGCGCACCTACCTCACCGGCCTTTCCATGGGCGGATACGGCGCTTGGGAGCTGGCCCGCGCGCATCCCCGTCGCTGGGCGGCCATCGCCATTGCCGCCAGCGGCGTCTTCTGGAGCTACGAGCCGGACCGCTGGCAGCAGGCGAACCTGCTGCCCGCCGAATACGCGCGCGCCGTGGGCCACACCCCGGTGTGGCTCTTCCATGGCAGCCTGGATACGACCGTCGTGCCGCGGCAGAGCGTACTCATGTTCGACGCCCTCAAGGCTGCCGGCGGCAACGTCCGCTTCTGGCTCTACCAGGGTCTCGTGCACGATTGCTGGACGCTTGCCTACGACGAGCCGGAACTGCCGCGCTGGCTGCTCGCGCAACGCACGCCCGCGGGCTCGGAAACCATGGCGGAGTTCCTCGTGGTTCCGCTGCACCCGCCCGCCATCAAGCTCACCACGGCCGAACTCGATAGCCTGACCGGGCAGTACCGCGAACCCAACGGACACGAAGTGGAGACGATCGTCCGCCAGGGCGACCAGCTCTTCGAGAAAACCACCGGCGGCGAGCTGATCGGCCTCGAAGCCGAGTCAGCCGACTCGTTTTTCCGCCCCGGCGACGTGACCGGCGCGCGCACCGTCCATCTCACCTTCGAGCGCGATGCGCAGGGCCGCGTGACGGCCTACGTGCTCGACGACAACCGCCATCAGGAACGCTGGACCAAGGCGCCGGCCGCAACCAAATAATGCCGAAGCCCGCTTCAGCGGGCGAAAGAACGGCACGGCCGCACTGGCCTGAAACACGTTCTTTGCATGCGCGCGAATCCAAACCCATAAGCTACCGGCTACAAGCTATAGCATTTTCACTATTCCTATAGGGCCTTCGTGGTTTGTGCGCCCAGCATGGGCGCAC
>PLSB01000171.1 GCA_003165005.1 Acidobacteriaceae bacterium | reverse complement strand
CCGAGATCGATCGCGTAATTCCAGGTGGACAGCCGCGTGAAGTGGCGGATCAATTCGATCTCGGAGAGTTCGGGCAACTCCGCGTACTGCGTACGGCACTGGTCTTGGAGTAGCTCTGCGGGATCAACAGGAGGCACATCGAGCGGCGGCAGTTTATACGCCCGCTTGCCCGGCGAGGATTTCTCGAAGAGCAGCGCTTCGTTCTGCGTTGGATGCGGACGGACTTTGCCCAATGTACGCGGGCCGGGAGTTTGCGAATTTATCGCCATTCGTTATTCCTCTTGGACCTCAACTGCTCACTCGAAATTCAACTGCTGACTCCAGCTTTGTAACAGGGCACGACTTTAGTCGTGCCGCAAACGGCCGCCAAAAACATCTCCGGGCTTTAGCCCCTGCCAACTTTCGCTTCCGCTTTCCCCTTCGCAAGGAGCTTTGTAACAGGGCACGACTTTAGTCGTGCCGCAAACGCCCACTACAATGTTTCCGGGCTTTAGCCCCTGCCAACCTTCGCTTCCGATTTCCTCTTCGCCAAATACCGAAAACAAAATGGATATTCGTCCGCGCAAGCTGCTATTCCCGCCTTCACCGGATTCTGAGCGATGTATTCGCGATGGATTTCAAAGCTCTCCCGGTTCATGACCTGCACCTCGGAAAAACCTCGCTGCCATACCTCGCCTTTGTATCCGAAATCGTGGGACAACCGATGCGAAAACCTGCCCTTCACCAATTGCAGCGCTTTCTCAATGGCCATCTCGTCGTAAACGGTCAACAGCAGATGCAAATGATCGGGCATGATGACAAAATCGTGCAGTTCAAACTTGCGCTCCGCAACAAGCGAACGCAGTACATCAATGAGCAACTCCGCATTGCGCTCCGATTGCAGGAGCCGGCGTCCCATGCCTGTTCCCGTCGTTACAAAAAACGTACGCGAGGGACTCAGAATGCTTGACGGGGACGCATTTCTGCCGGGTTGCGCCATGGCAGGGGCTAAAGCCCGCTCCTTTCCCTTGCCGTATCGGCACGACTAAAGTCGTGCCCTGTTACAAAGCCAGGCCGTTCCACGACTTCGCCACCGTCTGCGCGGCCAGCACCCTCGCCGCCGCATCAATCTGCTCGCGCGTGATCACTTCCGTCGCGCACCAAAGCGTGCAGTTCGCGAGTTCGGGATACCAGCGGCTCAACTCGATGCCGCCGACAATCCTGTTGTCGAGGAGCCGTAAGCTCCACGTTGCCGGCGCTTCGTCGGTCTCGAGCACGAACTCGTGGAAGCGCGGGGCGCCTGCGAAGCGCAACTTTGCGGCGGGCAAACTGCCGAGCGTTTTAGCCGCGTAATCGGCCTTGGCCAGGTTGTGCTCGGCGAGTTCCTTCATGCCCTCTTTGCCGTAAACGGCCATGAAGATCGTCGCCATCAGCGCCACCAATGCTTGATTGGTGCAAATGTTCGAGGTCGCTTTCTCGCGGCGAATGTGCTGCTCGCGCGTGGCGAGGGTCAAAACAAAGCCACGATTCCCTGCCGCGTCGACCGTCTGCCCGGCCAGCCGGCCCGGCATCTGCCGCAAATATTGCTCCTTGGCCGCGATCACGCCGCAGAAAGGACCGCCGTAGCTGAGCGCGACGCCGAAGGACTGCGCCTCCATGGCGACAATGTCGGCCTCGAGGGGCGGGCGCACGATGCCGAGCGAGACCGCCTCGGCAATCGACACAACCAGCAACGCGCCTCGTGCGTGCGCGATCTCGGCAATCGCCGGAATGTCTTCAATCACGCCGAAGAAGTTCGGGCTCTGGACAAGGACGGCTGCGGTTTCTGCGGAGACCGCAGCCTCCAGCGCGGCAAGATCGATGCGCCCGTTCTTGTCGTCGTAGCCAACGATCTCCGCCGGCAATCCCTGGTGCCGCGCATAGGTCGCCAGCACCTCGCGGTATTCGGGATGCACAGTCGATGCCACTACGGCTTTGTGACGGCCCGTGACCCGCACCGCCATCATCACCGCTTCCGCCGCGCCAGTCGAGCCGTCGTACATGCTGGCGTTGGCCACGTCCATGCCGGTCAACTCGGCAATCATGGTCTGGAACTCGAAGATGGCCTGCAGTGTGCCCTGCGCGAGCTCGGCCTGGTAGGGGGTGTAGCTGGTGAGGAACTCGCCGCGCTGCACCAGAGAGTCAATGATCACGGGCCGGTAGTGGCGATAGGCGCCCGCGCCCAGGAAACTCGCGACGCCGGTGGAGTTTTTATCCCCCGCGGCGCGGAAGTACTGGACGATCTCGCTCTCCGCCTGCTGGCGCGGTACGGCAAGGTCGCGGTCGAGCCGGTACTCGGCCGGAATGCTCGCAAAGAGATCGTCGATGGAGGCTGCGCCGATCTCGGCGAGCATCTCTTTTCGTTCAGCGGGCGATTTGGGAAGATAGCGCATGATGTGCTCGTGGTTCGTGGCTCGTGATTCGTGACTCGTGGACCCTGGCGCGAGACCAAGGTGCGTCGATCGGATTTCGAATCACGAATCACGAATCACGATTCACGATCCTCCGATCACTGACCACTGACAACTAGCTCGCCGTCTCTTCCGCAATGAGCGTCTCGTACGCCGCCGCGTCGAGCAGGTTGGCAAGCTCGGCCGCATCGGCCAGCTCCACCTTGACGATCCATGTGCCGTGCGGATCTTCGTTGAGCTTGTCGGGCGCAGTCTTCAGCTCTTCGTTCACGGCGATCACGGTGCCGCTCACCGGCGAGAAAAGATCGCTGACGGCCTTCACGCTTTCGACCGACCCGAACGTGGCGTTGGCGGTCATCGTATCGCCCACCTTGGGCGCGTCCACGTAGACAATGTCGCCCAGCGAGTTCTGCGCGTAGTCCGTAATGCCGATCGAGCCGGTGTTGCCTTCGACCAGGATCCATTCGTGCTCGCGGGAATAACGATAGTTCGCGGGATAGGACATGGAGGGTCTGCTCCTTGGGAATACAGCGAAATACCAGTCTACGACAGGGGTCAGGTTTCAGGGGGCACGTGTCAGAAAGCAGCTTCTAGCCTCTAGCTGCTAGCTCGCCGCGGTAAGTGGGCGGCAATTGTGGTGCTGAAGATCGGGAATAGGTGTGACGACTGCCCGGCAGGCGGGTCGGAACTGACCACCGATCACTGGGCACCGATCTCCGATCTTTGACACCTGAAACCTGACACCTGAAATCTGGAGTCACCCCATCACCACCACCGGCTGAAACAAAGTTCCCGCCACACGCTTGGCGATCCCGGCCATTTCGCGCGGCCCGGCGAAGACCTTGACCAGCGGCGCCTGAGAAAACTCCGGCAGATTGGCCTGCGCGCCATTGCGCAACCGGCCCAGCACCGTTGCATCGGCCGTAACGGAAGGCATTTCAGGCAGCAGCGTGCGCGGATGCAGGCAGACGGCCTCGAGCGCGGCGTTGACCGCACCGGCGTTGCCTGCCAGAGCCTCAAGCTCTTCCAATGTGTGCGCGTCGTCGAGCGTGAAGGCGCCGGCTTGGGTGCGCCGCAACCGGCTGAGGTGCGCGCCGCAGCCCAGGTCCTGCCCCAGCTCGTGCGCCACGGAGCGCACGTATCCGCCGGAGCTGACGCTGATGGTGAAGCTGGCCTCGGGGCCTTCGAGGGCCACAATCTCAAACGCGAGAATGCGGATCTTCGCCGGCTTCAACTCCACCGGCTTGCCCTCGCGCGCCAGCTTGTAGGCCTGTTGGCCGCCGATCTTTTTGGCGGAAAATTGCGGCGGCATCTGCTCCATCTCGCCGTGGAACCGGGCGGCCGCGGCGCGCACCCGCTCCAATGTGACGGCTGCGGAGACTTCCGGCCAGCGATTCGGCCCGGCCGGCTCGCCGTCGGCGTCGTAGGTGTCAGTCGCAAACCCGAAGCGGATCGATCCTGAATAACTCTTTTCCGCGGCGGAAAAATACTGCGCCAGCCGCGTGTACTTGCCCATCAGCATCGGGAGCACGCCGGTGGCCATGGGGTCGAGCGTGCCCAGGTGGCCGATCGACCGCTCTCCCGTGATTTTGCGCAGCCGGTAGACCACGTCGTGGCTGGTCATGCCGTCCGGCTTATCGATGACAAGAAGCCCGTTCACATCCTCACTCTAGTTCGCGCGGCTCCCCTTGCCAACTTGGACGGCGACGAACGGAGGAATAGACGAGCGCGGCTACGGCGGCGGCTCAGAGCAATCGCACGAAGAAGGTGGACCATCGGAAGCGATGGGTTTTGAAAGGGCACGGCTGAAGCCGTGCCCTTTCAAAGCAACGTTCTCCGGATTCCTTTGTAGATGCGATTTCCCTGCGCCCGATCTGCGAGCCCCACGCGCGCGGCTGTATCATGCACGTATGTCCAAAAAGCTGCGTTTCGGCGTGCTCTCGACCGCCAACATCGGCCTCAAGAATGTCATTCCCGCCATGCAAAAGGGCGAGCTGACTTCGGTCACCGCCATTGCCTCCCGCGATCTGGGAAAGGCTCGCGACGCGGCTGCTCAACTTGGTATTCCCACGGCCTACGGTTCGTATGAAGAGCTGCTCGCCGACCCCAACATCGACGCCATCTACAATCCGCTGCCCAATCAACTGCACGTTCCGTGGACGGCGAAGGCCGCCGAGGCCGGCAAACATGTGCTGTGCGAGAAACCGCTCAGCATGACGGTGGCCGAAGCCAAAATCCTGCTTGAAGTGCGCGCCCGCACCGGGGTCAAAATCTGCGAGGCCTTCATGATTCGCAGCGCCCCGCAGTGGCTGCGCGTGCGCGAGCTGCTCGCGGAAGGCCGCATCGGCGAGCTGCGTGCCGTGAATGCGCATTTCAGTTATTTCAACGTCAACCCCGCCGACATTCGCAATCACGTGGAGTCGGGCGGCGGCGGCGTCTACGACATCGGCTGCTACTGCATTCAGGCCTCGCGCTTCGCATTCAATCAAGAGCCGCGGCGCGTGGTGGCGCTCGTCGATCGCGACCCTGCTATGGGCACCGACCGCCTGGCTTCGGCCATTCTGGACTTTCCCTCGGGCCAGGCCATCCTCACCTGCAGCACGCAACTGATTCCCTTCCAGCGGGTGCAACTTCTGGGCACGCGCGGCCGCATCGAGCTTGAGATTCCCTTCAGCCCGCTGAACGATCTCCCCTCGCGCATCCTGATCGCCTCCACCGGCGACCTCAAATTCGACGATATTGTTGCGGAGAGCTTTGCCACGGCCGATCAGTACACTTTGCAGGGCGACGCATTCGCCCGCGCGGTCTTCGCGGACGCCGAAGTTCCGGTTCCGCTGGAGGACTCGATCGGAAATATGGCCGTCATTGAGGCTATCTTCCGCTCCGCGAATTCAGGCCAGTGGGAAACCGTGCAGCAATAAGAAGAATTTGTAGCGCCGGTCTCCAGACCGGCTGTACTGGCGGCGTCCACGCCGCCAGCGTGCTCTTGCCCTCTTCCGCCAGGAAATGCCGGAAGGAGGGACACCCGCAACTTCAGCCTGCGGCATTCACCGGGCGATCTCAGGTCGAGTCGAATTGGACAGTGCGGGCGAGGACGCCCGCACGACAGCCGGTCTGGAGACCGGCGCTACTTCAGAACCTGATTCAGAGCAAGCCCCGTGCCCCATCCTTCCGGCGCTCTCTGCCGGAGGGGTGGGATAACGCATCAGACTCCCTTTGCCGCCGTTGCGCACTCGAACAGATCGCGGCTCAAGACTTCCATGCGCCGCGGATCGCTGTCCCACGCGAACATGAAACGCGCCGCGCCGCCGATGAAGGTGTAGAAGTTCCAGCCGCGCTTCCTGAGCGCGTCGAGGATCTCCTCCGAAGCCTCGACGAACACGGCGTTGGCCTCCACGGGCTGCGCCAGCTTGATGCCGGGGATGGCGTCGATGAGCAGGGCAAACTGCTGGGCGCAGCGGTTGGCGTGCTCGGCGTTGCGCAGCCACGCGCCGCTTTCGAGCATTCCCACCCACGGCGCCGACAAAAACCGCATCTTCGACGCCAGTTGCCCCGCCTGCTTGCACCGGTAATCGAAATCCGCAGCCAGGGCGCGATCGAAGAACAGCACCGCTTCTCCCACCGCCATGCCGTTTTTAGCCCCGCCGAAGCAAAGCACGTCCACGCCGCTCTTCCACGTCAGCTCCGCCGGCGACGAGCGCAGGCTCGCCGCAGCGTTCGAAAAACGCGCACCGTCCATGTGCAGCGAAAGACCGAGCGCGCGGCACTCCCCGGCAATCGCAATCACTTCCTTGAGCGTGTACACGCGGCCCGTCTCGGTGGATTGCGTAATCGTGACCGCGCGCGGCTTGGGATAGTGAATGTCGTGACGCCGAGTGGCCAGTTCGTGAATGGCCGCGGGCGTCAGCTTGCCGTCGGCGCTCGCGGCCGCCAGCAACTTGGAGCCGTTCGAAAAGAATTCGGGCGCGCCGCACTCGTCCGTCTCCACGTGCGACTGGTCCGAGCAGATGACGCTGTGATACGACTGGCAGAGCGAGGCCAGCGCCAGCGAGTTGGCCGCGGTGCCGTTGAAGACGAAGTACACCTCGCAATCCGTCTCAAACAGGCTGCGAAAGGCATCGGCAGCCCGCGCCGTCCACGGGTCGTCGCCATACGACGTGGCGTGCCCGCGGTTGGCGGCCTCCATCGCAGCCCAAGCCTCGGGACAGATTCCCGCGTAGTTGTCGCTGGCAAACTGTTGCAGCAGATCCTTATTGGCAAATTCCGTCATGACTCGTCCTCGATCCATCGGGGCAAAGTGCGGCCTGGAGGCTCATTCGCAAGATTTATTCCATTATCGGGGATAGGCCGGCTGCTGTGGAAAGGCCGGCCTGTCATTTAATTAAACGTTTGATTAAGACTCTTCACGACGATTCTTCGGCCGGGCGGATTTGGCTGCCCGCTTTTTTGCACTGCGGCTTGGCGCGGCCGCTTTCAGCACGGCAAGGTTCGCCGCGATGAGCTCCGTGCGCTGTTCGATGCAGCGATGACTGAGGAGCGGATCGGCGGGCGTGTTCAGCACGTAGTCCAGCAGCCGCGGAACCGTGCTGGTGGCCACGTGAAGCCGCGTGTCCGACGAGGCGTAGTAGAGGAAGACCTCGCCATTCGGGCGCGCGATCCAGCCGTTACTGAAGACCACATTGGAGACGTCGCCCACGCGCTCGATGCCCTCCGGCGCGAGAAAATAGCCGGCCGGCTTGTGGGTGACGATCCACGGACGCTCCAGGTCGGCGAGGAAGAGATACAGCACATAGCGCAGGCCGGCCGCCGTGTTGCGCACGCCGTGGGCAAGATGCAGCCAGCCCTGCGGCGTCCGGATGGGCGCGGGGCCGAGGCCGTTCTTGACCTCCTGAATGGTGTGGTACTCGCGGTTGTCGATGATGATCTCGCGATCGATGACGGCCTTCTCTATCTTTGAGGCAAGGCCCCAGCCAATGCCTCCGCCCTTGCCCGCCTGAATGAACTCGTCCTGCGGCCGCGTGTAGAAGGCGTACTTGCCATCCACGAATTCGGGATGCAGCACGACGTTGCGCTGTTGGGGCGAGCGGGACTTGAGGTCGGCCAGCCGCTCCCACGACTTCAAATCCCGGGTGCGGACGATGCCGCATTGCGCCACCGCCGACGAGGTGTCCCACGCGGGCGCCTTGGGGTCCTTGCGTTCGGTGCAGAATAGGCCGTAGATCCAGCCGTCTTCGTGTTTCACCAGGCGCATATCGTAGACGTTGGTGTCGGGCTCGGCGGTCTGGGGCATGAGGATGGGGTAATCCCAGAAGCGGAAGCGATCGATGCCGCTGGGGCTCTCGGCGATGGCGAAGAACGATTTTCGATCCACGCCCTCGACGCGCGCGGCCACCAAGAACCGGCCTTCGTGGAAGATGGCGCCGGCGTTGAAGACGGCGTCGATGCCCATGCGCTCGAGGAGAAAGGGATTGGTCTTCTGGTTCAGGTCGTAGCGCCACAGGACGGGCGCGTGCGCGGCGGTGAGTACCGGGTTCTTGTAGCGATCGAAGATTCCGTTGCTGCCGGGCGCCTTGGAGCTGCGGCGAGCCAGAAGCCGCTCCTGCTCCCTCACGAGGCCGTTCACCTTCTTTTGAAATGTCGTCTGATTCATCTCGGTTCTCCGGTTCAATTTAATTACTAGAACTGGTTGCATAAATCCTTGGAGCCGATCGAAATGCGTCGCTCAGGGGCTAAAGCCCCGGCGGCTACGCGTCTTTCACGGCACGGCTAACTTTGGTCGTGCCCTTTCAAGACCGGAGTTGTTCAACCGGTTCCAGGGTTAGCCCCATCGGCGCTCTCGAGTGAGGGCTGGCGCCGCGTGTCGAGCCGTTCCATCACTTCAAAGCAGGCGCGGCTGTTGTGGTAGGGACATTTCCAGGGGCCGACTTTGTCGAAGCCCGTGCCCGGCGTGCCGTCTCGCCGCACCAGCCAGAACCACTCTCCATGGCGGCGATCGACGATGAACTTCTCGATGAAGCTCCAGCTTCGTTCCGCGGCCTCGAGGAAGTGCGGTTGTCCGGAAATCCCGTAAGCATTCAGGAAACCGACCACGGCTTCGGCCTGCGGCCACCAATGCTTGTCCGTATCGAGAAGCCCCTCGGGTCCGGCTTCGTACATCAGGCCGCCGTCCGTGTCGATGCCCTGTTCATAGACGGCCTGCGCCATCTCCACCGCGGTCTGGCGCGCCCGGGCCAGGAAATCGGGACGCGCGAGAACTTCCGCGGCCTCGACCAGCAGCCAGCTGCCCTCGATGTCGTGGCCAAAGGAGATGGTGCGCGAGCGCGGATTCCATTGCTCATCGAAGAACATGAGGAAATGATGCGTGGCGGGATCGAGAATGCGATCGAGCATGATGATGATGAGTTCCTCCAGACGCACGCGCAGCGTGGGGCTCTCATGGACGCGGAGCAGCCCGGTATAGGCCTCCAGCAAATGGAGGTGGGTATTCATGGATCGCTTCTCGTCCATGTCTGCATCGCTCAGGCGCTGGTCGGCGGCGAGGGTCCAATCGCGCTGGTAGGTCTCGAAGTATCCGCCGCGGACGGCGTCGTGGGCCGCCGCCTCGATCTTGTCGAAAACGCGCACCGCCAGGGCCAGGGCATCGGCGTCCGCGCTGGCGCTCGAGTACTCGGCCAGGGCGTAGATCGCAAAGGCCTGGCCGTACACTCGCTTGTTGGCCTCCAGGGGCCGGCCTTCAAAGTCCAGCAGCCAATAGAAACCGCCGTATTCGGCGTCCTGGAAAAAGCGGACGAAGTAGTCGTATGCGCGCTGCGCGGTTTGGAGGTACACGGGATCGCGCAACGCGACAAAGGCCCGCGAGAATGTCCACAGAATCCGCGCATTCAGGATCAAGCCCTTGGGCGCCTGCGGATCGACGGCCCCGTCGTCCGCGATGCGGCCGACGAAGCCGCCATGCTCGTGATCGATAGTGTGGTTGAGCCAGAAGGGGAGAATGCCGGAGAGCAGCTCCGTTTGCGCTTTTTGCCGCAGATCGTGCACTGTGGGTTCTCCGTGGGCAAAAGGTAGCGCCGACCTCCAGGTCGGCTGTCGTGTGGGCCTCCTGGCCCACACATTGCCGCTGTGCCGACAGCGTGGACGCCGCCAGCACAGATGGGATGAGACGGCTGGTC
>PLSB01000169.1 GCA_003165005.1 Acidobacteriaceae bacterium | reverse complement strand
GCCCTGCCGGGCGCACCAAAAAAACACCTGAGCCCCGGAGACCGGGCCCAGGTGTTGGGCACTTGTAAACACGAGACGGCACAGACTCAGTCCGTCACCGCCAGTGAGATCGATTAGCTGAGACTCATTCGCCTGTCTTTATGCCTGGCCATTCGCGCTGCGCTTGTTCGTATTTTGCCATCGTCCCGATGTCGAGCAAGTAGTCGGTGATTGGAGAGGCGTACATTTCGCCAACGAGGGCAGGAAGCACGTCGAAGCCGATGTCTGCGGGGATGCGGGCCGGGACTTTCTTGAGCAGCGCCGGTCCACCGATGAGAACCCCGCTGAACGCATGATCCGACTTGGGAAATTCCGGTTTTTCGGTGAACTCCACCACTCTTCCGCTTTCGTCGGCGGCGAGAATTCCGCACTGGGCCGGATTGGACACGCGATAGGTTCCCACCGTGACCGGGGCCTGATGCTGGCGGTGGAATTCCAGCATCCGGTCGAACCGGCAGTTCGTCAGCACATCCGCATAGAGAACGGCGAATTCGCGTTCCTCCGCAACGAAGGCGCGATTGATGTGCAGGGTGCCGGCGCTGCCCAGCAGCTCAGGCTCGTACGCGACGGTGACCTCTACCGGAGTTTTGTAGGTAGCCAGGAATTCGCTCACCTTCTCCGTGTGCGCGTGGGCGTTGAGGAGCACCTGGCCAATGCCGTACCGCGCGCACCACTCGAGCCAGATGGCGAGCAGGGGAGTGCCCTGGATCGGCACGAGGCATTTCGGAATACTGTTTGTGAGCGGGCGCAGCCGCGTGCCGCTGCCGGCCCCCAACAGGAATGCCTTCATTTCGCGCTCGCTGCCCATCGGCCGCGGGCCGGGCGATTCTTCCACGCCCAGGCAGTTTCAATAATGTGATCGAGGTTGGAGAGTTGCGGGTTCCATCCCAACTCTTCCATCAGGCGCTTGGGGCTTGCGCAAAGAACCGCGGGATCGCCGGCGCGTGCGGCGCCTTCGCGGGTCGGTATCTTCAAGCGTGTGATGCGTTCGACGTGAGCCACAACTTCCTTCACCGAGTAGCTCTTTCCCATGCCGATGTTATAGGCCGAGAAAGTGGGCGTGTACTCCTTGTGCAACGCCAGGATGTGCGCCTGGGCGATGTCCAGCACGTGGACGAAATCGCGTAGGCAGCTTCCATCGGGCGTCGGGTAGTCACAACCATAAATGGTGAAGAACTCGCGCTCGCCGGTTGCCACCTCAAACAGAAGCGGCAGAATGTGGGTCTCCGGCACATGTTCCTCGCCGTGGGCCTCAGTGGCTCCGGAAGCGTTGAAGTATCTGAAGGCGCATATGTCGATGCCATAGGCCCGGGAGTACCAATCCAGCAGCCGCTCGTAGGCAAGCTTGGTTTCGCCATAGGAGTTGACCGGCGCCTTGGGATGTTCCTCGGGAATAGGTATCTCCACGGGGTTGCCATAGACGGCGGCCGACGACGAGAAGACGACGCGCTTGATTCCCGCGTCGCGAATTGCATCGATCATCGTCTTGGCGGCGACGAAGTTCACGTGGTAGAACACGGACGGATTGGTCACTGACTCGGGGATGAGCGCTTTTGCGGCGAAGTGAAAAACAGCGTCAAAGGCCTTGGTGGCAAGCACATGGCTCATGCCGGCCGCATCGCCGATGTCCATTGCGTGAAACTCGGTCCCTTCCGGCACGGCGTGGCGGTGCCCGGTCGACAGGTTATCGACGACAGACACCTCGTGACCCTGCCGAAGCAGTTCCTCAGCGCACACGGAGCCCACATACCCGGCTCCGCCCGTAACGAGAATTCGACTCATTGCTACCCCGTTTAATTCCTGATGCTTACTTTCGGACTCATCCTGAGTTCATCGAGCGCGGCGCTCTGATGCCCGCCGAGATTATCGGAAGAGGTTGTGAATCTTTTTGGCGGCCTTATGAACGAATACCGCCGGCAATTGGCGTTGATTGGCAACGTTCCATAGGAAACAAAGAAACTCCGGCAGGAGCCGCAGTCTGGCGTCGAGGTTCATCCCGCGAGACAGACGAAGAAACTTGCAGAGCGTCTTAAGCCAACATTCGAAAGAGCGGATTCCTGGCATCGCCAGCTGCCGGCATTCATACCTCTCGAAGACGGACACGCGCGACCCCCGAAGCTCCGTCATCACCTGGGAAGGCACGAGATCGGCGAAGTCGCGCTGCACCTGCTGCAATGCTTTGCCGGCCACCAGCGTGAGATTCCTCTTTCGCGCTTGCATCAAAAGCCGGCGCCAATCGAGATTGGGCGTGGAGCGAAGAACTACCAGTGCATCCGGAATCCAGCGAATGGGGGCCAGGTCGGCGCCGTGAACAAAGATATGGAGAAGCTGGTCGGCCGGGTTAAGGATTCTGAACCTTTGATTGCCGAAGCCTATCTCAACGGAAGCGGCCCAGAAATCCTGGTCCGCATCCGGACCGATGCGACAGGCGAGCAGGTTCCAGTGCAGGTCCAGGCCCCGCAGGGAATCGAAGAGGTGAGCGGCATGTTCATGCTGAAAAGCCCATGCGCTGCGGCGGGGATTCGCGGGGTCTTCGAATTCGCTTGTCCAGCCGTGATGGGAAAGAATCTCAATGGCCCTGCGCGCATGATGAGTGGGGACCAGCAGGTCCGCGTCGTTCATGGGACGCAGGCTGAAATCGCGGTAGAAACCGAGGACCAGGGCCATGCCCTTGATGACCATGACATCGATACCCTCCTGCCGGAGAGCAGCAATGGCCTGGCTGGTCCGGCCGAAGAGAAGCTGGTTTTTCGACCAGGCATGCTTCTTGAGGCCCTTGAGCCTGGGCAGCAGGGGATGCGCGATTTCCTCTCTGCACAGCCGCTCGTAAAGCTGCGGCATCAGACGCAGCGACTCGAATTGCATGTTGTCGATTTCGGCATGCGGAAGCCAGGCGATGGCCGCGTCGCGCCCCGCCGAGCCGGGTTGAAATACCGCCCTGAGGATCAATTGCTGCTCCTCCAAAGGCAACTTTCGCGGTGCAATGCTGACGCCAGTTTCCATCAACGCATGACCTCGGCGCCAAAGAATGTGGCGGCGCGATCGCCCGGCCAGGCAGTTCGACCGGAACGATTCAAGATCAGCTTTCCCCCGTCGAGCAGATAGCGGCGCGTCAACGCGCCGGCAAACTGAAGATCCTGCGTGATCACCAGAACCGCGGGACGCCCCGGCAACGAGTTCAGCCTATCCAGCAGGGTGGCCGCGGAATCCGCGTCGAGGTGATTGGTCGGTTCGTCCAGAATCAACAAGCGCGGCCGCCGCGCCAGGGCGCGCGCGATCCCGATCTTCTGCCGCTGCCCGCCGGAGATCACCCCGCCGTCGTCATCGATGGCAGTCTCATATCCACGAGGAAGCCGCCGCACGAATTCGTCCACCAGAGCAGCCTGGCAGGCCCACAGCGCGTGCTCTTCGCAGTCCTCGGCGGCCAGCCCGTAGGTCACATTTTCCCAAATCGTTCCCGCAAACAGAATCGGATCCTGTGGCGCGAAAGCGATGAAACGGCGCAGCCAGGCAACATCCAGCCGATCGTAGGCGATTCCGCCGGCAAGGATGCGGCCGCTCTCGGGCCGGTAGAGGCCCAGGATCAGGCGCGCCACCGTGGTCTTTCCGGCGCCGTTCGAGCCCACAATGGCCGTTAAGGATTCAGGCTCCAGCCGCAGCGAGACGTCCCGTAGCACGGGCACGCTGCCGTAGCTGAAACTTACAGAATCCAGCTCGATCAAGCCGCTGAACGCGCCTCTCTCCGTCCCGGTGTAGAGCGCCGAGGCATCTTCGCCGGCAAACGAGCTCAGAGCGGCCAGAGCCTGATGGCCCTCGATCAATTGCGGCACAGAGCCGAACAACTGCTGCAGGCTGCTGTTCAGCAGCAGGGTGGCAACATAAAACGACATGAGGTTGCCTATCGACAAGCGTCCCGCCGCGACCTCCGTGCCGCCCACCATCAGAATCAAAATGCCGGCCAGCATCACGGCGCCGGTGTGCGCCTGGCCGTAGGCGGTCTGCAGCCATGCCATGCGGCCGCTGTCGATGCGCAGGCTTTCGATTCTCTCGTGCTGTCGCCGCGTTTCCATTTCCTCCGCGGATTGATAGCGGGTCAGATCGATACGCCGCAGCATAAACTGAACGCTGCTGCTGAAGCGCGCGAACGACTCCCGGTTGCGTTTCACGTGTAGTTTTACCGCGGAGCCGAGACGGCGGTTGACCAGATACAGGACCGGCGTTATGAGCGCCAGCAGGGCGAGGAGCCGGAAGTTGAGGATGGCCATCATGGCGGCCAACCCCCCACCCAGCACCAGGGAGGGAAGCACAAAAGAGATGAGCGCGTTGAGCATCACGTCCAGCAGTTGCGTGTCCTGCACCAGGAGCGTATGCAGCTGGCTCCGATTCGCCGTATCGTGATAGGCGCGCGGCAACGCCTGGCAATGGGTTGCCAGGTCGCGGCGTATCGCCGCAATGGCGCGTTTTGTGGTTCGGAGCGCGGCCAGGCGCGTGGTCATGGTGAGACCGGCGCCCCCGGCCGTCAGCAGCAATATGCCGAGGCCCAGCAGCAGCAAGTCGTGAACGTTGCGATGCGGAATCGCCGCATCGAAGGCACGTTCGACCAGCCACGCGATGGGCAGCAGGCTTACGCTCTGCAACACGGCCAGAACCACGCAACCTGCAAGCGCCGGCCGCAGGTCCGCCAGATATCGCCACAGATATGCCCGCGCCCCAGCGTTGGCGGGTGGGGTGACTCTTCCGCTCAAAAGCGCATCCCCTGCAAAGATCCAGCGGCTCCCGTACGCTCGCGATCCATGTGCTCCTTCAAAATCCGGATGGTGGCTCCGGCCACCGCATTCTGATCCTGGGAGATGTTGGCGCCGTGAATCCGCCGATACACCATAATCGAACCCATGAAGCCGATCGGGATGCCCGCCTCGCGCACCCTGACGAACCATTCCAGGTCGTCGCTTATCCTGTAGCGCCTGTCAAATCCGCCCGTACGGTCAAACACCCAGCGATGAATGAGGCTGGCCTGCAGCCCCAGGATGACCGCATCCTCGCGCAGCATCGATTCGGGAATCCAATCGGGCTTATCGGTTCCTTTTTGGAGAAAGTTCTGCCACCTGCCGACGACGCATCCAAACTCCGGATGCGCCGCCAGGTACTCGCTCTGTTTCGCGAGCTTCAACTGCGGCCAGTAGTCGTCGGCATCGAGAAATGCGATCCATTCGCCGCTGCTGTGCGCCAGCCCGGTATTGCGCGCCACCGGAGGGCCCTGGTTCGGCTGGTACACGTAGCGCACCGCGGAATAGGATCTGGCGATGGCTGCCGTGCCATCCGTCGAGCCGTCATCCGCCACCACAATCTCGATGGGCCTGTAGGTCTGCGCCAGCACGCTTTCAATGGCCTGGGAGATATACCTCTCGGCGTTATAGGCAGGGATAATCGCACTGATCAGTTTCGGCTGCATGGTTGCTGCTCTCCAGTCACTCTGGCAGGCTCGCCAGCAACTCGCGTATGACTGCCGGCGTGGATTTGAGATCCCTTCCGAGTTCAAGAACGTAAACCGGCAACTGCCGCACCAGCCCTGTGAAACATTGCAAGGCCTCGGCCCGGGCCTGGGGCAGGTGCAGCGCACAACTGCCCACCATGGCTCGGAACGCTTCTCCGCGGCTGGCCGCTCTCAGTCTTGTGCGCGGCAAATCCGCGATGCAGGCCTGAAGAATCGCGCGCAGCCTCAGGCGAGCAGTCAGGCGCGCGGCGGCAAGGTTGGCGAGGAAGAGCACCGTCTTCTCGCCCTCCGGCCGGTTCCACGTCTGGGCTGCCGCCGCCAGCAGAGGGAATCGGTCGAGTTCGTCGAACGCCACTTTTCCGGTTCCATAGATACTGTGCACAAGCGGTTCTTCCCCTTCCTCGGAGACCAGGCAGTGATCGTCCGCAACGTAGTGCATTCCCTCTTCGAGGCAGCTCAGCGCCGTGGTAGATTTTCCTGCGCCGCCCCGCCCGAGGATCAGGACGCCGTCCCTTGCGTTTCCGATGGCGGCGCCATGGACGAAGAACCGCCGCTGCTTGCCCAGCCAGTAATTCAGCAACTGCTGGAGGGGATGCGCACGATCGAAGTAGGAGATAGAGGATGCGTCCGGAACCAGCCAGTAAGCCGCCCGTTGGGCCCAATCCACCACGGTGACGAACCGCCCCTGCCGTTGCAGGATTACGGTCTCGAGGCGGCTATCTTCCAGCCAGATGTCGTTCTCGCCGGAAGCAGCCTCCTCCTCGCAAGCCAGCCGCGCTCCATTGAAGATCGAGGCATCTTCCCGTATGAAGACTGTCAACTGCGGCTCTGGCATATCGGGCGCGCGCAGGTGACGAAAGGCGGGTGAGATGTTCTCCTCAAGTTGTTTGCTTCCAAACTCCAGACGGATCGCGATGCCGGCAATCGCATAGGTCGCCCTCGAAGCGGACGACTGCTCATGAAGGCGGCTCTCGACGCCGCGAAAGATGCCGGTGAAGGAAACCGCTAGCGGGGAAGACATCCGGTCATGCCCTCGTCTCAATGGAGTTCGCCGAGGCCCTCTTCTTCGGCCATCCGTGCTCGGGGTCGACCTGATGCACGGGATCGATCAACAGGAGATCCCGCACGTCGTCAAAGCGCTCGAACATAGGCGGCTCGTAGCCAGCTCCATCCGGATGAAGAGGCCATCCCTTGTGCAAGCCAGGGCCTGCGCTGCTTGCCGGGTCGCGCTCCACCACGATGCCCTCGACCGCCAGTTTTTCGACGAATTGCGCAATGCGGATCTGGAAGCGATGGAGAGTCTCGGAATCGCCGAACAGGGCCGGCGCCAGATCGTCGGCCGCAAGCCCTTCTTCCAGCAGTTCCAGAATCTCCGATCCGGCTGAGGAGACGCTGTAGTAATAGCCGGATTCGATGTTGACCAAAACTGTCTCTTCCTCGAACCGCTCCAAAATGATCCGGGCGCGGTCAAGTTCATATCTCTTAACTTTCTTATCCAAGGGGCCCTCCCGCCGCAGTTCCTCAGGCCGAAAATGAGTTCCGGAGCGAAAATCGCATGCCGCGCTTACAGCCGGACGATGGTGGGCGCACGATACGACTTGAGCGCATTCCGAGTGTCCAGGATGAGTTTCGCCTTTTCCACGACCATGGCATAATCGAAGGCCCTATGGTCCGTCACAATCACCACGCAATCGGCGGCTTCCGCGCATTTTTCGGGATCTTCGGAGTTCAGACCGTGCCCGTTGAGGCGCACCGAAGGGATGTGCGGGTCCGAGTAGCTCACGCGGGCGCCCCTTCGTTCAAGAAGGAGAATGATGTCCAAAGCCGGCGATTCGCGAAGATCGTCGATATCGCCTTTGTAGGCGACGCCGAGAATATGCACCCGCGAGCCCATCAGCGGCTTGCCATGGTTGTTGAGCGCCGTTTGCACCCTATCGACGACATGGCGGGGCATCTGCCCATTGATCTGCCCTGCCAACTCGATGAAGCGCGCTTCAACGCCCGCTTGCCTGCTCTTCCAGGAAAGATAGAAAGGATCGATGGGAATGCAATGCCCACCCAATCCCGGGCCTGGGTAAAATGGCATGAAACCGAAGGGCTTGGTGGCGGCAGCGTCGATGACCTCCCATACGTTGATCCCCATGTGTTCGCACATCACGGCGATCTCGTTCGCGAGCCCGATGTTGATCATGCGGAAAGTGTTCTCGAGAACCTTCACCATCTCGGCGACGGAGGTGGTGCTGACGGGGACCACGCGCTCCAGCGCCTGCGCGTAAAACAGCGCGCCCATCTCGGTGCAGGCCGGTGTGATGCCGCCGACGACTTTCGGGATATTGCGCGTCTGGTATCGCGCGTTGCCAGGGTCCACTCGTTCGGGCGAAAAGCAGAGGAAGAAGTCCTCGCCGATCTTCAGGCCGCTCTTTTCGAGCATGGGCAGGAGCAGTTCTTCGGTGGTGCCCGGATACGTGGTCGATTCCAGGATCACCAAAAGACCGGGGTGGATGTTCCGGGCCACCTGTTCGGCCGCAGAGACCACGAAACTCATGTCGGGATCTTTGGTCTTGCGCAGAGGCGTGGGAACCGCGATGCTGATCGCGTCCAGCTCTCCGATCACGGAGAAGTCCGTGGTGGCGCGGAGCCGGCCGCAATCGACGTGTTTCGCAATCACATCGCCCGCGACGTCCTGAATATAGGAGCGGCCCGCGTTCAGCCCTTGGACCTTGGCCGCCTGCACGTCGATGCCGGTAACCGGGAATCCGGCATTGGCAAATTCCACAGCCAGAGGCAGGCCGACATAGCCGAGTCCGATTACACCCACCTTGGCCGTGCGGGAACGGATCTTCTCTCTCATCAGTTCCGTGGTCGTGCCTTGCAGAGTTTCCATTGCGTTCCTTTCCTCTTTGAAGAATTGGGCTCTCTAATGCGTGCGCGCCTGCGCTGCGAGGCGCCCGTCTTCCATCCAGGCGCTCATGCCGATGTCGAATTGCTCGATGGGCACTCCGGCCGCGCGGCACTGCGCAAGGATGCGGCGATGTTCGCCGGAGAGGATCTCTCCCGACGGCACCACCAGCAGATCGGCGCGAATCTGCCGCATGAGCCGGAGAGCATCGTCGCCGGCGAAGTGAACTGTGACTCCGTGTACACGCAGGCGGTCCGCGGCCGGGTTCGGGTCGATGACTGCCACGGGCGCGGTGTCCATGGAGTGGCTCCTCTGCAGTGCAAGCACTGCCAGTTCCGTGGCTCCGTTGCCGCCCAGCACCACCGCCCTTCGCGTGCTGGACGGCTTGCCCAGCGTCTGCCAGAAGAGCCGCATCGATAACCTCAAACCCGCGGTGAACGCCAGCACGAAGAAACCGTAGAGAACCAGAACGCCGCGCGAATAGTCCCGGAAGCCGAAGAACCAGAGTGTGAACAGGGAGGCAGCGCAACTGGCGAATGCGCAACCCACGAGGGCAAACAGGTCGCGGGCTCCGAACCAGCGCCAACCGGAATCGAACGTGCGGAACCCGAGAGATGCCAGGGCATGGAAGCCGGCCACGATGGGAAGCGAAAACAGAAACTGGTGTGACGGCGCGCCGAGAAACGCATTCTCCCATCGCACCAGGAATGCCGCCAGCAACGCCACCCCCGCGAGCAGGGTATCCACGAAAAGCGTCACTCCTGCGCGCAGAGTCGGGATAAGGCTGCGGCTCCACGTCGATTGCACAGGCGCGCTCTCCGGAAAAGGGTAGGCAGGGAGAGTTCCGAGGAAGATGCCAAAGACAGTGACTGCAAGCGCAAGCAGGATGGCAATGGCCAGAATGGCGCAAGGCAGAGCGTAGGTAAGCAGTCCCAGTGCGGCGCCCAGAGCCGCCAGTCCCCACAGCAGCCAGACGGCTCTCCGCTCGGTGAGACCCAGCGAAACCAGGCGATGAGAGCTGTGGTCCCGGCCGCCGACAGAGATGGGCCTGCCCGCCGAGCGCCGCAGCACAGACACCAAGGCCGTATCGAAGATGGGATAGAGGAAGGTCAGCGCCGGATAAAAAAGCGTGGAAGCCAATACTCTGGTGCGCGGGACCGGGCCGGTAATGGCCAAGGCCCCGAGACTGAAGCCGAGGAACATGCTTCCGCAGTCGCCAAGGAATATGCGCGCGGGCTTATAGTTGAAGACCAGAAAACCCAGGACAGCCCCGGCGATGATCGCCATGACCAGTGCCCCGCTCGCGTCCCCGCTTTTCAAGGCAAACGCGAATCGCGAGGCGCAGATAATGACGGCCACGCCCGCGCACAGACCGTCCATATTGTCGATCAGATTGAATGCATTGGTCATTCCAGCGATCCACAGGAAGGTGACGGCGATGTTGACCCATTCCCAGGGAGTGGCGCGCAAGACCACGCCACCTGCAATCACGGCCACGACGGCTACGGACTGGCCGGCGAACTTGAGCAATGGCCGCAACTGCACACGGTCATCGACAAAGCCCAGCAAGCTCACGCAAGCGGCGCAGAGGGCGATCCGCAGGTATTGTCCCGGCGCAAGCAGGCAGTAGCAACCGGCGGCGGCGATCAGGATGGCTAGGCCGCCGGTATTCGGCGTGGGCTTACGGTGCCAGCGGTCGACCCTGGGTTGTGCGATGAGCCGCAGACGGAAGCTCCAGCGGACGAGCAAATACGTCAAACCGCAACTGGCCCCTAACGAGGCGAGAAAGGCAACGGCCGGGAGAGTCGTGCGGAACATGCTCAGGCGGGTTGAGAAAAGTGTGTGGGCAAGGCGGTCTTGTACGCTTGCGGGGGCAAGGTGATTTCCGCGGCCGGGACCTTGAGCACGCGAGGGCGCATATCAGCCGCGACCGCATCGATAATGGTCTCCAGCGAGGTAGTGGGGCGATAGCCGATCAGGCGTTCGAGCTTCGCTAGGGAGGGAACGCGGCGAAACATATCCTCGAACCCCGGTCCGTAGACCTGCTCGTAGGGAACGCGGACGATCTCCGATCTCGAGCGGAGCCGTGCGCGGACAAGATGGGCCAGGCCGGCAATGGTGGTTTCCTGGTCGTTGCCTATATTCAGGATTTGTCCGGCTACCGCCTCGGTCTTCGCTGTCCGTACCAACGCCTCTACGGCGTCCCGTACGTAGCCAAAACACCGCCGCTGGCTGCCGTCTCCGTAAACCGTGATCGGCTCATGCAGCAACGCCTGCTGGACGAAATTCGGCATCACCATTCCGTATCGTCCTGTCTGCCTCGGGCCCACCGTGTTGAACAGCCGGACGATCGTAACCGGAACATGCTTTTCGTGGTAGTAAGCGAGGCCCAAAAACTCGTCAAGCGCTTTGGAGCAGGCATAGCTCCAACGCCCTTTGCTCGTGGGGCCCATCACCAGGTCATCGTCCTCCGAGAAAGGAACTTTCACGCTCTTGCCGTAGACCTCCGACGTGGAAGCGATGACAATCCGCTTCTTCTTCTTGGCGGTAGCAGAAAGCACAACCTCGGTTCCGTGGACGTTGGTCTCAATGGTGCGCACCGGACTGTCCACAATGAGCCGCACGCCCACCGCTGCCGCGAGATGAAAGACAATATCGCAGCAGTCGACCAGTTCCGCCACCAGCGGTTCATTAAAGACCGTGTCTATGGTGTAGCTGAATCCCGGATGTGCCTTCAGATGTCGAACGTTCTCAAATGATCCGGTTGATAAGTCGTCGAGCGCCGACACCGACCATCCCTCTTGCAGGCAACGCTCTGCGAGATGCGATCCGATAAAACCCGCACCTCCGGTGATCAGTACATTCATCGTTTCTCTCCTTGTGCGCCGGCAGAGCGGCGCTATCGAAAACGTTTTCGCAAAATTGGTTCGGGCTTGAAATCTGCGCCTTGTCACTGCGGCGGATGGACGGTTGAGTTTTTGCCGTGAGGAAGCGGCCGAAGCTGTTGATAGTTGCCGAGCAGCGCCGATTTGACCTTGGCAGGAAGGGCGTCGTGCAGTTGGCGGCAGAGAGGCCGCGCCCCGGGGCGTTGCTTCGCAGCAAGCAGCCCTTCCCGGAGACGTTCACCAGGGGAGCCGGCAGCGGCGTCCTGTTTCTCCCATGACGCGCCGCCCATCGTATCCGGCAGAGTCACCTGCCCTGCGCGCGCCGCAAAGTGATTCTTGTGAACCGGCGGGCTTGAGAGCTGGGTGGAAAGCGGCACGCGCACGGACCGGCGGGCATGCTCGGCGGCAGCGGCATCAGGACTCGCGCCCCGGCTCGATGGAAGGGATCAGTGCCTTCGCGGGGCGCTTCAGCTTGCGTTGGAGAGACTCGCGGTAGATCAGATCGAGACTGGCCAGCAAAGATCCTTCCGTGTAGCGATCCGCGGCGAATGCGCGCGCCGCTTGGCCCATGGTGTGAATGCTCCGGGGCGATTGGGCAAACTTGTCCAGCACGCGCGCGAAGGCCCGGGGATCGGGAGGCACAAGCACGGCATTGTCGAACCACGAGGCTCCGGGCGTCGAGTCCCGCCGCTGCCCGCAGGTCATATCGACCACGCCTCCCGCGGGCGTGGAGATGAATGGACGCCCCGCCGCCATGCCCTGAATGAGCGCCACGGGTGTCCCCTCGTTTTTCGAGGTTTGAACAATCAGATCGCAGGCAGCGAGAATGGGTGTGATGTCACGCTTCCAGCCATGCCATATCAACCGAGGGCTGAGGCGGCGTACGGCGCTCTCGACGTACCCCCGGTCCGGACCATCTCCGACGACGTGGAATTCGAACCGTGTTGCGCTATCCTTGGCCGCCGCAATGGTCTCGAGGAAGAGACGGATGTTCTTTACGTCTACCAGGCGCCCAAACCATCCGACTCTGATGACTTCGCCGGCGCCAGGAGCGGGAATTGCGAGGTAGGGGGCCAGGTCCAATCCCAGCGTCACAATGCGGAACTTTTCCCGCGGAGCAATACGCATCTCGTCCGACAACTCGCGCACCTGTTGCGGGCTGAGAGCACAGAGCACGTCGGTGCGCAAGGCTAGCGCGCGTTCGATGTTGCGGAAGACAGCGCTCGAAATCCGCGAGAAGTAGTGCCGCAGGCTGTTGCCGTGATAGGTGTGGACGATCACCGGAACTCCAGCAAGAATGGCCGCCGCGCGTCCCACGCAACCCGCCATGGCGGTATGCGTATGAACGATATCGGGACGCACCTCGCGGAGAATGCGCCACACTTGCCCGAGGGCCCGCAAATTTCTGAGGGGCGATACAGATCGCGAGAGAGGGTGAATGCGGCGAACCGGGCTGGAAGAGTCCAGCAGGTAATCCATCTCCCCTTCGCCCGGTTCGCAGTCACCCGTGAGGAGCAGTGTCTCGTAACCGCGGCTCTGCATCTCGCGATTCAGGAATGCGACCTGAATCGCAGGACCGCCGATATTCAGCCTGGTAATGATACGTACGATGCGCATGAAATCACCTGACGCAGCCTGACCTCCCGGTCCGCCCTCAGTCGAATTCGCTATGGTTTAGCGGGTTTCGCAGCGATTTACGGCATTTTCGGAAATACTGTGAACTCTTGAGAACCGTGGATGTGGATTTTACTTCCACCCCAACGGCGAAGATCTGTCGTTGGGGACCCCGGAGAGGAAAAATCCACTCAGCAGCTGCGGCTTCGGTCTACACCATTTCCGAAAATGCTATCGTATTGCGTGCTCCAGACAGCCATCGCGAAGTTCCGGCAATGCGGAGATCACGGGGCGGAACTTCCCGGCGTTGCTCCGCGGAATAAGCCCGACAGCTTGAAACTCAATCCCCACGGCAGCGCCGATCCGGTCGCGGAGATTGTGCTCCAGAATCTTAAGATCCTGGGCGGAAAAAGCCGCTGCGGGTACATAGCGCACCAGCACGTGGTCGACATCCCGCTGCACGATCTGGGCTTCGATCAAATTCTTCACTCCCTTGTACACCGTATCCAGGCGGCCTTGAAATCCGCGCTCCTGGGTATAAATAAAATCGTCCACCCGGCCCTCAAGGCGGGCAACGATCCGCATGTTGCGGCCGCACGGGCACTTCGCAAGGGAAGACCATGCGGCGATGTCGCCGACCGCGTAACGCAACAGCGGCATCCCGTGATTCAGAAAACCGGTAAGCACAACGCTGCCTGCATGGCCCGGATCGCAGGGCTCTCCCTGCTCGCCGGCAATTTCAGTATGCCCGGCGAGCGGATGGACATGCAGGTTGCCCTCCCGGCACGCGTACCAGAAGCTCTGCATCTCGGTCTGGCCGTACTGATCGTACAGGCGCGTGCCAAGTCCTTCCTCAATCGCCTTTCTCTGATGCGGCAGAACCGTCTCCGCGGAAGTGAGCACCGCCCGCAGTGGCGGGGGAATCACGCCCGCCGAGAGATAATACTGGGCCAGCAAATAAATCGCCGAGGGATATCCGCAGAGGTATTCGGGACGGTATTGGGCCAGCGCCGCGGCGTACATGGGCAGGTTCTCAGGAGCCAGGTGCATGGTGGAAAGCAGCAAGGCGCGGTTCGCCAGATCGTAGCGCCAGAAGATCTTTGAGCCGGGCGATTGCGACGGAGGAACGATCACTTTGCCCGTAAACTGTCCGCGGCGCTCGATGCGGCTCACTCCCGCTTGCAGCCGGTACAACTCGACAAAAGCCCAGAGCTTGCGGACCGCGGTTGGTTCGTAAAGCAACGTCAGCGGTGTCCCCGTGGTGCCGCTGGTATGCCAGGGAATGAGCTGGGAAGAGCGAAATACGTCCGCCACAAAAAGTTCGGAATGGCCGCGAACGTCCTTTTTCGTGGTTTGCGGGAGCCGGCTTAAGTCTTCCCACGACCGGATATCGCGCCAATCTGCTCCCAACGCCCGCGCCATCCTGCGATACCACGGCACATGTTCAAACGCGAAGCGCACCATGCGCTGCATCTCTGCCAGTTCCAACTCCAGGAGCTGGCCGGCCGGCGCGAACTCCGAGCTTCGCAACGCAGCCAGGTACGGAGAGAAGAGCCCGCCATAGCGCTGCCGCCGGTACGCGATGCCCTTGGAAGTCACAGCAAGGTGCTGCAAGCCGATAGGTAACGATGCGTAAATGGATTCCCGAATGTGCATGAGCTTAGGGCCCGAAGGAGCCGGCTTCGATGTGTCCCTTCCACGTAGGAGGAGGCGCGAAAGGCTGTTCGGCGATCTTTTCTCCGGTATATTGCAAAAATGGCGTGTGCGCCCCCCGGCTGAAAGCCCTGGCGCGTGCGTCTCCCAGGTGTGACAACATGGGAATCCGGCGGGGATCGAATCCCATGAGCGCCGCGCATGCCAGGTCCACGGCTGCAATGTCATCGCCCCAAATGAGCAGCTTGAGCGGCTTCGAGCGCGGATAGAGCGGGCCCAGTCCTTCACCGCAAACCATGGCGTCGACAAGCGTAAGAATGGATCGTGGCCCGCCGCGACGCGTGCCCCCAACTCCGTAATTGGTCACGATATCGCAGAGATCGTGAATGGTCCGCCACAGCGTGTCATTGCCATGCCAGCCGCCCGACTGGCAGATGACGTTGCGCTCGCCATTGGCCAGCAGAAAGAATGCCAGCGACCGGGCGGTCTTCCACAACCACAAGGGGGCGCGATTCTGCAGAGTACGGCGGAAGTATGCGATCGCCGCCGGGGATTTGCTCTCCGCCGGATACTCGTCGCCTCCCCGGTCCGGCGCACCGCGCCGGTAATGGGGTAAGTAGGCCTTATCGCAATTCACACCGACGAAATTCTTCATCGCCCCGGTCATCCCCGATTTGACATGGGACTTCAGCTTAGGGAGGTTCAGTATGACGTCGCAACCGAGAGCGGAGTTGGCTATGCAATACTCGTGAACCCCGCGGCGATGATGAGCCCTCGTCGCATGGCCGTTGTAATCGGCAACTTCAAAGGGCGTCCGATCGTCCGAGATCTCCTCGAGGCGGCTTTGGGCGCCGAGATCGACGATGGAATAGCCCATCGGATCTCCGGCGAGGGAATGCGTGGATTTCACATAGCTCGATCGGTCATCGACCTCCGCGCGGCACAGGCGGAGATCGCGGAAAACCACCGGAAGGCCTGCATTTCGATAGTGCCGCTCCAGCGTATCGATGCCCGCCTGTTCTCGAACCCGGGCGAAATCGGCGCCCTGAAGCGGCGCATCGGCAACCATGACCTGGCCCGGCGAACCCGTGGCAATGAGCACATAGTCGATGGCCGCGCGCAGCACGGAAGGATGGGTGCACAGAACATTCTGGCCGACGAGGTTTCCCGTTTCGTGCTTGACCCAGTTGGGTTTGATCAGAACGCGCATTCCCGGTGCGATCCACTTCCCCAGCGGGTTCCACTCCCGGCTGCCGTAGCGGCCGGCATCGAGACCGGCGGCCAGAAAGAGATCGCGGAGGCGGCCATGAATGGCATTGTCTCCACTCTCTCCGGCGATCTCCCGCAGCTCGGGAAACCGGGTTCTGGGAGCGTAGTTGCCGCTGCCGTAGCCCTCCGGGCACTGGCAGGCGAGCACGTGCGAACACGCCCCGGATGGTGCAGAATCGATCTGTGCTTCAGTTTTCATTCCCACCCCGAGGAGGCCTGTGGCAGAGCTACCCTGGCATTTTCAGCCCGGCCCGATGCCTTCGTCGGCATGGCCGCATGGCCTCGAACCGCCACAACCGTGTAGCTGTCAGATACCTTCATCCTGTTGAAGAAGCGAACCAGACTTCGCACGGCCAAGTAACCACACACGCGAGAAAGCGGGGAAAACAGATGTGCACTGCCGTTCTCTCCGGCGCACTCACTTTCTCCGCACGTCGAGTTACGTCCACTTACTTCAGAGGACTGAAGAACATGCTTCATGCTGTGGACGAAATCAACGGCCGTGCCGTCATGATACTCCCCAACAATGCGCAGGCCAGCGTTCTCGCAGTACTTGTGCAATGTGGCGGGAGTGAAGTGATAGAAGTGGCGAGGCAAATCAAGCCCCGACCAGTACTTGCGAAAGAGTGAAAAGGCTGCGCTCGCGATATTCGGACCGGAGACGATCAGCCGGCCATCTTTCCTCAACAATGCCGCCGCTATCGCTAAATCTTCGGTGGGCGAAACACTATGCTCCAGTGCATGATTAAAGCGCACGACATCGAAGCGTTCTGCGAAGGATGCAATATCGGAGAGCCGGCCAGTATGGATAGAGATGCCGTAGCTTCGGGCAATCTCCGCGGCACGTTCATCGGGTTCCGACCCGGAAACATCCCATCCCTTCCGTTGCAACTGCCTTAGCGAGCCATTCTCGCCGTAGGGGTAGTTCCTATCTCCCGTGGCACAGCCAACATCCAGAATTCTTCCGGGTCTCATCCCCTCAAGATATGGGTATGGAGCGGCGATCTTAGAGTAAGCAGCTTTCAGAAGGCGCCGAATACCCGTCGATTCCTGGAAAAATCCATAGCGTGAAGGGTAAATGAGATGGATCGATGACGGTGCGGGCCGCGGATTCAGGTAGATAAGTCCGCATTGGCTGCACTCGACCACGTGTAACTCCGCGCTAAGTCCGAACTCCCAGTCGATACCATTGAGCAGCCATTCGGCCTCGCTCGCGCCGCAAAGGTCGCAAGGTACCGTCTCCCAGCGCATGATACCGCCGGCCATATCCTTTTGCGCAGCGCTCTCGTCTTCTGGCATGTTTTTTCTCTTCAAGCGCGAATCCCGTTGAGAATCCCGATGGCGCTAGCTCTTTTGCAGGCGGGCCACGGAATCGAAGCAGTCCTTGAAATACTTCGTGAACAGGTGAAGGATCACGGCGTGAATACCCTCCACCAGTTCGTACTCGGCCATGGGCGTCGCCACAAGAATCTTCGCGTCACAAAGCGGGTTCAACCTTCCGCCATCGAAGCCGGAGAGACCGATGACAGGCACCTGGTGCGAGCGCGCCAGGTTAACGGCGCGAATAATGTTTTCCGAGTTGCCGGAACTCGAGATCGCGATCAGCACATCGGTTTCCTGAATGTAGTTCTGGAGCGGCCCGGCAAATACCATGTCGTATCCGATATCGTTGGCCCACGCCGTGAGCTCTTCCTCGGTGGTAGGCAGGCGGATGGCCTGGAACCGGCGCTGCTCCTCGTTGAGGTTGTGGCTGAACACGGTCTTGTTAAAGTCCGCCACCCAATGCGTGGCTAGCGCCAGCGAGCCGCCATTGCCGATAACATAGATGCGGCCGTCGCGCTCGAACGCGGCCTGCAGAATGTTCATCGCCTTGGCGATCTCCACCGTAGGGAGACTCCCTAGCAGCGCAATCGCCTGGTCGGCAAATTGCCGGATGTATTCCTGCATCGCTGTTGACCCGCTTCTGGGCTGCTTAGAACCCGTTGGAATGGAAGAGCACTTCCCCGCCCGTCTGTACGAAGGAGACGGGAATTTCGCCGGCGCCCTCTAAACCTTCGGCCATGGCGGCTTTCTTGAGCGCCTCCACGACCCCGGCCCGCCGTTCCAGGGGTGTGAGCATCATCAGGCAGCCGCCGCCGCCCGCACCGAGAATCTTGCCGCCCCATGCGCCGTGGCCCATCGCCACTTCGTGCATCCTGTCGATGCCCGGATTCGAGATCGAGGAAACCAGCTGCTTCTTCATCGTCCAACCCTCCAGGAGCATCTCGCCGGCGCGTTTGAAGTCGGCCCGGAGAAGCGCGTCCTTGAACGCCGGAACCGAGTCCGACATCCGCTTCAATACTTCGAAATTGCGCTCTGTGTTAGCCTTCTGCTCCGCCAGAACCGAGGAGGCGTCGCGGGTGGTCCCGAGAAAAAACAAGATCAGGTGCGCTTCCATCTGGAGGCGTTTCTTGTAGTCGAGCAGCAGCGGTTCCACGTCCACCGATCCGTCGGCATTGAACTGGAGCACATTGAATCCGCCGAACGCCGCCGCATACTGGTCCTGTTTGCCGATAGGCTCTTTGACGAGATCGATTTCCAGGCGGCACGCCGCTTCGGCAACCGCTCTCTTGTCGAGCCTCCTGCCGGTGTATGCGCAGAGCCCCCTGAGGAGCGCCACCGAGAAACTGGATGACGAGCCCAGCCCGGTGCGCGCGGGGATGGGAGCAAACGAAGCAATCTCGATGTTATTGTGAATGCCAACGTCCAGCAGCGCTTCGCGGATGCGCGAGTGTTTCAGCTCGGAGGGATGCTCGACCTCCTCCGATACCGAATACCGCGCGGCAACATGGTTGGTGAAAGGCGCGTGGTTGATGGCGATAAAGATGAATTTGTCGATGCACGTTGAAATCACTCGTCCGGGATAGCGCCTGTAGAAATCGGGGAGATCGGTACCGCCGCCGACGAAGCTGATGCGCATGGGAGCTCTGGAAATGATCATGGACGCGTTCTCCTGCCGCCGCGTATGCAGCCGGGAAATTCAGTGTATATGTCAATGTTCGACGTTCTTATGCCCGCTTTTCCAACCCATTGAGTGAAAACAACGGAAGACAGATTCCTACCCAAGTGGATTATTTGCTCCAGTAAGTGCCCCTCAGATTTGCCGGCAATGCCAACTGCGCGCACTGTTCCTCCACATTGTCTGGGTTTGGCGCTCGCATTTCATAGCTCATCCATGGCACCCCATAAAGCAATTCCCGCGCTCCCGGGATTCGCCCTATAACTGGAATCAACATCAGCGACATCGATAACGCGAAACAAAACGCCCCAGCGATTGCGATCGCACTGTACGCGGGAAACGCATGAATGAACAGCTGGTGGGATACATAAATCTCCAGCGAACGCCGTCCCAGCCATTGCAGCAGTGTCATTCGCAGATAGTTGTACAAAAGAAATGCCGTCCACACAGCAAGCGCGCTTCCACTGCACGCCTCGGTGTACTTGGCTCCAATGTACGCAAATGGACGAATTGACAACTGATGCCCTTCTATGATCACTTGAGCGGGCACAGTGACCTGCTCGTAAGTCCTATGCCAGAAGGGAAACACAGCCACAAACACCACAAGAGATAGAGGGAGAACATAGGGCAGAAAACGTTTCATGTCAAAAACAGCATTGCGAAGCAGGTATCCGGTCACAATGCAGGGAAAATAATATTTAAGGAGCGGGAAACCAAGATAGCGAATTGGCACAATAAAGAATAGGACGATCAAGAATAGAGAGCATGTCCCGCGCGTAGTTG
>PLSB01000001.1 GCA_003165005.1 Acidobacteriaceae bacterium | reverse complement strand
TGCGCCCATGCTGGGCGCACAAATGTGCCGGCGCACAGCCCCTGAAGGCGTCCAGTCCGCCCGATCTGAGCAGCTTATATGCGCTTAAGCCCACAAATCCGGATGACCGCACCTACGCATGCGATGCCGCCTGCTTCCGTTAAGCCGGCGATGAACACGAGCCATTCTGCGGTTATTCCTTGATTCGGATTGTATCGTCGCCCACCCTTCAATTACTCCTCAGTCAACAGAGAAAAGGCGGCGTGCGCCGGCAAATGTCAGAAGGTGTTCACGGCATTGAAGAACCCCTGCTGATCCATGAATCCAATGCCGCACCAGTAGACCGGCCAGTTCGCGGCGGTGATGGGATTGGGTTTGTTGTTGCCGGAATAGAATGCCTCCTGGTATTGCGTCTGTGCGGCGCTCGATGCAAGCAGCGCGGGAAACAGTTCCGCGAGCGAAGCGGCGAGAGGGCCTTCGAGGGCGTAAGCCTGCGAGAATGTGTAATAGCTGCCGAACTGAGAAGGCGCCGGCAGGAGGTTGCAGCTCACAGCCGAATAGTCGGTGGGGGCGAGGCTCGCGCTGTCCAATGCGAAGATTTTGTAGGCGGGGTTATTGCCAAAGAACGGACTGATGCCCGCGGTAATTGCCAGCGCATTGCCGGGCGACATCAGCCGAAATTCGTCCATGTGCGTATGACCGGCCAGAGACATAGTAATCACGCCGGGATACTCATCGATGATGTCCATAAACCTTTTCTGACTCGTGCCTACCCACATCATATCGGCTACCATAATCTGGCCATTGCCATTGTAATTGGCTGGCGCGCCGGTTGAGCTCTCAACCGCGCCAGGAGGCGCATGCATCAGCAGCCAAACCTTATTGCCGGCATTGCTGGCCTCTGCAAGTTTGCCCTCGAACCACGCAAATTGATCGTCGATCATGGTCGTGTCGGGAGTAATACCAAGGGAAAGCGCAAACGTGTTGAGTGCCACGATCATCAGATTCATTCCCGCGGGCTCAACCGCATAGTACCCGCCATTGGCAATGCTGCCGATAACATCCAGCTCATTTCCCCCGCCATTCAACGCGAGCGCGTATAACTGCTGCGCGTTATTGGCAAGAAACGTGCTGTCCGGCCCTTCGCCGGTATAGGAATCGCAGTTACCCAGCGCGAAGTAGACGGGGATCGCGCCCACAGCCGCCCTGATCTGCTGCAAGACAAATTTCAGTGTCTTGTCGACAAATGTATTTGCATCTCCGGGTTGTGCGTCCACTAAATACTGCGAGTAGAGCTGGTACAAACCATGGCCAAGAAAGTCGCCCGTAAAAATGACCGCCGAACACGTTCCCAGATTCTGCTTGATGCTGGCGAGCGCCATGCTCAGCAGCGCATAGTTGGTGTCGTAGAGAGGCGCGGAAGGTGAAAGGTTCAAAGCATTCAACGAACCCGTGAAGAGTGCCGGCCACTGGGAGGTATCCTTTAAAACAAGCTGCGTTACGAGATCCGCATTAGCCTGTTGTGTTGCAGAATTGAAATCTGTACCACCTGGCACAAACGGCTGGATATAGGGCTGGAAATGAACGTCGGAGAACACGAGCACCGGGAAGTTATCCGAACCGGTACTCTCGTTGGATCCTCCGCATCCGCCGATGAGACCGGCGCTCGCCAGGCTTGCTATCTCAAGAAATGTACGGCGTGAAAGTTGTGTCATTCGAGTTTCTCCTTTTCTTGAAAACTGCTGTTGTGCCATACCGCGCTGATACCGTCAGAATTGAGGCGCCGTTGCAGGTAAATTGCCCGAGTCAATGCCCTCACAATACGAGTTATCGACGGTCAGGTTGCCGCTGCCATCGATAGTCACCGTCCAGATCGAGTCGTAGTCGCCGGATGCCCAGTCGGCCACCGTCTGGCTGCTGCCGTAGCTCTTCAAGAGTGCGTTGACCAGGGGCGCAAAGTGTTCATGTTCCCAAGCCAGAAGAATCTTGTGATTGGAGAATTGCGGACTATCGAAGAAGAAGTCGATGGTATTCGCGGTGACGGTGGATATATCGTCGAGTTCGAAATCCGACACCAGATGATAGGGGAGATTGTTGGCGATGGCATAAGGTTCGACGGTCAACGATGGCCGCACATAAGACCAACCTGATAATCCGTATGGAATAGTCTGCGCGGGATCGATGGAATAGACCTGATCGGGATTGATTTTGCCGAGCAAGGCGTTGGGCAGATCGAGCGCCCGCCATTGTCCCGCAGCGACGTAGTTGCCGTCTTCCCATGCCAGCGTCGGATGAGCCTCTGCGTGACGCATGAGGTAGAGGGTTTCATTGGTGTTCGTGACCGGAGGACTGGACGAAGGCGCCGAAATACTGAATGTAGGCGAAGAGCAGGGAGCGCCGGCCAGCGCTGGTGGCGGAAGGGCAGGAAAAGTAGGCGGCGGTTGCAGGTTACTGTTGTACGTCGTCAGATTCGCCGTGCCGGACGGGGTTATAGAAATCGCGTAGACAAAGTTAGGCCCCTGATAACTGGAGGGAAGAGTCAGCCCGTAGGAGTGTGCGGCGTTGGCTGCGGCCAGCAGATTCTGCGTTGTCTCCCAAGGAGAGGAGAATACGAAATAACCGGGATCTCCGTAGTCGATGACCGTCTTGATCAAGGACTCGTTGTCGCTATTCTGATCGGCGTAATCGATTCCCTGGCAGCTGGCACAAGGGATGAGCGGAGCGGCAACATTCGGAACTGTTTGCCCCTGGGCATAGCCGGCGTTGATGGGAAAGCTATTCGCCGCCACCAGAGCTGGGCCCGCCGGAAGTTCGTCGAGCGTAGCCACGTTGAGCAAGGCAAACTGCTGAACGGTCTCGAGCGCCACCATGTCCGGATAATTGTCCGTTGTCTGCAGGTGGGTCATCGGTTCGAGCGCGTAGATCGCGGTGATATTCTGATTCCCGAGAACCGTCTGCTGGAGATAGGAACCCATCATGAGAGCGCGTTCGAGTCCCTGACTGGTGAGGTTTGCGGTGCCGGCATTGATATCGCCGTTCTGGTTGTTGTCGAGGTCCTCGCTGACCACGAAGATCAGATTGATATTGCCGGAGGCGAGTGGAGCGGGGCTTGGTGCAAGGGGACTTGAAGGCGCTCCGCCGCATCCTGCGAGCGGGACGAGAAGAAATGCCAGGAGCAGCAAGCAATAGCCGGCGGTCTTCAAATGGGGCCCCTTGTCGAGCGCTAGGCCGATATGGCGCAGCAACTCTCACTCGAATTTGTCATCGGCGCATGCGGCTCGCGCATCAGTTGCCTTGCCTCGTTTCCGGGCATGAAACCAGAATCGGGTTCGACGGGCCGGAGAGAGTTTCCACTTCCCTGCAGATTCCCAAAATGGCACGTAGTCCCATCTCCCCATCTCCCCGCAAGAAAGATATGTGCATCTTCTGAGAATCCAGTTGAGCCAGTGGGATTCTGACACTGCAGCCGTATGGCTCAGTCGAAGACTGGGCGGTTCGGCAAAATGTCAGGCGATGAAAGGTCGGGTTCCATGCGGTCGATGCGTTGGCTTGGGTCATGTTTGGCATTCCTGTCCGTTCTTCTCAGTGGGTGCGGGCATAACGGCGGATCGGCGCCGGCCGCAATCAACTACGCAAGTGCCACTGCGGTGTTTACCAGGGGTGTGGCCATCGCGCCGGATGCCCCGACCATCACAGGAGGCGCGGCAACTTCGTTCAGCGTGAGCCCGGCTCTTCCCGCGGGATTAAACCTGAACGCCGGCACGGGAGTCGTCAATGGAACCCCTGCGGCAGTGGCGGCCCAGGCCAGCTATACCGTTACCGCTTCGAATTCCGCAGGCAGCACAACCACGACGCTGACCATTACAGTGAATGCCCCGGCGCCTTCCGCGTTCAGCTACGCCGCGGGCACGGCAAGCTACATTGTGAATGCGCCGATCACGGAAAATGACCCTTCGAGCATTAGCGGCACGGTGATTTCCTTCAGCGTGAGTCCAGGGCTTCCAGCAGGCCTGAGTTTGAACACGGCCACGGGGGTCATCGGCGGAATACCCACAGTGGTAACGTCCTTAACCCAATACACGGTAACGGCGACCACCACCGGGGGCACTGCGATCGCGGTGGTGTCGATCACGGTCAACCCCGCGACGCCTGCGCCGTTGGCGGCCCCAGCGGGACTGGCCTACCAGCCCGGCAATGCAACCTACACGGTGGGCGTAGCGATTCCGGCCAATGTACCAACCAGTACAGGCGGAGTACCGCTTGCGTACACGGATTCGGGCGGGAATGCGATCCCGGCCTACAGTATCTCCCCCGCGCTTCCCCAAGGGTTGCGCATTGACGGCGTCGCCGCCACTTTTGGCGACCTGGCCACGGGGATTATCAGCGGGACTCCCGCGGCTGCGTCGCCGAAGTTTACCTACACGGTAACGGCCAGCAACGCGACGGGAAGCACCACCGCGACGCTGACCATCGAAGTGCTTGCCGCTGAGGTGGCGCCGGCGGGACTTGCGTACAGCATTCCGGCGCCAGTGTATGCGGCAGGAACGGCGATCGCGCCGGACAATCCAACCGTCAGCCCTCTGGGAGGAGCCCCGACCAATTACAGCGTTTTCCCCGACCTCGGCCAAACCGGATTGACACTGGATCCATCCAGCGGCGTGCTGAGCGGAACTCCGGCGGCCCTGTCCTCGGCCACTGCGCCACCGCTCACGGTGACGTACACCGTTACGGCTTCCAACTCCAGCGGCGCGGTCACTGCGCCGCTGACCATCACGATCTACAACGCGCATCAGGCCGTACCCAACATGGCCCAGGCCATCGATCCGCTGGCAGCTCCGGGCTCCAGTTTTCAATTTCTGGACACGGGCATGGTGGTGACCGACACCTACAACCCTCAAGTGGCGCCCGTGGAATGGATGGCGGGTCAGGCTGTAAGCACAGCCGTGAACCCGAACCTGAAGCTTCTGGCGGTGCTGACCAGCGGATACAACCGCGTCTTTCATGAAGCTTTCCCATTTTTCGACCCGCTCTATTCGAGCGAGTATGTCTTTCTCTACGACATAAGCACAGGCACACCGGTATTCAAGCAGGCCATCCCCATCCCCAACGCGTACCATGGACTTGCCTTTGATCCGGTGAAGGGCAACAACGCACTCTATGTCTCGGGCGGCATGGGCGATGCGCCGTTCGGCACCGACCCCGTTCCGTACACGGTCAACGGCGCTCCGGCCACCAATAACGGAGACAATGTGCACATCATCACCCAGCAGCCGGACGGAAGCTGGGCGCTGGCCGCGGAGCTGGACCTGGGCCAGAATGGCTCCGGCCAGGCAGTGGTCAATGGGCACCCCTCAGGCAACGGTCTGCCGGTGCCCAATAACCAATTCGCGTCGGTCAACAGCGCGGTCTTTGTGGCTCCCATGGCCGCCGGTTTGGCGCTTTCGCCCGATGGCCAGACTCTGGTTGTTGCTAACTATTACAACGACTCGATCACGGTGTTTACCGGTGGCCTGAGCGTCTGGCTGGCTCAATGGGTGCCCGACGCGGCCTCTCCGCAACAAAACCAGGGGACGCTCCAGGGAACCGAGCTCGATCTGCGTCCGGGCAGGGCTGCCAGTTCCCCGCAGCCCGGCACGCCAGGCGGAGAATATCCCTTCTGGGTGGTGTTCTCAGGCAATAGCGGACCTGGAGCGACAGCTTACGTGTCGAGCCTTCGCGACCGCGAAATCGACGTTGTGAACCTGGGAGAAAGCTGCGAGCACGGCACTTCCGGACCCGGTTGTGTCTTGCAAGCCTCGCCGTCTGTCACGGCCCGCATCAAGGTCAAAGGCCAGCCCAACAAGATGACGCTGAACGCGGCCGGGACGCTTCTCTACGTGGCCGAAGACGAGTCGGATACGGTGGATGTGATCGATCTCAATCCGCAAGACGTGGGTTTTCCCAGCCAGAACCAACCGGCAAAGTACAACACGGTGATCGAGACCATTCCGGTCGTCGCGCCTCCGTCCGTTATGTCGGGCTCCCCGCTGGCGCAATATACCGGCGCCAATACCAACAGCGTGACGCTCTCTCCGGACGAGCAGTATCTTTACGTCACCAATGGCAATCTGAATAACATCGCGGTGGTGCAGTTGACCGGGACTAATCATGGCGATCAGGTGATCGGCCTGATCCCGACCGGCTGGTATCCGAACTCGGTGGCTCTCAGCAGCGATGGCACTTTGGCCTACGTGGTCAACTCGAAGTCGCCGACGGGTGCAAATCCCAACTGGTGCTATAACTACGGGCCGTCAGGTTACCCCGCTTGCGCCCCCACAAATGAGTACAATCCGCAGTTGACCAAGGCCGGGTTAGAGACCATTCCGCTGACCGCAGCCCTGGTCCAGCCGGAGCTCGATGCTCTGACCGGCGAGGTCACCGCCGATGACCACTTTGGCAGCGTCGAGAGTGCGGACCAGGCCGCGACCATGGCGGCGGTACGCAGCGGCATTCAGCACGTCATCTACATTCTCAAGGAGAACCGGACCTACGACCAGATTCTGGGCGACCTGGGCCGCGGCAACGGCGATCCCGCACTGACTTTGTTTGGGCAGGCGATCACGCCCAACCAGCATAACCTGGCGCTGAACTTTGTCACGCTGGACAATTTTCTCACCACCGCCGAGGTGAGCAACGACGGCTGGCCGTGGAGCACTTCGGCCCGCGCCCCGGATGTGGTGGAGCACCAGTATCCAATCAACTATGCGCAACGCGGAGTGAGCCTTGACACGGAGGGCATGAACCGCAACGTCAACGTTGCCATCCCGACTCTGGCCCAGCGCCAGGCCTCCGATCCACTGATGCCGGGCGGCGCGGATGCCGATCCCTCAACCGCGGCGGGGGCCGAGGATCTGCTGCCGGGCCAGGCCGATGTGGATGCGCCCGATGGCCCCAACGACGAATTGAACACCGGCTACCTCTGGAACGATGCGCTGCGCGCCGGTCTCACGGTTCGGGATTATGGCTTCTTTGTCGATACCAATTGCTACAACGAGCCGAGTTGCCAGGTCCCGCTGGCGCATGACCCGTTCGCGACCGGGACCATCGTTTCTCCGTCGAGCAATGTTGCGCTGGCGCCCTTCACCGATCAGTACTTCCGCGGCTTCGATCCCGCCTTTCCGGACTACTACCGTTTCACGGAGTGGGAACGGGACTTCGATGCCAACTACGCCTCCGGCGGACTGCCGAATCTGACCCTGGTTCGCTTCATGCACGATCACACCGGAAGCTTCGGCACGGCGATTGACGGAGTGAACACGCCGGAGCGCGATGTGGCCGACAACGACTACGCAGTCGGCCTGCTGGTACAAAAGATTGCCAACAGCCCGATCTACAGGAACAACACGCTGATCTTTGTTGTGGAAGACGACGCGCAGGATGGCGGGGACCACATGGATTCGCACCGCACCACGGCGTACGTGGCCGGAGCCTACGTGAAGAATGCGGTTGTCTCCACGCCGTATACCACCCTCAACTTCGTGCGCACCATGGAAGAGGTTCTGGGCCTCCCGCCTTTGAACCTGAACGATGCTCTGGCCGCGCCGATGAGCGACATCTTCAACACCACACCGAGTTCCTGGACGTTTACCGCAGTTCCGGCTGCGATTCTCTATTGTTCGCAACTGCCATTGCCCAGTTCGAATACGCCGTGCAATGACCCGTCGCCCGACGTGGCCTACTGGGTGCGCGTCACCAAGGGGATGAACTTTACCGACGCCGACCTCGTCGATGGGGAAACCTTCAACCGTGTTCTCTGGAAGGGAATGATGGGCAAGAAGCCATATCCCTCCAGGCCCAGCGGAAAAGACCTGAGCCAGAATCGCGATAAACTGCTGGCCCATTACCGGCAATCGCTTCAACCCAAGGCGATGCCAAAGCCGGCTGGGGACTGAGGGTCGAGGAGTCTCTGCGTCAGCGGGCATTGCATCGAGAGAGAGAGAATGCGGGCCGGCCCCACTCATCCGCGGTAGAAACGTGAGCACGACGGCAACCTGCTACATCAAAGCAGCCGCTGCCGATGTCCGGAGCGCAATGACGAAGCTGGAAAACCATATTGCAGAGGCAACGCTGTCAAGGGCGGAGTAAAAGTA
>PLSB01000180.1 GCA_003165005.1 Acidobacteriaceae bacterium | reverse complement strand
CAACTATGGGTGGGACATCCTCGGTAAGCTGGCCGATTTGAAAAGTGAGTACGGAAACGCTGCTTTTTTTGCAGTTCGGCGCCAGCACAGCGCCTTGCTTTTGGGGGATGAACGTTTTTAGAGTATGTTTGCTTCCCTGATTTGTCACTTGATTCTTCGAGGACACATTTAGATAGCGCATGTCTTGGAGGCTCCCGACCCAAGCAACGCCTTTGAAATCGATGTCGCCCTGGCCGCCGAAGTTGATGATGAGCAGTCGCGGGTTCAGCGGAAGGGGCATGTGCGCTGTCTCTTGGACCTGGCTCAACCCAAGGTTGAGACCGAGAGCTAACTTGTGGGTTCCCGCAGGGCCTAGCAGAGCGAAGCAGGCAGGGGTATTGACTGGCTCCTCAAGATCCAACGCTTTAAGGTCTGTGTCAATCTTAAAGATCAGACGCGGCTCATCAGGGTCGATTCGGGAGCGGGAAAGCGTGAAGTCGATGGAGGGATAGACTACCAGACCTGTCCGATCGGAGGCATCGGCTTCTTGCGCGGATTGGAAGGTGCGAGTCTTGTAGAGGTGCTTGCCGAGGGCCTGGAGGCAGACGCGGGACTTGGTGACCTCAATGAAGGTCTTGAGATAGCTGCCCTGAGAGTCGCGGCCGAGGCGGACGCAGACGTCGGCAAGAAAGGCGGGAGCCTCCTCTACGGGTTGCGCGTGCGATTCATAGTGCTTGGTCTGCTCGACAGTGGCGATGAGGGGAACTTTGCTGCAGCGGAAGAGAGCGAAGAGCTGGCGGAGCTGAGCGCGAGTGAGGAGATCTCCGGTAAAAGCATTGAGGCTGTCGAGAACGAAGAGGGTGTTGTTCTCGTCATCCTCCTTCGTGACCTCATCTACCATGTGCCGGAGCTGGGCGAAACGCTCAGCGAAGATCTCGTCGGCGCTGACTCCGGAGAGAGGCAGTGGCGAAAGGTTGAAGATGCGAACTTGATTTGGCCCGGGGGCATTTGCCTTTCGTTTTTCCCTTGCTGCATTTGCCTTTGGTGCGGACGTATCAATTGACGCCTCGCCCAGGTCGGGGAAGCGATCGTCGCGGAAAATACCGCCGAAGCCGAAGTGCCTGACCGTGTTGAGGACGGATGTGCAGGACTGCTCCAGGCAGATAAAGACGACCCGCCAGGATGAAGGATCGATATCGATTAGTTTTTCTATGTCTGCCGGTTTTTTCTTTTTCGACTTAATCTCCTCCATCTCCGCCGGACTCGTTTCCTTCAGGGCAACGGCATTCGATCCTCCCTCAGGCCACGGGGTCGGGTTGGCGACAGCGGCGGCAATTTGCAGGGCCAAGGTGGTCTTTCCCGTCCCGGCATCGCCTTCGACAACGATGATCGATGTGTCTTGAAAACCGATTCGTTTCTTCTTTCGAAGATCGGCCTTCGCGCACTCGATCTGGCCAACACATATCCCAAGGTGTCTCCTTCTTGAGAAGAGCCTGTTCAGTTCTATGTCGCCGGTGTGGAGAAAGAGGGAGTAGAGTTCTTTGCTTGGCGGCGAGTGCGGCTTGTTATTTTCTGGCATGTTCGCCTCTTGCTGTTAACGCCGCTGTTGCTGCCGGCTTGACGAAACTCTGTCTGATGTCCTCGATCAGATGGGGATCGATCTTGAGAATCTTCGAATCGGGATTGAATTGAATGGCTTGGTGGTCCCACTCAGCCATGCGCTCGAGGAGCCAGAAGTCTAGCGGGTCGAGGCTTCTGCCCACCTGGGCTTCGAGAGTACCGAGGGGAAAGCTCGCAAAGCCCATCGTAGCTTGCGAAAGGATGATCATGGCCGAGGCGAGTTGCCTTGTGCGCTGCGAGTAGTCCGGATCTGGACTCGTTTTTCCCGGCAGGAATGCATACCTGCCTTCGAATACTTCATGTAACGTTAGTTTTCCTCGATTAGGGTTCGGATCGATCTCCTGAAGTTTGCCGCCCATTTTGAAAAAGACGCGCTTGAATCCTTCGCCGAGCGGTTCGAGTTCCGAGTTCCACGCGTCGAGAACCTGCTGGAGTTTTCGAGCGCTGGTCTCATAGGACCGCAGCTTCTCAGCATCGGTATCCTTGGACCGGAGCTTCTCAGCATCGGTATCCTTCTTCGGCAGCTCAACGTAGACCACGATGCATTGACCGCCATGCGAGAACTCGATGTCCTCGATCTTGCTGCGGAAGGACTTTACGAGAGCCTCGGCGATGATTTTCTCGGATTTTGCGTGTTTGGCCGGCTTCAGCCGCTTACGAAGCTCTTTTTCGAACTCGTTGATCCACATGTCGCCGTAGGAGCGTGTCCAGTGGTTCTCAGCCTCGTCGGCGATGCGCAGCAGAGCAGCAAGCATGGGGATCCGCAGCTTGCCGTAGGGCTCGAGCGATGCCTGATGAAAGCTGCACTTCTTCGTAGCTCTGTCCGCCTCCTCTTGCCTAACGATGCACGAGTCATTGGGGCGGGGCGCCGTCGTCAGGTCGGGTGGGCCGTCAAGTCCGTGGCAATAGACGAGAAGAGCACAGTAGTCTCGAATCTTCTCGTCCGGCAGGCCGAGTTCGAGACCGTGATCCTCAATAAGGCACCGGCTGCGGAAATGATGGACCCAATGCCAGTTCGCGCAAGACTTCTCTCCGCATGGCGAAGTACACCAACAGAACCGTTCAAGTCCTTTTGGTTCCGGATAGACGCGCCCTATGTCGTGAAAGAGAGCCGCGGAGAGAAGGAGAAATATCTCGCCCGGATTGAGGAGGAGTTTCATTTTGCCGGGGAGCATCTTGTCGAGGTTGTGCTCGACGTTGCGCAGGTGGGAGTATCCGGCGTGGGAGCCGCGATCGGGGACGAGGAACTGCATCCAGTCGCGATGCGCACGTTCATGCATGGCCCGGAGCGAGGCGGCCAGTTCCGGCGCTTGCTCTTCCAGGACGTGACGCAACGACTGCGGCTTGTTTTCCGGGTGATCTGGGCTCCAATCGGAGCCTGGCGCGGTGAGACGGTTTTTCGTCTGATTGTGCATGACGGTTCCACAAAATCGAAACCGCGAATATAGCCGCGGAAGAGTGCGATCATGCTAGCAGACAAATGCACTTGCTAACAACAGAGGAGCGTCGACGGAGCACAACCGCAGATCCTTGCGGCGCTTGCCACGCCGATTAGAGAATCAGTTAAGGTTAGTAACGGCAAACGCCGCGGCGTCCGGAAATCGGGTCACCAGCTGTGCAGCCACTCGGCGTCGCGGCCGATGCGCACTGGGGTGTGGAAGAGCTCGCTGAGGCGCGGCTCGGTGAGCAGTTCCTGGCGCGGGCCGTCGGCGACGATGCGGCCATGGCGCATAAGAATGATGCGGGCGATTTCCGGAAGGATGTCGCCGAGATGATGCGTGACCATGACCAGGCCGGTTCCCTCGCGGGCGAGTCCGCGCAGGGTTTCGCGCAGCTCGCGTTGCGCGGCCAGATCCAGCGCGTTCGAGGGCTCGTCGAGAAGCAGTTGCTGCGGCCGGTGCACCAAGGCGCGCGCGATGAGGATGCGGCGCTTTTCGCCGGCCGACATGGCGCCCACGAGTTGCGCGGCCAGATGCGTGGCTTCCATGCGTTCGAGCGCCTCCCAGGCCCTGGCGCGCATTTCGCCGGTCACATGCAGATTGGGCCACAGCGAAGAGGCCGAGAAAAAACCCGCGATCACGGCATCGAGCCCCGGAGTGACTGCCGTGCGCTCGCCGGGCAGCTCGCCGCCCATGGGTGCGGCGCCGACCACGCCGAAGTGACGGCGCAGCTCGGTCAGGTCCCAGCGCTCGCGGCCGAAGATGCGCACGCGCATCCCCGGACGGACGATGGGATAGAGTTGGCAGGTGATGGCGAGGATGAGCGTGGATTTGCCGCAGCCGTTGGGCCCGAGAATGGCCACGTGCTCGCCGGCGCGGATGGTGAGGTTGATGTCGTGGAGCACCACGCGCTCGCCGCGCGCTACGTTGACTTGGCGGAGGTCGAGGAAGTCCGTGCTTGCGGGTTCGTTTTCGATGGCCGGCACCTCTCCGACGACCTCCGCTCTCCTGCTCTGACTGCAAGTTTTCTTGCTGGTGTTGGGCCGCGTGCGGGCGTGGACGCCCGCACGACAGCCGGTCAGGAGACCGGCGCTACATCTGTTAGATTAAATGGGTCCACACCATGAGCGATCTCTCTCAAGACAATTTGCCTCGCGGATTCAGTTTTGCGGCGGGCAAAGCGGGCCTGAAGGCCAGCGGCCGAACCGATCTTGCCCTGATTGTTGCCGATGCGCCGGCGAGCGCCGCGGCTGCGTTCACGTCGAACCGCGTGATTGCCGCGCCGCTCATCGTCGACAAGCAGCACCTGAGCGCGACCGGCGGACGTGTGCGCGTGGTTCTCATCAATGCGGGCAACGCCAACTGTGCGGCGGGCGAGGCGGGACTCGCGGCCGCGCGCGCCACGTGCGATGCTGCAGCGAGAATCTTTGCCTGCCGCGCCGAGGAGGTGTTTCCGTCGTCGACGGGCGTCATCGGCGTACCGCTGCCCGCGGAGAAGATCAATGCGGTGCTGCCCGATCTTGCTGCCTCGCTCGGCGTCGATCCCAGCCACTTTCACGATGCGGCGCGCGCCATCCTCACCACCGACACGGTGGAGAAGGTGGCCTTGGCTCGGCTCGAATTGGAGGGCCGCGAAGTGCGTATTGCGGCCTTCGGCAAAGGCTCGGGCATGATTCATCCGCAACTGGTGCCACATGCGACGATGCTGATTTACGTGCTGACCGATGCGGCCATTGAGCCCGCCGATTTGAACGCGTATCTTGGCCCCGCGATCGAGGTGAGTTTCAACCGGATCTCCGTGGACGGCGATACTTCAACCAACGACACGGTTCTGCTGCTGGCTTCGGGCGCGAGCGGAGTTCGGATCGGGGCGAACGATCCGGCTTTTGCGTCCGCGCTCACGGAAGTGTGCACGTCGCTGGCGCGGCAGGTGGTTGGCGACGGCGAGGGAGTTTCGCACGTGGTGGAGTTGCGCATTGAGGGAGCGGCCAGCGACGCCGATGCGTTGCGCGTGGCCAAGGCCATTGCGCATTCGCCACTGGTGAAGACCGCGTGGGCGGGCTGCGACCCCAACTGGGGACGCCTGGCTGCGGCGATCGGCTACTCGGGCGCACAGATCGATCCCGACCGCATCGACATTCACTTCGGAAAGCTGCCCATCTGCCGCGACGGCGGCCGCGCGCCCGGCTACGACGAAGCCGCGGCGCACGAATACATTGCGCAGCGCGAGTTCGCGATCTCGATTCAGTTGCACCAGGGAGCTGGCTCGTGCGTCTTCTGGACCACCGATCTGACACACGAATACATCCACATCAACGCGGATTATTCAACTTGATGTGCAGGATTGTTGCCGGCGACGAGCCGGCAAGCCTTGAATCCGAGTGATTTCTTCACTGCTCGGAAAAGAGCTCGGCAAGCACGGATAGAACGGTGCTTAGAGTCGCTGGCGCGAGGGCTCCCACGCGCTTCAAGAGGCGGCTCTTATCCACCGCGCGAATCTGATCGAGGAGAATGATTCCGTCTCTCCCTCCAAGCCGGACGTGTAGCCGATAGGGGGCAGAGAATCCCTTGCTCGTGAGGGGCGCGATGATTGCAGTACGCAAGTGATCGTGTATTTCGGCCGGAGACACGATCACGCAGGGTCGTGTTTTGCGAATTTCGCTGCCGACGGTGGGATCGAGCTTCACGATCCAGATTTCACCTCGTCTGATCAATCGCTGGCTTACCACGTCCAATCCTCGTCGGCTTCATTGGCGAAATCCCCCAGCACCAGACGGTCCTCGCCGCGCGCCGCAATTTCCTTGCTGGCCTCAGCCCAACCGGCACGTGGAGCGGGTTTCGGCCGGCGCACGATCAATGCATTGCCTTCGACAAGAATCTCGGCCTGATCCTCGAGCCCCGCCTGCTTGAGCAGAGGCTTCGGAATCAAAATACCCCGCGAGTTCCCCAGGCGCCGAATGGTTGTCAGCATTGCGACCCTCCATGTAATAACAATGTTATCACATTCAAAGGCAGTTCCAGTGTCCGTGTACGCGAGCTTTCGCGCAGAACATTCGAAGTAAGAACGAACAAGAGCGGCAAGTTGGCGCCGCTGCAGCGGCGATCGCGAGTTCGCGAGTTGGCACTGCATTTTACTTCGCCCGCGGATGCGTCCTGTCGTAGACCTCGGTCAACTGCGCGGTGGTGAGCTGCGTGTAGCGCTGCGTGGTGGAGAGACGCTCGTGGCCGAGCAGTTCCTGAATGGCGCGCAGATCGGCGCCTTCTTCAAGCAGATGCGTGCCGAAGGCGTGGCG
>PLSB01000297.1:8610-9691 GCA_003165005.1 Acidobacteriaceae bacterium | reverse complement strand
CCGTGACCGTGGAGCCGACCGTCGTTTCTACGCGGTGGTTCATCGTGTCATAGATGTACGTAGCCGTGGAGCCGCTATCGACCTGGAGGATGTTGCCTTCCGCGTCGTACGTGTAGTGGTGGGAGCCGTCGTAGGTCTGGTTGCCCGCCGCGTCGTAGGTGTAGCCGGAGATCTGGTTATTCGCCGTGTTGAAGCTATACTGCGGCTGTGGCCCGCTGCCTGCCGTCACGTTCTGCTGCCAGCGGTTGCCCCAGCGGTCGTAGACCCAGGAGAGATTCGTCACCGGCGTCCCGCTGGTAACGGTTCGCGATTTCAGACGGTTAAACTCGTCGTAGCCATAGGTCGATGTCTGGCCGAGCGCCGCGTTCGCGGCGTTAGCAAGTTGGCAGGTTGGCGTCGACCGCTCGTTTCATCCATCGAGGTCGGAAACGCCGGTGGGGGACTGATACAAAACGAAAGATAAATGCAGGTCCCCATTCGACTTCGATTGCTGCGCAATCTCCGCTCAGGGCAGGCTTTCGACTCGCCCCGGCATGCCGGGACTCGCTCAGGATGACCGAGTTTAGTTGGGGTTCGCGCTACCCCACCCTTTCGCCCAAGTTTCAAGAGGCAGGTTCTTCGACTCCCCTTCGGCTTCGCTCAGGGTCGCTCAAAATTACAGAAAGGATGGGGCGCCCGGCAAAAGGCCTCGCAGCTGGAGCGGTTTCGCAGTTGTTGTAGCCGTCCCTGGCCTCGGTGGAAGGTGGATTTTACTTCCACCCCACAGACGAAGACCTGTCTGTGGGGACCCCGGAAAGGAAAAATCCACTTGGCAGTCGTGGCTTCGGGACACAGTAACTGCGGAACCGCTGCAGTGCGCAGATCGCATTCCGGTGAGACGTGATCGGGATCACAGATCGGCAGCCATTGGCGGACCGATACTTCGACATCTAATCAGGAGATCTGCCCGTGAATAGTTGTTGTGCGCGCATGTTCGGTCTCACCCTGCTGGTTTTTCTCGTTTTGGCTATTGCCGTCCAACCTGCCATGGCTCAGCAGGATCAAGCCAAGCATATTGTCCATCGGCTGATTCCAGCCGGGG
>PLSB01000297.1:301-8549 GCA_003165005.1 Acidobacteriaceae bacterium | reverse complement strand
GTGGAGCACAAGAAGGCGGCCCCGGCAGACAAGTGATAACAATTTCCGGGCGTGGCATTCTCGAACTGCTAGAGCGAAACCAGAGTAAACGCGCCATTACCGAGATTGTTGAAGGTGGCTTTTCCTTAAGGAAAAAGCCACTTGGCTGTGTTGGCTCTGGGTACAGCTACTCTGGTTTCGCTATGGCCGGTCGATCCGCGCTCACCGCCCTCTAAAACGTGACCTCTTATGCGGGGATTGAAACCCCCGCCTCCCTCCGTATCGATTTTTCCGCAGCCTGTGAAGCCGTGCCCTTTCAAAGCGGGTTTATGAGATGGGTTCTAATCACTCATCACCGTTCACTGGCCGCTGCCTTCACGGCCCGAGGTAGAGGCTCACGCCGGGCGGGGCGAAGCTTAGCTGGCCGGATTTGGGGTCGTAGGTGAGGTCGAGGGCGTCGGACTTGCGGCCGTTGATGAGCACGGCCACCAGCAGGCTGTTGCCGTAGCGCGCGGCCTCCGCGATCTTGTGGCTGCGGAGGGGGCCGTACTCGTTGTCGGGGCTGGTGGGGCTCCAGTCGCCCACGAAGCGCGCGTAGGAATAACTGTACTGCCGCGGATGCTGCTGCCAGTTCTTGTCGTGGACCCAGATGCCGTAGGCGCGGGGCAGATCGTTGGCCTCGACCGTCGTGAGAAACTTGCTGACCGCGGCGCGGCCGAAGATGTAGCGGTTCCAGTTCCAGGGCCAGTCCACGGGACGGCTGGCCGCGAGCCACCAGGCGACAAAAAGCAGCACGACTGCGCCCGCCGCGCACTCCAGAATCAGGGTGCGGCGCCGTTCGCGCCGAGCATCGAACTGAGGAGCATCGAGCAGGGTCATGGGAGTGGGTCCTCGGTATCAAGAATACAGTGGTCAGTGGACAGTGGTCAGTGGTCAGTTCACAGTTCGCAGCAAGCCCAAGGCGCCCTTGGATAGCCTGACAAATTAGACACCGGCGATGAGGCCGTTGTTCCCTGTTCCCTGTTCCCTGTTCCCTGTTCCCTTTTCCCTGTTCCCTGTTCCCTGATCCCTGTTCCCTGATCCCTGATCCCTGATCCCTGAAATCTGACACCTGACAACTGCCTTCACTCCCTGCTGTATGTCGTCTTGTTCTTCTCCGCCTGACGCTCGAGGGCGAGCTCGATGAGGCGCGTGATGAGATCGGTGTAGCTGAGGCCCGAGGCCTCCCACAATTTGGGGTACATGCTGATTTCGGTGAAGCCGGGCATGGTGTTCACTTCGTTGACGAAGATGCGGCGCTTGCCGCCGGGGTCCATGAGGAAGTCCACGCGCGCCAGGCCTGAGAGGTCGCAGGCGCGGAATGCGGCGACGGCCATGTCCCGGATTTTCCTGGTCTCCGGCCGGCCTAATTTGGCAGGGATCACGGGCACGGAGCCTTCCGAGAGATACTTCGCCTCGTAGTCGTAGAACTCCTTGCCGGGAACGATCTCGCCGACCACGCTGGCCTGGGGCGAGTCGTTGCCGAGCACGGCGACTTCGAACTCGCGCGCGCGCGCCTTCTTGCCGCCCACGCCCTCTTCGACAACGAGCTTGCGATCGTATCTGGCGGCGAGCGCGAGCGCGGGGCCGAGCTCCTTACGGTGGTGCGCCTTGCTGATGCCGACCGACGAGCCGAGGTTGGCCGGCTTGACGAAGACCGGATAGCGGAGCGCGCGCTCGACCTGCGCGACGGCCTTGCGCGGGTGCTTTTCCCACGCGGCGCGCAGCAGCGTGACGTGTTTGACGATGGGCAGGCGGGCCTCGACGAAGAGACGCTTCATCACGTCTTTATCCATGCCGGCGGCCGAGCCCAGCACCCCGGAGCCGACGTAGGCGATACCGGCCAGCTCGAAGAGCCCCTGGATGGTGCCATCTTCGCCGAAGGTGCCGTGCAGCACGGGAAACACCACATCCAGGGTTTTTTCCTGGTCTTGGTTGGGAGCAGTGGAACGGGGCTCCGGCGCGAGCAGCGTGGGAATGCCTTCGTGGAGGAGCTTTGCGCCCGGCGTGGCCTGGGGGTCGCCGGCGCGCAGCCGCCGCGCCACCGCGCTCACGTCGCCGTTGAGGAGGTGGCTGGCGTCTGCCGCGGCCAGCCAGCGGCCCTCCTTGGTGATGCCGATGGGGGTTATGTCGAATTTGTTGCGGTCAATGGCCCGCAGAACCGACGCAGCCGAGAGGAGAGAGACCTCATGCTCGCCGCTGCGCCCGCCAAAAAGTATGCCCACGCGAAGTTTTTTTGTCATTTTTCGTCGCATTCTCTTGTTTCCATTTTTGCAACCAGTCCTCTGACAACATGAATTCGTTCCTTGGCTTTCGTGGTATCCCACCCTTTCGCCAGAGTGTCAAGAAGCAGGTTCTTCGACTCCCCTTCGACTTCGCTCAGGGTCGCTCAGAATGACAGAAAGGATGGGGCACGGAATTGGTACAAAATCAAACCGTCAGCGACCAGTTCTAGTGTAAAACCGCGAACAGGGCGGCCAAGTGCGCGCGGATGGGTAAGAGCCGGGCGCCATGCTTACAAGCGATTCATTCTCTTGTCGATCTTGCCGATAAGGACTTCTGGGGAGTAAGCTCCTCTCGCAGGGGCCACGCTGCGCCACCAGGACGAGGAATCGGCCCGCTCAGTCTGCGAGTTGCTTTGGCCTCGCGGCGCTGGAACTCAGTTCAACGCGCACCGGGGAGCAGCTCGGCATGATCGGCGGAAAAGATGCGCCCGGCCGGCATGCAGGCTCGATTGGATAAACGCCCGATGAGAAGGCTTGTGGCATTTCTGGCAATGGCTGTGAGCGGCGCAGGCGCGTCTGCCCCGCCGCCCGCGCCGCCCGCGCCTCTCACCAGCCTTCAAGCCATCGCCGCATTGACCAATGCGCAAGCCGAGCAGCATTTGCCGGTCAATTTCGAGGCCACTGTCACCTACTACGGATTTCGCCAGGTCATGTTTGTGCAGGACGGCGAAGTCGCGATCTACGTCGGTGCGCCGGCCGACCTCAATCTAGTTCCCGGCGACCGGGTCCTGGTACGAGGCGAGATGCGGCCGAGCTTCCACCCTTATGTGGCGAGCAACGATGTGAAGTTTCTGGGCCATGGATCGCTGCCCAAACCGGTTCACGCGACCTTCGACCAGATGATTCGCGCCGACACCGACTGCCGTCTGGTCACGATTCGGGGCACAGTCCGCGCGGCCGATTGGGAGATGGATCCGCGTTTCGCTAAGGGCGTGGTTTCCCTCAAACTGCTGGTGGAGGGGGAGAACGTGGAAGCCATTACACAGAGCGACGACCCGAATGTTCTTAGCGGACTCCTGGGCGCCGAAGTCGAGATCACCGGAGTGGCGTCCGGTCAGTTCGACAACAAGATGCAGCAAACCGGGGTGCTGCTCCATCTTCAGTCGCCCGGCGACGTCAAGGTCTTAGCGCGCGCGCAGGCCGATCCGTGGTCGATTCCGGTGACGCCGATGGACCGCGTGATTGTCGGACGCCGGATCGCCGATGCGAGCCAGCGCATGCGGGTGCGCGGCGCCGTCACCTACTACCAGCCGGGAGATTCAGTGGTGCTCGAGGACGGGAAGAAGAGCATTCGCGTGCTCCTGGGCAGCACGCCCGAGGTGCGCGTTGGCGATCTTGCCGATGCCATGGGGTATCCGGATGTGCGGAACGGTTTTCTGACCTTGATGCAAGGCGAAGTGCGCGACGATGGGATCCCGTCGGACGTGACTCCGGTGCTCGCCCATTGGAAGGATCTGACGGTGGGCGGCAACGACGGGACGAGCCATATCTTCGACCTGGTGTCGATCGAGGGGCAAGTGGTCACGGAGGTGCGCCAGGCCACGCAGGATGAGTACGTACTCGAGAGCGATGGACACCTGTTCTCGGCGATCCTGCGCCATCCCAGCCCGGTGAGCGCGGTTCCGGTACCTCCGATGCAGTCGATTCCCATCGGCTCGCGTATTCGCGTAACCGGCATCTGCATGCTGGCCGACGCCAACCCGTTCAATGGCGAGGTTCCGTTCAACATCGTGATGCGCTCGATTGACGACGTCGAGATTCTCACGCGCCCGCCGTGGCTGAACGTGACGCACCTGCTTTACCTGGTCGCAGTGCTGCTGGTTGTCATCGTAGTCGTGGGCGCGCGGGGATGGTACATCGAGCACCAGACGCGGCACAGAACCACGGCCATGGCGCACATTGAGCAGCGCCGCGGCCGGATTCTGGAAGACGTAAACAACTCGCGGCCTCTGGCTGAGATTCTGGAGCAGATTACGGCACTGGTCTCCTTCGAGCTGCGGGGGGCGCCGTGCTGGTGCGAGGTTGCGGGCGGCGCTTCGCTGGGCAATCGCCCCAACGGTCTTGAGAGCGTGGCCTGGCAGGTGAAGGAGCAGGCTATTCCATCGCACTCCGGGGGCACGCTGGGCACGATCTTTGCCGCGCTGCCAGCGCACGCCTCCGGTGCACTGGAGGCTGGGAAAGCCCTGGGACAGGCGGCGGGCCTGGCTTCGCTGGCCATCGAAACCTCACGGCTGCATTTGGACCTGGTGCATCGCTCGGAGTTCGATCTGCTTACCGATGTGCGCAACCGTTTCAGCCTGGAGCGGGGCCTCGATCAAACGATCGTTCTGGCCCGGCAGTCGGCGGGAATGTTCGGGCTGATCTATATCGACCTGAACGAGTTCAAGCAGATCAACGATCGGTACGGTCACCGCACGGGAGACGTGTACCTGCAAGAGATGGCGCAGCGCATGAGGCGCCAGTTGCGCCCCGGCGACACACTGGCCCGCCTGGGCGGCGACGAGTTTGCCGTCGTCGTGCCCGCCGTACGCAACCGTGCGGAGGCTGAGGAGATCGCCCTGCGGCTGGAGCGCTGCTTCGATGAGCCCTTCGCGAGCGAGGGGTTCGAGATCCACGGGTCGGCCAGCGTGGGCATGGCCCTTTATCCCCAAGACGCGACCAACAGGGACAGTCTGTTGAGCGCCGCCGATACCGCCATGTACGCCGCCAAGAATGCCCGCCGAAGGCTGGCGCAGATGCTGGACGGGCATTATTCCGGAGCATAGAAAGCCTCCGGAACACGGCGTGTAGCGCCGGCACGGCAATCTAGAGCATTTTCACCAGATGAATATCAATCTTGCTCAGACGAGCGGCGTGTGCCTGACCAGGTGGCAGATGTGGGAGCTCAAGCATTTGGCAGGGGCTAAAGCCCTGGTTGATTTTTGGGGCACTTTGCGGCACGACTAAAGTCGTGCCCTGTTACAAAGCCAACCCGTGCCGTCGCTTTTCGGGGAAGGCCGGAGCTAGGTTAGTATTCATCTTTCACTTTTCCTATGGGGTGGGTTTCGTGGTTTCCCACCCTTTTCACAAAGAACGTGAAAAGGATGGGGCACGGAGTTTTCTTACACCATCCGTGAAAATGCTCTAGCCCCTCGCGCCAATTCCCTCCTGCTTTCCATAGCCTCTCTCCCATCCGCAGACTCATTCTTTTGTCTATCTTGCCGATGGAGACTTCAGGAGAGCGAGCTTCTCTCCCGGGGACTCGCTGTACCAAAAAGACGAAGGATCGGCCCGGTTACGTTTGGGAGTTGCCTTGGCCGCGCAGCGATCAAGTGCGGCTCGACGCGCATCGGGAAGCGGCTCGGCACGATCGGCGGAAAGAATGCGCCGGACCGGCATTGAGGCTCGATTGGATAAACGCCCGATGAGAAAGCTACTGGCATTCCTGGTAATGGCTGTGAGCGGCGCAGGCGCGTCTGCCGCGCCCCCCGCGCCTCTCACCAGCCTTCACGCCATCACCGCATTGACCAATGCACAAGCCAGCCAGCGCTTGCCCGTCAACTTTGAAGCCACCGTCATTTATTACCGCAGTTATGGAAGAGAGCTGTTCGTGCAGGATGGGAACGCGGCCATCTACGTCTACAACTCTCAGGCCTTGCGTCTCATTCCCGGCGACCGGATCCTGGTGAAGGGCACTACGCACGAGAGCTTCCGGCCCTACATAGCGAGTTCGGAGATCGATGTCGAGGGTCACGGGGCTTTGCCCAAGCCGGTTCCCGCGACCTACGAGCAGATGATCAGGGGGGAGACCGATTGCCGGCTGGTCACGGTGCATGCGTTGATCCGTTCCGCTGACCTCGTGCCCGGCGCGAATTATCCTTTGCCGGGTATCCGTCTGCAGGTGCTGGTGGATGGCAGCAGCGTCGACGTGGACGTCAACGACAGCGATGAGAACAAGTTGAAGGACCTGCTGGACGCCGAGGTGGAGATCACGGGAGCGGACTCGGGGCACTTCGACAACAAGATGGAGCAAACCGGGATTCTGCTGCACGTTCAGACCTTGAACGACATCAAGATTCTGAAGTGGGCAGGCACCGACCCCTGGTCGCTGCCGATTACGCCGATCGACCGCGTCATCACCGGCTACCGCATCGTCGATCAGACACAACGCATGCGCATACGTGGAACCATCACCTACTATCATTCGGGCACGGCGATGGTGCTGCAGGACGGAGACCGGAGCCTGTGGGTTTCGACGGGAACCAATGAACCGATGCGCTTGGGCGATCTGGTGGAGGTGACCGGATTCCCCGATATCCGAAACGGGTTTCTGACCCTGACCCGCGCCGAAGTGAAAGACACGATGATCTCCAAGCCGGTCGCGCCTGCACTGTTCACCTGGCGGGAGCTGGCCGTGGGCGGTAACAACGGCCAAGGTCACGGCTTCGACCTGGTCACGATCGAGGGCCAGGTGGTGGCGGAGGTGCGGGAGGCGACGCAGGACGGGTACGTATTGTCGACGGACGGCCACCTGGTCTCGGCTGTCTTCAGCCATCCTGGGGCACAGTGGGGACAATCCTCAGCGCCGATAGTGCCAATGAAGGAGCTTCCCATTGGGGCCAGGGTCCGGGTGACCGGCATCTGCATCCTCTCCAACCCCAATCCGTTCAACGATAACGGCGAGGTGGCCTTCGACATCTATCTGCGCAGCCCGGACGATGTCTCTGTCGTGACGCAGCCGCCGTGGCTCAATGTCCGGCATCTGGTTTACCTCGTCAGCCTGCTCATGATTGCCCTTCTCGCCATAGGAGCGAGAGCCTGGTATACCGAACACAAATCGCGCCGCCGGACTGCGGTTTTGGCGCAGATCGAGCGGCGGCGCAGCTACATTCTGGAGGATATTAACGCCTCGCGGCCGCTGAGCGAGATCATCGAGAAGATCACCGCGCTGGTGGCATTCACCCTGGGCGGAGCACCCTGCTGGTGCCAACTCGTGGATGGGAATGAGCTGGGCAGCTGCCCGGAGGAACTGAAGGGCCCTGCGCGGCAGATCGTCGAGCACGCGATCGTGGCCCGCAATGGATTGCCGTTGGGAACAATTTATGCCCCTCTTGTGGGGCGAGGTCTCTCCGAAGCCCGGGCGCGGGAAGCCTTGGCGGTGGCCGCGGAACTGGCCACGCTCGCCATCGAGACCTCGCGCCTCTACTCGGACCTGGTGCACCGCTCCGAGTTCGACCTGCTCACCGACATCTACAACCGCTTCTCCCTGGAAACCTCTCTTGACTCCCTCATCCATTCCGCCAGCCAGTCCGCCGCCATCTTCGGACTCATCTATATCGACCTCAACGAGTTCAAGCAGGTCAACGACCGCTACGGACACAACGCCGGCGACCTCTACCTCCAGCAGGTCGTGGCGCGGATGAAACACCAACTCCGGCCCAGCGACACTCTGGCCCGGCTGGGCGGCGACGAGTTAGCCGTGCTCGTCCCCTCGGCGCGCAACCGTGCCGCCGTCATGGACATTGCCCTGCGCCTGGAGTGCTGCTTCGACGATCCCTTCGAACTTCCTTCAGGACCCATCCGAGGCTCGGCCAGCATCGGCATCGCTCTCTATCCCGAAGACGGCGCCACGCGCGATAGCATCCTGAGCGCCGCCGACGCCGCCATGTACGCCGCCAAACACGACCACCGCAAGCTGATGCAGATGCTCTCCGCTCGGCCGGAGGCCGCGCTGACTTCCGAGACCATCAAGTAGCGCGCAGGAGTTAGCGGGGTTAGCGGGGTTAGCGGAGTTAGCGGGGTTAGCGGAGTTAGCGGAGTTAGCGGAGTTAGCGGGGGGTTAGCGGAGCCAAGAAAAGGCCCGGCTTTTGACCGGGCCTTTTAGTTGGTTGAACGATGCTCTGATCCAAAGGGCTGCCTGGACGGCCAGTTCTACTCGGCGGCCATCTCTTCGGCTTCGCCTTCCT
>PLSB01000297.1:0-224 GCA_003165005.1 Acidobacteriaceae bacterium | reverse complement strand
AGAGCGACGCCTTGGTGATGCCCAAGAGCAGCGGACGTCCGATGGCCGGACGGCCTCCGTTGGCCAGCACCCGCTCGTTCTCCTCGCGGAAGCGGAAACGATCCACCTGCTGCTCGAGCAGGAAGCTGGTATCGCCCACTTCGTCGATCCTCACCCAGCGCAGCATCTGGCGCACGATGACTTCGATGTGCTTGTCCGAGATGGCCACGCCCTGCAGACGGTAG
>PLSB01000212.1 GCA_003165005.1 Acidobacteriaceae bacterium | reverse complement strand
GCCCATGCTGGGCGCACAAAATCCAGGGCCCGCCGGTTGCGAAGCGGCGGGCCCTGTCGCAGTCAGCCGCGCCTGTGGACTGGACCCTTCAATTGAGACACTCCCGTGCCGCCGCCCGCCGGCTCATCCCATCCACCAACTCCGCCTGCCGTCCATGCACTGACAACTTTCCCTCCCTTCAGAGGCGGACCGGAGAGCGGTTCTTGAGGGCTGTCCGGGATGTCTCCGAAGCCCAAGAAAAAAAGTTGCGTTAGTTTGCCGATAATTTTCCCGTTTCGCGGTAGGATCGATTTTGTTGATGGATTTCAGGTGGTTCCGATGCTCCGGCGTGAGCGGTGAACTCATGACGGGCAACTGACCAAGGAACACAGAGGACTCAAAAGGCATGGCTCAAGGCCATGCCTTTTTGCTTGAAGGAAGGTGCGCGCGTGAGGGTAGGGGAGCAGTTGCGGGAGATGTGGCGCGAAGTAGGTCGTGGCGGCCGCGGCCGAGAGGCTCAGGCTGCGGAGCTCGAGGCCGCGAAACTCGAGGCCGCGGCAGAGGCGGAGCGCAAGACGCTGGCTCTGCCCGCGATCCTGAGCCCGGTGCAATTTCCAGGGCGGCACCTGCCCAAGCCCACGCCAGTGAATCTGCGGCGGTTCGCAGAGACGCCGGTGGTGCGGCGGGCAATCAATGTGATCAAGGATCGCATTGCGGCCATGGACTGGCAGGTGCGGGTGCGTCGCGGCGTGGAGGCCGGGGATGTGGCCTTTTTGCCGCGGAAGTTGCGGGCCCTGCGCCGCGCGCTCGAAGAGCCAAACCCGACAGACAGTTTTCGCACCCTGATGGAGCAGGCCATCGAGGATGCGTTGACCGGAGGCTTCGGAGCCATCGAGATGGAGCCAACCGGCGATCCGGAGCGGCCGGCGATGCTGTGGCCGGTGGACGGGGCGTCGATCCGTATCAACGCCAAGTGGGACGGGCAGGAGGATGTGCCGCGTTATGCGCAGGCCATGCCGGGACAACTGGAGTCGAGCGCGATCGATCTGCTGGACAGCCAGTTGATGTATATCCGCATCAATCCGCGCAGCTTTACGCCCTTCGGGCTGGGTCCGCTGGAAGTGGCCTTCGAGACCGTGAATCAGTTTTTGAGCGCGCACCGCTTTGCCGGCAAGCTGGCGGCGAACTCGGTGGCGCAATATGCGCTGTGGCTGAACGAGTCCACGCCCGCGCAGCACGACCGGCTGATTCACTGGTGGCAGGACGAGATCGAGGGCACGGGGCGCGTGCCGCTGCTCTCGACCGAGCAGAAGCCCGAGGTGCTGCGTTTCGCTCAGGGCACGGACGCGGACCTGCGCCTGGCCTGGCAGGAGTTCCTGATCCGCATGGTGGCGAACGCTTTTGGCCTGCCGCCGCTGATGCTGGGCCTCGAGGCCGATGTGAATCAATCGACGGCCTCAGAGATGGCCGACGAAGCGTTCCGCGGCGCCATCTCGCCGCTGGCCCTGCTGCTGGCGCAGCACATTACCCGGGATTTGTTTGCGAAGTGCATCGGCTGGCGCGAGTTCGAGTTCGTCTTCAACGAGCTGAGCGCGCGCGACGAGTTGACCGAGTTGCAAGTACAGGTGCAACTGCTGCAGACCGGCGTGCTGACGGTGAACGAAGTGCGGGCCATGCGGGGGCTGGCGCCGTTGGAGCGGGAAAAGCAGGGACTAGGGACGTAGGGACTAAGGGACTAGCTTTCAGCTGTCAGCTATCAGCTTTCAGCTCGATGGTGCTGGAACGTGGCTTTCGGCTTTTCGCACCTCTTCCGATTCGCGGGAGGGTCGAGAATGTCAAATGCCGCACTCCGAAGCTGAAGGCTGAAAGCTGAGAGCTGATAGCTGTTTCTTGAGCGGAGCGAGCAGATGCGACTGGAAGCAATGGCGGTGGAGTTTCCTCATGTGGACAAACACCCGAACCGGGTGCCGTTCGAGGGCGTGTTGACGGTGGTGAATGCGGCTAGCGATAAGGCGCCGGCCGGGGCGCGCGGGCACCGCGTGATGCTGACGCGCGAAGCGGCGGAGAAAGCGCTGCCCTCGCTGCTGGGCATGGCGGTGGATTACCGGCCCGGCTGGGACGGGCACGATGCGCGGCGCAAAATCGGCCTCCTCACCGAGGCGGACGTGATCGGGCAGCGGCTGGTGGTGCGCGGGTATCTCTATGCGCGCGACTTTCCCGAGATAGCGGCGGCCATCGCGGCGCACGCGCCGCAGGCGATGGGCATGAGCTACGAGTTGGCCGATGCGCGCGTCGAGGACATGAGGGCTGAGGTGTGGAAGCTGACGCGCGTGACCTTTACGGGAGCGGCGATTCTGTTGCGCGACAAGGCTGCCTACCGGGCGACAAGCTTTCGCATGGCGAGTTAGCCGAAGACAGCGGAGTTAGCGGGGTTAGCGGAGCTGGCGGAGTTAGAACAGCAACGAGTTAGCGAAATGGCAGGTTGGCGAGTTAGCAGGTTAGCCAGGAGGCTCCGTGTACCGGAGCCTTTTTTGTTGGTAGGCGAAGGCGCGAACGACAGGGCAAGAATGAGCTTTGACGGGTGTTTCCTTTGCGGGCGGATTCAAACGCACGCAAGGGGGCCGATAACTGAATCCTAACCACTGATCACTGGAGAAAGGAAGTACATGGAAAACGACGAAAAGAACATTGTCGAGCGGCTGGAAGCCGCGACCACTCTGTTGGAAAGGACGCTGAACTGGCTGGAAGAACGCCAGGGCGCGCTTTCCGGCGAGGTGGACAAGATCTCGGCCACGGTGGAGCAGAGCCGCCGGGAGACGGAACTGGCCGAGAAGCTGGCCGCGGTCGAGCGGGAGCTGGCCGAGGTGAAGGCCGCATCCGCGGCCAATGCAGTCAACCCCCTGCGCCGGACCATGCCAGCGGCCACGGCGGAGATGCTGGCGAAGCACGGCATCGGCGAGGGGCCGGTGGACGTGCGCGCACTGGATGCGGCGTTGTCGGGCCTGAGCCTGGAACAGCGCATCGCGGTGAAGACGCAGCTGCTGCGGGCCGGCGCGATTTCGTAGAAGCAGTTGTCAGTTGCCAGTGATCGGTGGTCAGTCTCTTGTGACCACTGCCCTGACCGCTGATCGACATTAACTGATCACTGACTACTGATCACTGATCACTCAAGCAACGGCCCCATGGAGGGGGTGGAGAGAGCTATGAACGCAACCTTTGCAGACATTCACGCGGCAGCAGATTACATCGGGCCNNAGCGCATCAAGCAGGTTCCGGCGACGGGCCATCCCTCGCGCTTCTTTGAGGAGACGGCGCTACCCAACCCGGGCACGGCGGGCTTCGTGAATCCGCGCAGCATCAGCCCCACGGTGGTGAGCCCGACGCGCATCGAGCTGAGCGTGCCGCTGAAGGCGATTGTGGCGCAGATCAACTACAACCTCTTCG
>PLSB01000289.1 GCA_003165005.1 Acidobacteriaceae bacterium | reverse complement strand
ATTATTTATGCAGGAGTCAATAATAGGCTTGCGCCCATCCTGGCGGAAAAGGTATCTCCGGCGCAGATAAGAATCGGAAGACCAACGCGCAGCGACGAACTCGCTGTAGCTCCTGCATTAAATGGCATCGTGTCGAGAAACAAATCGGCGGCCCTTTGGCGAGCGTGATGTTCCGGCAAGGAGACGGGCTCGGTAAAGACGATGCGTTCACCCGCAACCCCAAGGCCCTCGGCAGAAGCCCGCAGATTCTGTTTCGCCACCGCATTGCTATTGACCAACCACAAAACACTATCGGGCACCTGGCGCAGTATAGACATCCAAAGCCGGAAAACAGAAGGCTGCAGCTTGTTTAAGCCGTTGAAACAGCAGAACACAAAGCCATCTCTCGGAAGCCCAAGATCTTCGCGCGCGTACACTCTATCTTCAACCTTCAAATAAGTGCTGTTCGCCTGAAAACAGCCTGGAAGCCAGATAACCTTCTCTCCATAATACGAGCGGTGCGAGGCAGGAACCACCACTTCGTCGGCAATGACGCAATCCCAGTTCGCAACTCCCATCGTACTCGGATATCCGATGTAGTTAATCTGTACAGGCGCCACGCGATCGATGAAAATACCAGCCCGCGAACGCCCCGTAAAGCGCGCTAAATCCACGGCTACGTCCAGTTGCAGTTCCCTGCACATGCGCACGGCGTCGCGATGTGAAAGGGGATCCAGATCGTAAATCTTATCCATTGACCGGGCAATGCGCTTGTACATCTCGCCCTTGTCCGGCAGATTATAGGTGAAGCCGAGAATCTCAAAATGGTCGCGGTCATGACATTCGAAGATCTCGGCCATTAGATAAGCTACGGGATGCTCGCGAAAATCAGAGGAGTAATAACCCACCCGGATCTTTCGCCGTTCAGATGTAATCGCAATCGCCGCGCTGTTCTCTCCGTATGTTTGTGCGCAATACGAGGCGACATACGTTTTCAGCAACGCGGCATCTTCGGCAAGCGGTAGTGCTCTTAACGGAGCGCACACGTCTTTCCCTGCGCGCATGCAATCGAGCAACCTGGTTGTCAGCGTCTCCCAGTTGCTCCAATCGCAGCTCCTTAGCTTCGCGTTCAGCAGATTCCCCAACAACTCCGGATGATCGGGAGCGTGTTCGTATGCCCTTGAATAATACGTAATGGCCCTGTCCCACTGACGCTCATGCTCCATCGCACTGCCAAGGTTCATAAGTGCGTCAACATAGTCTGCTTTGAGACTCACTGCGCGCTCGAATAGTGGAAGAGCACGAGCATATTGACCTTTCGTCAAATAGAGAACGCCCAGGTTATTGAGAGATTGTGCTTGATCCGGAGCCAATGCAAGAAGTGTCTGCAGTGCGGAGATCGCCTCTTCGGTTCTTTCCATCTTGAGCAGGCATGCGGCGTGATTGCAGCGTGCCTCCTGATAAGTAGGATCGATCGTTAGAGCCTGCTCAAAGCGAACGAGGGCGTCTTCGTAGTGAAGCTCCTTAAAGTCAATGATCCCTAATTTGAAATACAGAGTCGCATTCTGGGAATCAATCTCCAAAGCGCGCATGAGACATTGCCTTGCCTGCATATAATCGGCAAGTTCTGCGAGCGCTTGTGTGCAAGTCGTCCAGGCCTCAGCATAGCGCGGCGCAATCTTTAGCGCCTCTTCCGCGCACTCTTTGGAGCGCACAAAATCGCTCATGGCAAAATAGGTAGCCGCGCGATTGTTCCAGGCCTCGGCGTCAGTAGATGAGAGTTGCATGGTTCGATCGCTCAACTCCAGAGCCTCTTGATATCTTCCCATGCAAAACAAGACGTTTGCGGCATAGCGATATGCCTCAGTGTGATCGGGCCTAATCGCCATCATGTTCTTAAAGCAACGCAGAGCCTCTTCTTTATTGTCCAGCGCATGGCAGGAAAGGCCCAAATATCGCAAGGCCTCCCAATCGTCAGGCACCAGATTAAGACGCATCTGAAAACAAGCGATAACCTGTTGGTTGTGTCCCAGCTGAAAATGGAGTTTGCCGAGATCGCTCCACGCCTGCGCATTGGTTGGCTGCAAGTGCAAAGAGTGTTTCAACAGTTCTATTGCAATCTGGGTATGGCCTATCTCGCGATGAGCCAATGCCTGTAAATGTAAAGAGGCGGGGTACAGCGGAGAACTCTGCTGAACGAGGCAATACTTCTCTAATGCCTTCTCGTACTGCTTATGACAATAAAAACGCCACCCTTGGTCCAGCATCCTATGCGCGTGCGTGTTGTGACTCATAACGTCGTTGAATGTCCTTCCACAGAACGGGTCTTCCACAGAAACCGCCCGCGATCACGTTACCCGGCCTCTCTCCGGGTCTCCAGGTTGTTCCCTGCCTTCCATCGGAAGATCGAGCAGTCTTCCCATCCGGGCGCGGCGTATTCTCCGCCGGGTTGTTGCGTGAGAATGGTGCGATCAGTCACGGCATCGGCGTGGGAGCGGCGGATCTGTCCACGAAAGAGACGCTCAAATCCGGGCTCACAGGCGAGCACGCTTCTTTGCTCGTCGTTGATGTACAGAACATCCACTGGCCCGGCGTGTTTGGCTTGAGTTTGTTTCCACATGCGCAACAACCGCCGCAGCACGGGCGCGCCAAAGGGATTGAAGAGAAAGACCAGGCAGGGGCCGGGCGGAAGCGGGAAGCTGGCCGCGTCGCGGCAGTGCACACGTGTGGGCACGCGGGCGCGGCCGGCGGCGCGCCATAGTGCGAGATTTCTACGCGCGATGCGCGCCAAAGTTGGGTGCAGTTCGACGCCCACGACGGCGCGAAAGGGAAACGCGGCCGCGAGCAGCAATGCGCGGCCCATGCCTGCGCCGAGATCGATGAACGTATAGGCATCGATGGGCGCGATGGGCCGGCAGCGGCGCCAGCGCACCAGAATGCCCTGAAAAACCGAAGGCGCAATGGCGTAGTAGGCTGTAACGTGGCGATCGTGCCGGTGGCCGGCATTCAGATGGCGGCCGGCGATCAGCCCACTGGTGCGCACGCCAAACTCCAGGTCGAAGGGATGGCGGATCAGGCCGTCTTTCACCGCCAAACCGGGCAAGAGCCGCGGCTTTGCGATGCCTTTTCGGGCTTTCTCTGGCGCGCCTTGACTCACGCTTGAACCTTAGCACAACGAACAGCGCGAGACTCGGCGAAAGAGCGGCCGAAGCCTCGGCAAAAGAATTGGGGACCGGGTTGCTCACCTATCGATCCGGCGATGGAACAGTGGCGCACTTTCCCACCCATTTCCGCAGAGGGCGCGGAAAAGGATGGGGCACGGATGCAGCATTCTCTTGCCGAATCGATAGTGGGGTAATTCTGAGCTCGTCGAAAAACAACCGCAGATCCTTCGACTCCGCAAGGCGCAAAGAACGCGCCTCGCTCCGCTCAGGATGACAGCGGGCGTTAGTTATGCAGTGCTCCATCGATCCTGAAGGACCGCCGCGATTCATCCCACGCGGACGAGAAGACCCGAAGCGTGTGGAACGAGGATTGCAATCTTCCCGTTCTTGAGATGGAGGGTGACTGGGGATGGAGTGATGTGCGCCTCACGGCTGTCGAGCGCTGGGGCGTTCAAGGTTTCCGCCGCCACCTTCGCGGCCTTGGCGTCTCGAAAATCCAGGCGCAGCGACAGATCGTTCTCTGCGTCCTTGTTGAGAACAACGACGGCAGTAGTTCCGTTGGCCAATTTGGCGGCGTAGGCCGAGGCATTCACTCCGGCCACCTGAAGCTTTTGCGTGAAGCCGGCATCGAGAATCGTTCCGCCTGCAAGCGAGCCGGCAAACTTCAATCCATACGCGACCGGCTCAAGGAGATACTCCGCGCCGAAGGTCGCAATCGGCGTGTAGAAGGGATGCGGGTGCGAGGCAATCTGCTCGGGCGTTGCGCCTTCGGCAGCGAGCATCGGGTCGCCCGGCAGAACGCCTCCGACCGAATTCGCGACCGACTTTCCCGTGCCGCCATGCAGGTTCACGCCGGAGTAGTTATTGCTGGCGAGAAGCAGCGCGTAGTCGGCCGCCCAGAGAGCTGCCGCAAAGACATCGGAAACTCCGGGCTTGCCGCCGCGGTAGCAGGAGTTGCCCTCGGTCATGCGAAGGCGAACGCCCATCTTGGCCGCGGCCACGTTGGCGATGTCGGCCGTGGCCTGCACCTTCGCCATCGTCGCCGGCTTGAGCAGGTTGGGGATGTTGACATCGGGATTGGTGGCGGGCCCGCCGAAGTAATAATGGTGCGTGAGGTTGGCCACTCGCGGAGCATGCTCGATGGAGTTCCACTGGCCGGCGATTTGCGTAAGCCAGGCGATGTTGCTGGCGACGTCCGGGAGACCGAACTTGGCGCCGGGGACGCGAGCGGAGATGGCGTCCGCCATCTTGAGCCATTCAGCCAGATAACTCTTTGCCGACCAGGTTTGGGGATCGCGCAAATGCCAGTTGAACAGATCCGCCTCGTTGCCAATCTGGAAGTATTGGAGGCTCGGCCCCAGCGTTTTGGCAGCGACTTCGGCCTCTTCGGCCGCGCGCTCTGGCGTGTTTGTTCCCATACCGATCCCGTAGATGCAGCTCCAACCCGTGGTCTTCAAAAACTCTGCCAGGTTGCGCACCGCTTCCGCACTCACTGCGTAGAATTGCGCCTTGGGCTCGCCCACGACTTCACGGATGGGAGGGTGTTCGGGCTCGGGCGAGCCAGGCGTGGGCTGCCACCAGCCATACTCGCTGGTATTGCCGCCGAGACGCAGTACTCCGCGCGGGGCAACGGCTTGGAACGCACGGACGAGGCCGCCATTTTCCGGCGAAAAGAAAGCCGGATCGGTGAGTTGCTGGACCTCGTAGGAAAGGCCAACGAAATCCGCCGGCATGTGAGGGCCTGTTGCTCCAGACGGAATGGTGAGCGCGACCTGGATCTCTGCTTTGGCCTGCGCGGAGAGGCGAGCCGCAGCGATTGAGCATGCGGCGGTGGACAAGAAACGGCGTCGGCTGATCTTGGTCATGGGATTCGGTGCGAAACCTGGCTCCAGGAATCTCGGTTCCCATTCTAAATCGATCGCACAGGCAAGAGCGTTAGATCGTCGACGAGGCCGACCTCTTTTTGCACGAAAGGCTCGCCGTAGCGAACGCCGGCCAGCAATCCGTAGTGGCGCGCCTCGGCAAAGGTGCGCTCAAGAATCTCTTCCTCAGGAACGAAGAGGCCGCTGCCTGCCGGTTGATTGGCGTATTGCGAGCGGTAGGCCATCAGCGCCTGATGGCGCTGCTCGATGAAGGGCGTGATGTCGACGATGAAGCTGGGGCGCACGTCTGCGTAGAGGCTGGCGTAGACGATTTTGAAGGGGCGATGCGGCTCCCCACCCGTCTCCCGCCCCACGGACGAAGACCTGTCCGTGGGGACCCCGGTGTCGATTTTCTTGAGGCCGGCGAGAAAACAGGCATCGTAGCCGAGCGTGCCCGTGATGGCGTGGTCGGGATGGCGCGCCTGCCAGTAGGGCAGAATGACGACGCGCGGCCGGAGTTCGCGGAGGACGCGGACTACGCCCAAGCGATTCTCGAGAGTGTTTTCGATGGCGCCGTCGGGCAAGGTGAGCGCCCGGCGCCAGCCAACGCCCAGAATGCGCGCGGCTTCTTCCGCCTCGCGGGCGCGCTCTTCCGCCGTGCCGCGAGTGCCAGCCTCGCCCTGGGTCAAATCGAGAATCGCAGTGCGCAGACCGCGCGCCGCCATGCGCAGCAGCGTTCCGCCGCAACTCTGCTCCACGTCGTCGCGATGCGCGGCGATGGCCAGAACGTCGGCGCGAAAGTCGAGGGCTTCAGTGGGCATGGGAACTAATTCTCAAACCGCATGAATTCGTAATCATTCTCTGATCGGTGCGGGCGTGGACGCCCGCACTACAGCCGGTCTGGAGACCGGCGCTACATTTCCGGGGCTGCGCAGCCATGCGGCTTCGGAACTAACTCCGCTAACTCCGCCAGCTCCGCTAACTCCGCTAATACACGGTGTTGTTGGCGTCGGTGAGCGCGTCGATGTAGGCCACGTCGTATGCGGTGCCGGTCACGGCCACGAATTGGTTGTTGATCGACGAGCCATCGACCGTGGAGTAGATGTACACCTGCCCGCCTTCGGCGGTGTAAATCTTGTGCAGGCCGGTAACCGCGGCAACGCCGGTGGCATCGCCGATGTACGGCTCCAGCAGCGTCACCGTGTTGGTGGAGGTGTTGTACATGGTCAGGCAACCGTAGCCGTTCGCCGGGCTGGTGGCGTAGCGCACGCCGGTGGTGCAACCGGTCATCGCGATCCAGAGGGTATTGTCGTCGGCTTCGAGGATGCGGCTCATGGCGCCGGGTTGACCGTCGCTGATGGCGGCGCTCGTCGTGATGGTGTTCGTGGCCAGGTTGACCACGGTCAGATTGCCGCCCCAGTAGGTTTGGCTGGAGGGGGCACTCTGGCACTGGCCAAGGGTGGTGCCCGCCAACTCCGGGCACTGACCCACCACATACATGGTGGAGGAGTCGACCAGCGCATTGCTGGCTCCGCCGGGAATGGGGACGGTGGCTTTGGCCAGGGCGCTCGTGGTGGGCAGAAGCCCGGAATACTGGCCCAGAAGAAAGATCATGGGCGCGACGAGAACCGGCGTGTACGCTGCCGTGGCGCCTCCGCATTCGGGCCCGCAGCTCAGGATGTACGCGGTGCCGCCGTCGGCCGAAAAGACAGCCTTGATGGGGTGATCGAAGGTGAGCGGCGCGCCATAATAGTTGCCCGTCGGGTCGACCTTGTCGGGACTCTGCATCTGAAACAGGCACCAGGTGGGCACATTCTGCGGCTCGCAGTCGACCGCGGCCTTGGGCCACGTGGAAGAGCCTCCGGAGTAGGCGATGGTTTGCGCGGAGGAGAGCTGATGCGGGTAGTAGACGTAAGGGGAGTTCTGCACAAATGCCAGTGCGACCGATCCACTGGGATTGACGCTTACGCGGTATACGTTGGGAAGGTTGAGCCCAAGGAAACCACCGTTGGATGGGCTCGCGACGGTGAACTGATGCGCCTCCTGGCTGGCCGCAAACGCGTAGGCCTTGTTCCGTGTGATGAAGACGCTGGACGATGGCCCGTTCAGGCCGCCCACCGTACCGGTGGCCCTCTCGGACGCGTAGCTGACGAGAGTCAAGCTGCCATCGCCCGAGCCGTACACTGCGCCGAACTGCTCCTCAGGCATGTTTTGGATGGTGACAGGCAGCGCGCCACTGTAGCCGCTGATGGTAAATATAGCCGGCGTGCCGTTGTAGCCGCTGCGTTCATCGTAGTACGCGTCGACAATCTCCAGCGCCCCTTTGGACTGCACGCCGGGGTTCTGGATGGCGATGACGACGCGGTTGACCAGCCTGCTGGGAGGGAGCGAGCGGCCATCGGGGTAAGAGGTGCTGCCACATCCTGCCAGTACAGCCGCGGTAACGATCGCTGCACCAACGCTGATCCAAAGACTTCTGTTCTTCAAAATCCCAACCCTCGATTGATGGAGCGGCGCAACCGGCCGCGTCGACAAAGAAATGGCGATGCGAGCACACGGGAATCGCTCAAATGGCAAGGACCGGAAGCGATTTCCACGCAGGCTATGACTCCCGAAGTATAACAAAGCGCCCCGGCTCTTCGCGGCGCCGGAGCAGCCATTGAAAGCGTGCTGCCCTCGGGCCATGACTCCCTGCGGGCACCGCCTGGAATCCCTCGGCCTGCCGCAGGGAACTCCGGCAGGATCCCCGGCGAGGTTGCATACAACTCCGCCAGCAATGCGGTAGCATGACAACAAGATGACCAGCTTTTCCGAGCTCTTTGCCGACCGCCCCGTGCTCGCCGACGGCGCCATGGGCACGGTGCTCTACGCGCGCGGCATCTTCGTCAACCGCTGCTACGACGAGCTGAACCTCTCGGACCCCAACCTGATCCTGGCCGTGCATGAGGAGTATTTGCAGGCGGGCGCGGAGATTCTTGAGACCAATACTTTCGGCGCCAACCGCTTTCGCCTGGCGCGTCACGGTCTGGCGGGGAAGATCGCCGAGATCAACGCCGCGGGCGTGCGCCTGGCGCGGCAGGCTATCGAGCGCTTGAAGGAGAAGCAGGCCGTCAATACTGAAATTGGCGCGGGAATTGCCGCGTGGGTCGCGGGCTCGGTTGGCCCGTTGGGCGTGCGCCTGGAGCCGCTGGGCAAGACCGGATTGGATGAGGCGCGCGCGGCGTTTGCCGAGCAGATCGCCATTCTGGCCGAGAATCATGTGGACCTGCTGATCGTGGAGACCATGCCGGCTTTGAACGAGGCGCGTGAGGCGCTGGAAGCGGCCAAGTCCGTAGCGCCGCATCTGCCGGTGCTGGTCATGGTCACGGTGGACGACGAGAGCGAGTGCCTGGATGGCGCTTCGCCCGCGCAGGCCGCGGCGTTGCTCACCGAGTGGGGCGCCGGCGCGGTGGGCGTGAACTGCTCCAGCGGTCCGGCCACGGTCCTGACCGCGGTGGAGGCCATGCGCGCGGCCACGGCGCTGCCCCTGGCGGCCATGCCCAACGCGGGCGTGCCGCGGGCCATCGAAGGCCGCAATGTCTATCTCTGCTCGCCGGAGTACAT
>PLSB01000184.1:4639-8658 GCA_003165005.1 Acidobacteriaceae bacterium | reverse complement strand
GTGCATCCGGGCCACGTGGGCGCGTTCCAGGCGTCGGTCGGCTTCCAGATCACCATGGTTCCCGGCATCAAGAACATGATCTTTGGCGGCGATGGGATCTTTTTGGCAGAGTTGATGGGTCCGGGCGCGGTCTGGCTGCAGACGCTGCCCATCTCACGCCTCGCGCATCAGATCTACGAGTATCTGCCCAAAGCCCCAGCGGCGCAGCAGGCCAGCGGCGCAGGCTTGCTGGGCGGCATCGTGGGATCGATTATCAGTGGAGGGCAATAAGAGGCAGCGGAGTTAGCGGTGAACGGTGTTAGCGTGGTTAGAGCCGGCCAACTCCGCTTACGCCGCTAACCCCGCTATCTCGTAAGGATCGCCTCGCATGAATCAATCCGCACCTAACTCCGCACAGGACATTCGCAGCCATATTGTCTTCGTCTTCGCTCTTGCCTTCGCGGTCTACGTCGCGTGGCTGCTGCGCAGTGTCCTGGCCCTGCTTTACGTCTCCGCGCTCTTTGCCGTTGTGCTCGCGCCGGTGGTGCGCGCCACGTCCCGGTTGCGCATCGGCCGGTGGCATCCGTTCCAGGGCGCGGCAGCCATCTTTTTCCTCTTGTTGCTCGTGGCCGGCGCGCTCACGGCCTTCGGCTTTCTCGCCTTCCCGCCGGTCGTTCACGACCTCGAGGCTGTCCAAGGCGAGATGCCCGCGCGTCTTCCCGCCCTGCTGGACAGGCTCAAACAGATTCCCGTTGTCGATCGCCTGAACTCGGCCCAGGTTATCGCATGGATTCAGGGCTACCTGAGCCAGGCCGCCGGCACGGTTCTGGTGTCGCTCACCGGTTGGGCCGGCGCGCTCCTTCAAGTCGCCGCCGGTTTCGTGCTCACGCTCTATTTCATCCTCGAAGGCGAGGGTGCTTACCGCTGGTTTCTCTCATTTTTTCCGCCGCAGCCGCGCCAGCGCCTCGACAATACCCTGCAACGCGCGGCCGTGCGCATGGAAAAGTGGCTCGTCGGCCAGGCCAGCCTCATGCTCATCCTGGGAACCGCCAGCACCATCCTCTATCTCTCGCTGGGCGTGCGCTACGCCTACAGCCTTGGCGTGCTTACGGGCCTGCTCAATATTGTTCCTGTTTTGGGCGTGGCCATCTCCATCGTGATTGCGGTTCTGGTGGCGGCCATCGACTCCTGGGGCCGCGTGCTGGGCGTGCTCATCTTCTTCGTGGTCTGGATGCAGATCGAAAACTCGTGGCTCATTCCGCGCATCATGAAGAACCGCGTGGAGCTGCCGGCGCTGGGGATCTTTGTCGCTCTCCTAGCCGGTTCGGAACTGGGAGGCATTGCCGGCGCCATGGTCGCCATCCCTACGGCGGTGCTGGTCGCCGTGCTACTCGAGGAATACCTCGTGCGCAAGGACACGGCGTAGGACGCTTGCAAGCGCTCTGCCGCACACTCCCTCGAGAGATGAAGTGACGATGCTCCGCAGTTACGGCTCGTAGGGAGCGTCCGGATCCACGGCGCGTAGAATGCACGCCACCAGGGCGCGCAATTGCCTGGCCGACAACGACCGGAGCAGACGATCAAGAAGACGCTCCTTAGGCAGCACCTGGATGAAATGAGCCTTGAGAAAAGAGGGTTCCGGCAATCCGGTTTCGCCGGGCTGCATGCGGATCACGGTCGGACCTTCGACGCCATAACTGCCAAATGGAACCACCAAAACCGAGGATGCGCGCTCGCTAAGATTTCTGCCATCGAGGGAAACGATAACCACCGCGTGCTTCTTTCCGTCGCCGAGATCGGCGCGCCAAATCTCTCCGCGGCGCGGCTTGGCTTCAGAGTTCACGGTCAAAATCCAGGCCGCATATTGAGGCGTTCAGCCGGTGCGCTAAACCCCGTTCCTCTGCCAGCGCTTCCTCCGGGAGCCCCTCGAAGTATGCCGCCGTGGCGCGGTCCAGGCGCGCGCGGTTTTCCTCCCGGCGGAACCGGGCAATCGCAAGATCGACTGCCTCCGCAATCGAACCTGTCCGGCCAGCGCTCACCAGAGCGCCAAGATAGGCCAGGTTCTCCGCCGCGACGGTCGTGGAGAGCTTCACCCGATTGGGTACGCGCTCCGCGAGTCGTGGACTCCCCGATTTGGTGCGAGCGTGGGCTCGATTTGCGCTCTGATTCATGGCTTTTGCACCTCTCCTAGTTTACGCTTCATTTCATCTCCTGTAAAAGGAGATAATTCATCCTCCAAAATAGGGCAGAAAGCGTGCTGCATTCCGAAACGGGGACGCCTTTCCCCAACCCTTTTTTGAAAGATCACGGTTCGGGAGTCGCACAAGGACACAGTCGTCCGTCCACTGTGAACTGTGGACTCTGAACTCTGAACTTCTTTACGCCGGCACGCGCATGGCTTCGAGCGCGGCCGTCATGTCCTTGCCCAGCGCTTCCTGCGCTTCCGGGGTCAGCTTTTCCTCGCCGCTGGTCAGATAAAAGACGTCAATCGCGGTCTCGCCTTCGGTGTCGATGAGCGCGATCTTGATGTTGCACTGGTGCGAACTCAGGGCCAGCGCGATCTGGCGCAGCAGGCCCGGAAGATCCTGCGCAATCACCTGCAGAATCGTGGAATGGCTTGACGATTCGGAGTCGAATTCGAGCTTGGTCGGCACCTCGACCTTGAGATTGGCGGGGTGATTCATGTGGCGGCGCGCGTCGAGCAGTTGCTGCACCGGGATCTTTTGCGCCACCACGTCATGTACATTTTCGAGAAAGCGATCCTTCTCGCTGGGGTTCAGTTCGATGGTCCGGAAAACATCCGTGAAGTGGAAGCTGTCGACGATGACGCCGGCGTCGTTCGAATAGGCCCCGGCGCGAACGATATTCATGCCCCACGCGGCCAGAACTCCGGCTACGTCGGCAAAGAGCCGCGTGCGGTCGCGCGTGATCACGGTCAGGTCGAAGAGCTGCCGGTTGGGCCGCAGATCGAGCTGCACCGGATTTTCGTCGAGATTCAGCGCCATCTGAAAGTGATTGCGAATCTGCTCGGGCAGGCGGGTCTGCAGGTAGCGCTGCGGCAGGCCTTCAAGGAAACGCTTCAGCGCGTCGTGCTGCGCGGGTGGAACCATCGACCGGATGCGATTGAGCAGCGTGGGATCGATGGCGGCGTGATAGCGCGCCTCGTCCACCGAGCGATCCATGAAGTTCGACGTGGACATATAGAACTGCCACAGGTTCTCGGCCTTCCAGGGCGTGAGCGCATCGGGATTCACGGCCTTGATGTCGGCAAAGGTCATCAGGGTCAGCATCTTCAGGATTTGCGGGCTGCCGATCTTTTCCGAGAAGGCCTTCACGTTCTCGAGATCGAAGATGTCGCGGCGCATGGCCACCGACATCTCCAGATGCAGCTTGATCAGCTTGAGAACGGTTTCCTTCTCTTCGGCGTCGAAGTCCAGCCGCGCGAGAAAGCTGTCGGCCAGCTCCACGCTTTGGACGGCATGCTCGCCGGTGCGCCGCGCTTTGCCTGTGTCGTGGAGCAGCAGCGCCAGCAGGAACAGATCCATCCGGTCGATCTCCGGCAGCAATTGCGCCAGCCGCTGCTCGAATTCGTACGCCGGCTGGCGCAGGCCGTGCACGTTGTCGATGGTCAGAAACGTATGCTCGTCCACGGTGTAGCGGTGATAGCTATCGCGGATCACCAGCGCATCGATACCGTGGAACTCCGGGATCAGCATCTCCAGAACGCCCAGAGCGTGCATGGTGCGCAACGCGTGCGCGGCGTGCGGCCCCAGCAGCGCCTCGCGCAACGCATTCCATAGGTAAGGCCCCTCGGGAATCGAAATCGCCAGAACCGGCAACGCGTCCGTAATGCGATCCTCGGCCGCCTGCGACAGCGTGTACCCGTGCGTGGCCATCAGGGAGAAGACGCGCAGAATCGCCGCCGTGTCGTTGAACTGCGCTCCGGGCTGGATGTCGATACGTCCCTGGTCGAGGAGAAAATCGGTCCCGGCGATGGGGGTGCGGCGGCGGCGGAACTGGCGGTAGAAGCTGACCGGGGC
>PLSB01000184.1:0-4590 GCA_003165005.1 Acidobacteriaceae bacterium | reverse complement strand
TCGCCGCGCGCGCTCTGGAAGACTCCGCCGCGTTGCCGCGGCCACTCTTTCGTCTCCTTAAGGTGGAACAGAATCGCAAACCAGACGGCGAGCGAATAGTCGCGCAACCCGCCGGGACAGTCCTTCACGTTCGGCTCCAGATGAAAGATGGTGTTGCCAAACTTGGCGTGCCGCGCGCGGGCGATTTCTCCCAGCTTTTGCGTGATCGTCGACCACTCGCTCAGCACCAGGCCGGGGAAAGTCACCTGGTGAAGCTGCTGGTAGAGCGGAAACTGCCCGGCGAGAAAGCGCCGGTCGAGCGTGGCCAGGGTGAATTCCAGGTTGTCGGGATCGAACCGGCCGGCTTCCTTGACGGTGCGGGAAGTGGGGCTAGCGCGGAGGCCGATGTCCCACATGCCCTGGATGATCGTCCGTACCGCTTCCTTCGATTGCTGCTCGGTCTTCTCGTCGGCAAAGGCAAACAACACGTCGATGTCGGAAAAGGGGAAGAGATCCTTGCGGCCGTAGCCGCCCAGCGCCAGCAGGGCCACGTTCTGCGTGGGCAGGCCGGCAAACGCACGCTTCCACATCTCGATCAGGATGCGGTCCACCACCGCCGAGCGCCGCCGGATGGCCGCCGTGCCGTCTCCGGTGCGATCGCAGGTCTGGCGCACCAGCGCCATCTCCCGCGTATACTGCTCCCGAAGATCGTCCACCACCAGTACGACTGCACTCATAGGGTTGTTTGTTTGGCCTGCCGAAGCAAGAAGGGATTGTTACAAGCATAAGACATCTCCGCCCGAGAGAGGGAGATTTCCTGCCGTAGTTGGGGAGGAAACGGCCCGATGAGGGAGGAAAACCAAGCCGAGAGGGCCTGCACCATGCGAGCGGCTGACATGGGCTGAGGCTCCTCGCTTGGCATATGAGGCCGTGACCCCAGTCACGGGGCGAAGCGCAGAGAATCGGTACACTACGCGCAAGATGGCGGCACTCCCACTGGCGGCCAGCGCCGGAGAAGCGCTCGTGCTCGGGCTGACTACCGGCCCGGTGTGCCTGGCGTCGTGCGGGCCCGTGGTTTTGCCCTGGATGCTGGTGCAGCCCAAAGGAATTGGGCCGCACAGCCGTCAACTGCTCCTGTTTCTGGCCGCACGGCTGGCTGGCTACATGGTCTTTGCCGCCGCGGCGTGGCTGGTGGGGGCAGCGATTCCGCGCGCCTGGAGCGGGCGCTCCTGGGCCTATGGCGGCATCGAATTGCTGCTGGCAATCGCGTTGCTGGTCTATGCGGCCGGATGGCCGCGGCCTCGACGCGCTCTGTCCGAGCCCTCCCCGCGCCTGGTCAGGATCGGCGAAGCGCCTCGCCCGCGGCCTTCGGGCGCCGTGGCGCTAGGCTTCCTCACCGGGATCAATCTTTGCCCGCCTTTTCTAGTGGCCGGTGTCCGCGCCGCTCAACTGGCCCATCTTTCCGGCGCACTTTTTTTCTTTCTTTGCTTCTTTGCCGGAACCGCAATCTGGTTTCTTCCGTTTCTATCCTTAGGATTCCTCCAACGAACGCCGGCGGTGGTCACGGTGGCCCGTATGGTCGCCGTTCTGCTGGCCTGCTGGTATGGATTTTCCGGAGCTTCGCTCCTGATCGAGAGGATCATCAATGGCTAGCCCCTCCTCCGCACCTGCGCGGCCGCCGGCCTTTCGCAGCATCGGCCGGTCCATTCTTCTCACGCTGCCCATCGCCCTGTGGTCCCTGCTCATGTTCACGCCGTCGTTCCGCAGCGGGGGCCGGGCTCTCTCGATCGGCGCCGTGCTGGTCATCGTCTTCATGACCAGCCTCTTTTTCCTGATGATGCGCACCGGCGAAACCTACCGCTGGCGGCGCATCTTCTTTGTCGCCCTGGGCTTTCTCTTCCCCGTCGGCTTCATCGCCTCGCTGATTGCCGAGCGCGGCACCATGAGCATTCCCATCAGCCGCATGGTGTCGGGAGACACTCCCTTCTGCTTCATGGTGACGCCTGCGCTCATCCTGCCCGCGGCTTTTGCGCGCACCATCGTCTTTCCGGGATCGATCCTGCCCACGGCGAGCAATCCGCATTCGATTGCGGTCATGATCGGCCTCTGGTTCGCCTTTACCCTGGTGCTGGGCAAGGCGTGGTGCAGCTACGCGTGTTTCTTTGGCGGCATGGATGAAGGGTTCGCCGCCTTTGGAAAACGGCGCAGGCTGCACCGCTTCGTGACAAAGTACGGCTCCATCCTGCGGCTCATCCCCTGGGCCATCCTTCTCTGCGTGGTGCTGCTTTCGGCGGCGCTTTTTGAGCCGTTCTACTGCATGTGGCTGTGCCCGTTCAAAACCGTCACCGAGTTCCCCGCCGTCCGCGATCTGGAGACCGCCCTCCAGTTTGGGGTCTTCGTCACCCTGTTCGTGGGACTGGTGGTCGTACTGCCCTACCTGACCAAGAAACGCACGCAATGCGGGTTCTTTTGCCCCTTTGGCGCATTTCAATCGCTGTTTAACAAGATCAACCTCTTCGATATTCGCTTTGACCGCGAGAAGTGCTTCGATTGCGGCCTATGCCAGACAAGCTGCCCCACGGTGGCGCTCTCGAAGGAGTCGGTTCGCGAAGGTAAGACGCTGCTCAACTGCATGAAGTGCGGCGCCTGCGTGGACGCCTGCAAAAAGGACGCCGCCGTGTGGCACCTGAAGGGAACGCCGGTGGCCGTCAAACCCGAGCGCGCGCGGCTGCTGTTTCTCTACGGCGCGTGGGCGCTGGCCACGATGTTCGGCGGCAGCATCCTGGCCAATTCCATCGCCACCATGGTTCACTGGCTGCCCTTGAAATAGCGGAGGACATCATGCGCAGACGCATTCTTTCGATTCTTGCCTACACGGGCGCGGCGCTCATGCTCGTCGTTGCCGCCAGTGTTCCGTTCGTCCTGATGGGAGTCTTCAGCAAAGCCGTCGCCGATGCCGGATTGCACATCGACGCCGCCTACAGCGGCGGCACGGTTGCCCGCATCATCGACCGCGGCGGGTACAAGATCGTGGTCTACCAGCCGGTCGAGCCGCGCCTGCTCGAGCGCATCGAGCCCTTCGTCCAGGTCGTTTTCGAGCCCGTGGACGCGTTGCCCGCGCGCGTGAGCGAAGAAATCGATCTCGACGGCGACGGCCAACCCGATGTGCGCGTCAGCTTCAGCCTGCCTGCCGATCCGAATGCACCGTTGCGCGGCGACGTCACAGCTCTTAACGGCAAGTACATCTCGCTCACGAACGTTACGGGCGAGAGCTTCTCGCGGATGGTGGTGCGCGCCGGCAAACAGATCGTGGTGCGCGTTCCGCTAAACCGGGGATCGGTCAACCGTTGAGACGGGCGCCTTCCTGCTGCCAGAGCGGAACCAGAGCAACTGCGTCCTGGTGAGATTTGAGCAGGGACGGCGCGAGTTTCTCTTCGCATCCATTGCGAAACCCAGACGAACTCCCGCAAAAGTCAAACCGCCGCCGACGCGATCTACTCCAGGAATTCGCGCACGAACGGGTCTTTGGAGTGGACCAGTTCGTCGAGGGAGCCGTCGAAGATGAGATGGCCCTCGTTGAGCATGAGGAATGTCGTATTGCGGTTGGTCTGGCCCTCGGGGAGCGGGACCATGCGATCCTCTTCGCTATCGAAGTGGTGCGTGCAGAGGGTGAAGGCGTCCTGAAGGCGGTGCGTCACAAGCAGGGATGGAGTGGCGCGCACGTCGCGCTGCTTTACGATGAGTTCGATGATGGTCTCCGAAGTAACCGGATCGAGGCCGCCGGTGGGCGAGTCGTAGAGAATCAGTTCCGGCTGATGGATGAGGGCGCGGGCAATGGCGACGCGCCGCCTCATGCCGCCGGAAAGGCTCGACGGATAGAGCGCGAAGGTTTGTTCCAATCCGACGAACCGCAGCGCCTCATGCACGCGGGCGTCGATCGCCTCGTCGGGCACGCGCTCCTGGATCAACTGGTAGGCGACATTGTCGCGCACGGTGAGCGAGTCGAAGAGAGCGCCCTCCTGGAAGACCATGCCGGCCCGCGCCCGCAAGGGAAAGAGTTTCTCCTCGGGCATCTGCGAGATTTCTTCGCCGAAGAGCTCTACGCTGCCCTCGATCGGGCGAAGCAGCCCGATGATGAGCTTGAGCAAGACGCTTTTGCCGACGCCGGCAGGCCCCAGGAGAATGCGCGTCTCCGCGGGCGCAACCGAGAAGCTCACATCCTCAAAGACCGGAGGGCCGTCGAAGGCCTGGGCGACGTTGCGCAAGGCGACAACCGGACCCTGCGCCGCATTTACCGGCGGGGGTTGCGGCGCGGGAATGGCGGCATAGGTCATGATGGAAGGATGGAGAGCAGAACGTGCGTAATGAGGAAGTCGACAAAGATGATGAGCACGGAGGCATTCACCACGGCGGCAATCGTGGAGCGGCCCACGCCCTCCGTGCCGCCCGTGGTCCTCATTCCGTAAAAACAGCCGATGGACGCGATGATGTAGCCAAAGAAGAGCGGCTTGACGAGCCCCTGGACGATATCGGGGTAGCGAAGATGCTCGTAGGCCATGTGGAAGTACTGGGTTCCGTTCTGGTGATTCAGAAAGACGGTGACCGCGGCGC
>PLSB01000173.1 GCA_003165005.1 Acidobacteriaceae bacterium | reverse complement strand
TATTTTTGCTCCGGCGCGTACACCCTCGGCTGCGCTCGGGATGACAACCGCTTGCGCGACTGTTTGCGGCGCTTTCGGGAATACTGTGAAGTTTTGAGGGCCTTGTATGTGGATTTTACTTCCACCCCAACGACGAAGACCTGTCATTGGGGACCCCGGAGAGGAAAAATCTACTCAGCAGTTGCGGCTTCGATCTACACCATTTCCGAAAGCGCTATAGGGGCGACGGGCCATGCGGAGGTTAACCATCCGCGAACATCGCGTGCGACCGGCCGCCTGCAGGGGCGGCCAAGTGCAGACCCGCACGGCACGCTGGCGCGGCCTTGCATCGGTATGATATTTTTTCCGTGAACATCCCAACTTCTGGTACGTGAGCACCAGAAGAATGATAGGGGTTTGCCGGTTTCCGCGCTTGTCACAAGCGGTTTTCTTTTCAGCCGATTACAATGCGGTATGCCGCATAGTTTTTTCGTATTTTTTGCTCGGTTCCCATGCCGCCACCGTCCCACCTGCGCTATAGTGAGATTTCGGGCTTCCCTGTCCACTGGCAGAGCTTTATCGAAGAGCGTTTCTTGTACATCACCCATGTGACCGCCAGCACACGCGGCGCATGAACAACGAAAGCCGGGATTCGTTCATGGCGCAAATCTTCGACCGCAGCTCCAATGCACTGGCACGCATGGGCCTGGTGCTGTCGGGGTTGATCGTCATTGCTTTGGGGGTCACGCTCGACGAGCTGCAGCGCTCGCCGTGGGTCACGCGGCAGGGTCAGCGTGCGGAACAGCCGGTTCCCTTCAGCCACAAGCATCACGTGCAGGGCCTGGGTCTGCAGTGCCAGTACTGCCACACCACGGTGGAGAAGTCGAGCTACGCCGGCATTCCTCCCACGCGCACCTGCATGAACTGCCACGCGCAGATCTGGACCAATGCTCAATTACTGGAGCCGGTGCGCGAGAGCTGGGCGACTGGCGAGTCCATCCCGTGGATCAAGGTCCACGACCTGCCGGATTTTGTTTATTTCAGCCACGAGATTCACGTTGGTAAGGGCATCGGCTGCGAAAGCTGCCNNTGATGTACGCCGAGAACACGCTGCAGATGGAGTGGTGCCTGGATTGCCATCGCAATCCGGCCAAAAATCTGCGGCCCACCGGCGAGATCTACAACATGGCGTGGGAGGGACCGACCGAGGACCGGCCGGTGTGGTGCGCGGCGGCGGACAAGTCGGATGTGCCCACCGCCGAAAGCGTGAGCTGCACGACGAAGGATCCGAAGAGTGTAGCTGCGCTGACTTCGCCGGCTCTTCTGGAGCCGGCTTCGTTGACCACCAGCCCCTCGCCCGCGGGCAGTTCGCCGGCGGCGTCGCCGGTTCACAAGTTCACCAGCCAGGAGGATTTGGGCAAGTTCCTGGAGGTGCACTACAAGATTCGCACCCCGAAAGACCTGACCAGTTGCGAGGTTTGCCACCGATGAGCAGCGAGAGAAAAAACGCGACCGGGCAGACCGCGGAGAATCCAATGGGAAGCGCCGTGAACGACAAGCACGAAAATACGGCCCTGGTTGCGCCGCCCGAGAGCTCTGAGCCGATGACGCTCGAACAGGTGCGGAAGGCGCTCAAAGCCTCGAAGGGCAAGAAATACTGGCGCTCGCTCGACGAGCTGGCCAACACGCCCGAATTCCAGGCCGCGGTGGAGCGCGAGTTTCCCTCGGCGGCGCAGGAGTGGGTCGATCCCGTCTCGCGTCGCGGTTTTTTGAAGTTAATGGGCGCGTCGATGGCGCTGGCCGGCCTGGCCGGTTGCACCAAGCAGCCCGACGAGCCCATTTATCCCTACATCAAAGCGCCGGAAGATCTGGTCCTCGGCAAGCCGATGTACTTTGCTACGGCGCATCCGTTTGCGACCGGCGCGGTGCCGCTGCTGGTCAAGAGCGACGAGTTCCGGCCTATCAAAATTGATGGAAACCCCGAGCACGCCTACAATCGCGGCGGTTCCGATCCCTTCTCGCAGGGCACGCTCCTCGATCTCTACGATCCCGACCGCTCGAAGCACGTCAGGTACAAGGACGACAACCGCGAGTGGGCCGAATTTGCCGAAGCCTTTCGCGACAAGGTGGTTTCGACCAAGGACGGAACCGGCATTTATTTCCTGAGCGCGACCATTACTTCTCCCACGCTGGCGCGGCAGTGGCAGGAAGCGCAGAAGGCGTGGCCCAAGGCGAAGCTGGTGCAGTACGATCCGGCAATTGCGGGAACGTTTCTTGAAAAAGGGTTGAATGTTCAGTACGACCTGAGCCAAGCCGATGTGATCGTCTCGCTCGATGCGGATTTTCTTTCCGGAGCCGCCTATCCCGGTTTTCACAAATTGGTGCGCGACTACGCGGCGCGGCGCAAGCAGCCGGAAAACGGCATGAACCGGCTCTACGCGATCGAGTCGACGCCAACCACGACGGGCATGAAGGCCGAGCATCGGCTGGGATTGAGGGCGAGTGAGATTCCGGCGTTCGCGGCTGCGCTGGCGCAGGCGGTCGGCGTTTCCGGCATGAGCGTTCCAAGCTACGCATGGACCGCCGAGCAGCAAAAGTTTCTTGCCGCGCTTGCGAATGACCTGAAAGTCAACGTCGGCAAGTGCGCGGTAATTCCGGGGCTCTATCAGCATCCAGCCGTCGCCGAATTGGCGCTGGCCATCAACAACGCGCTTGGCAACGTGGGCAAGACGGTCCTCGCTGGCTCCGAGCCCGCGATTCCGCTGCCCAGCGACCAGCTTGGCGATCTCAAGTCTCTGGTTGCCGATCTCAATGCGGGCAAGGTGGATTGGCTCGTCATTCTCAACTCGAATCCGATCTACGACGTGCCCGCCGATCTTGGATTCTCCGCGGCTTTCGAGAGGGTGTTTAACGCGAGCATCGGCAATACGAAGACCGCGGTACATCTCGGCACGCATTACGACGAAACCGGCCAGCGGTCTCACTGGCACATTCCCGCCGCGCATTATCTTGAGTCGTGGTCCGACGCCCGCGCCTACGACGGCACGGTTTCCATTGTGCAGCCGATGATCGATCCGCTCTATGGCGGGCGCTCCGCGCATCACATCTTCCAGGCGCTGCTCAACGAGCCGATGGTGAGTCCCTACGATGCCGTGCGCGAGACCTGGAAGCCCGTCATCAAGGGCGACTTCGAGACCGGCTGGCGCAAGGCGCTGCACGACGGGTGGATTGGGGATACGGTTTTTAGTACACGCGATTCAGGGGGCGTCGGGCCTATAAGCAACAGAATCCCGATTCCGACGCCGAAGGATTCGATTGAGATCATCTTCCGTCCCGATCCGAACGTCTACGACGGCCGCTGGGCCAACGTGGGCTGGCTGCAGGAGCTGCCCAAGCCGGTCACCAATCTGAGCTGGGACAACGCCGCCATCGTCTCCGGCGCCACGCTCAGCAAGTGGGGCCTTGAAGAAGACGACATTATCGAGATCAGCGTGGGCAACGGCCGCGTGAAAGCGCCGGTGATCGTTGCACCCGGCCATCCCGATAACTCCGTTACGGTTCATCTTGGATATGGGCGTCAGATCGGCCGCGTGGCCGGTGGTGCGGGGTTCAATGCCTACCTGATTCGCAACACCTGGGCGCCGTTCTACGCGACGGGCGCGGTGAAGAAGGTCGATGGCAAGTGGGGCATTGCCATCACCAAGAGCCACTTCCAGGACCATCGCGGCGAAGCCTTCGGGCAGCCCAAGGGCCAGAACAACAACTCGCTCGAAGCCGATGAGGCGATCGGCGAGCGCGGGATTATTCGCTACGCTTCGCTTGACGAGTTCAAGGCCAACCCGAACTTTGCGCACGAGGGCGAGGGCCGCGAGACGCCGTCGAACGGCACCACGCTCTTCCCCAACTGGGAGTACAACGAGGCCATCGCGTGGGGAATGTCGATTGACATGAACAGTTGCACGGGATGCAATGCCTGCATCGTAAGCTGTTATGC
>PLSB01000233.1 GCA_003165005.1 Acidobacteriaceae bacterium | reverse complement strand
CGGTGATGGCAAAGAACGCCGGCGCACTCCAACCGTTTGCGGTCCGGCAGGTGGCTACGCCCTTGCCATTCTCCGCGCCAAACACAAGGCCGCCCTTGATCATGTGGGGAACGACGGCGATGCACTTCGCGTGCTCCAGTACTTCCTCCGGAATGCCTTTATCCGGCGCGGCCATGATCTGGTGCAGCACCAACGTTGCATTGTCGAGCCGGTTCTGCACAGCTTCGCGAGTCTCCGCCCAGGCGGTGCTTGCCACACCCAGACTGAACAACGCCACTAACGTCATGAATTTTTTCACTGATTTCACCTTTTTCTACCCATGCGCAGCGTCAACATCTTTCCGCGCACTGAGGCGCACTAGGTGACTTCACTTTAGAGTTGTTGACTGCCAGTGTCTGAGCAATCGGACTCTCTCGATGGAGGCCGGCCGATCGATGCTGCGGGAGACGTCTATGGATTGGACTGCACAATTTCGCGAGCTCGCGCTGCGTCCGTCCGGCAAACTTTCCGCGGTTCCGCCTGGCGCTGGCGATGGCAAGGTTTATTGAGTGCCGGAAGCCGCGGCGCGACTTGAAAATAATTGAAAAAAGTGAGCAAAATTGAACAGATTGCCCGGACCCTCAGGGCACAGTCTGATGCTAAGCTCCCGCTGGGAGTGTCCAATCAGTTGATCGCCGTAGATGCTAATTAGAATGAGCAGGTTACGGGATCCGATGCCTCCTGTCCTTTTAGCCGAGGCTTAGCTGGCCTTTCGCAGGAGTGCAGATTGCGGCAGGATGGGATCGCGTTTCTCCGCAATATCACGAGCTATTTCTACATTCTGAAGGAGGACTGAGCGGTGGCTGCGCAGGCAAAACCAGGGTTTGATGCAACCGCCTTTCTGGCGAACGCCGGACTGGGGCGAAGAATTGTCCAACTGGAGCCCAAGGAAACTTTTTATTCGCAGGGAGACCCAGCCGATTCAATCTTCTATCTTCAAAAAGGCCGGGCAAAGATCACGGTCGTCTCGAAGACCGGTAAGGAAGCCACCATCGCGATCCTCTCCGCGGGAGACTTTGTGGGAGAGGGGGCGCTGGTTGCGGTGCCTGGGCAGCGATTGTCTACGGCCACCGCCATTGTCGTCTGCACCGCGCTCAAGATAAGCCGGGAGGAAATGATCCGCGTCATGCACGAGGAGCGTGAATTATCCGACCTGTTCTTGAAATTTCTGCTGGACCGCAGCATGCGCATCCAGGCCGATCTGGTGGATCAACTCTTCAACTCCAGCGAAAAGCGCCTGGCGCGCATTCTGCTGTTGATGGCTGAGTTTGGCCAGCCGGGGGAGCCGGAACCGTTGATTCCCAAGATCTCGCAGGAGACTCTGGCCGAGATGATCGGCACCACTCGTTCGCGTGTCAGCTTCTTTATGAACCGCTTTCGCCAGCTGGGTTTTGTCGAATACGACGGCCGCATCCGCGTGCATAAGTCGCTGCTCAATGTGATTCTTCACGATCAGTTGCCGGACGATGACGTCGAGAGGCCTGCCATTTCCGCCATCCCCGCGGAATAAGTCCTACGCCAGCCATAATTTCTCGCATACTCTGTGCAGAATTGACCAGCTTTGCAATTCCTCGCGAGGGATACTCGCCTCATTACCTTCATCCTCTTGTGAGGTGGAAGATGCCCCGCACAAAAGAGAGACTGCTGATCGTAGAGGATGAGCCTTCGATTCGAGAGTCGTTGTCGTCCGCGCTTACCGAGATTGGCTACCCCGTTCGAACCGCCGAAGACGGATTCTCCGCATTGCTCGAAATCCGGAAGCAAATTCCGGATATGATCCTCTCCGATCTCAACATGCCGGGCATGTCTGGATTTGAGCTCCTCTCCGTGGTTCGCCGCCGCTTTCCCGCGATCCCGGTGATCGCCATGAGCGGCGCGTTCTCCGGCGATGAGGTGCCATCCGGAGTTGCCGCCGATGCCTTCTATCAGAAGGGCAGCGGCGTCCGCTCTCTGCTGAAAATCATGGAAAGTCTAACGCCGCCGAAGCGGATGCCTGCCCGGCGTCCACACCCCTCAGCACCCCTCTGGATTCAACAAGACGAGAACGATGCCGATGGAATGCCTTATGTTTCGATCGCCTGTCCGGAGTGTCTGCGGAGTTTCCGTCAGCATGTCGACGGCTCTCTCAGCGTAGTTCGGGAAGCGCATTGCGCCTATTGCCGGATTCCGATCTACTACACAATCGCCGAGCCGGTCGATTGGGTGCCTGGACAGCCGCTTCTAACACGCCGTCGTCAGGTGGAATCCAGTGGCCGGCCCCAGTTACAGCACTGAGAAACAAGAGAGAGTTGTCTCTATGCGTAACATAAAGCCAATACTCTGAGGTCCACGATTCCTGTGTTCGCGATCGCCGTGAACTCACGGAAATTGTCCGATAAGACGCACTCGGCCGGTTAAGGGGAAAACCTGGCGCTTACAGATAGCTCCACTTTGTGTGCAATATTGCTCATCGCCACGACGGAGATACCGGCATACTTACCCCAGTCTCAGCAGCAGCCGTAATGCGGGAGGCGGGCATGCGTGAAAGAAAGGCGAGCCTTCTCATCGTCTGCGGCGTTTCAGCCGATGCTTTCTTTGCCAAGGGCGCCAGCCTCGATGCTTTACTCAGGATCCTGAAGTTCCTTCCCCTACCGGAGAGATGGGCGCAGCACCGGGATGCTGCGCCTGCTCCGGTTTGGAGATCGAGTTTCGCGGGCCAGGAGCGCCATGCCCACGCTTAAAGAAACGCCGGCTCTATGCAGTAGTGAACAAGGGAGGGTGCAATGACGATCCTGCAAATGGCGTTGATCCTCATCGTTCTTTATTGGGCCTTGCGTGTTCCGGAAGAGCCGGTTCGCGACCGCGAACGTTCGTCCGGTCGTGGCGATAGAGTTCGCGATTGACCTCGCCAAGCTTCCGCTCCTGCCGCTGCAACGCTTCCTCTAAATAGAATGAATCGCGCAGCTTGAAGGGTCACAGTCGCGATCCGCTCCCCTTGCGCCGCAAGTGGTCGAATCTGCTCAGACTCCCATAACTTGAGCCGCTACGCTCATAGAGGGTTGGGATAGGCAAATAACGGCCCCAACGATGGCGGGGCTAGCTCATGGACGGGATCAAGCTTTCTGCGTTAGCCGCTCTTGCTGCATTCCCCATTCTGTGTTCTCAAGCATTTGGTTCGCGATCTTTGATCCATTCGCGACAAACTCCAACCCCGGCATAGCGCGGCGACACCTGCCCGGGCACGAGGAACGGAAAGTCGGCACGCAGGCTCTGGTAGGCGTATGCTTGAGAGAGCAGCCCGTTTTCCCCTTCTCGCCTTCAGCATTCCAGGCTTCGCTCCAGACGAGCATCTTTCAGTTACGCAACCGAGCAACGGGAGCCGAAATGAGCCTCGTCAAGGGAAGCGACGTGAAGAACCACCTGTCTCCCCGCTTCCGCACCAAAATACATCCGTGGCCGCTTCTAAGCCAACCCGATGCCACCGGCTTTTCCGTGCCTGAACCGGACACTATCAGCGCAAACTCATCGGAGTTTGCTAAGGATTATGTTGGGGAACATTCCTCATCTGGCGTAGCCGTCGCGCCGGCCGATCCTGTAGCTGGTCCCATCCGCCCGCAGGCGCCCGCGTCATCGAAGAGAGCGCGAGCGTGAAGCTGCGTTCCGTTTTCGTGCGCGAGAAGGGCATCCTGCCGGAACGTCTGGGCTTGCACATTGCGATCGCTGCACTGCAACCCCGCCGGATCCAGCAACACGCGTGGCAGGACTTTGGCGTCGAGAGGCATCTCCAAGCGGTCCCAGCAAGATAAGCCGAGTGTCACGGTGCACGCGGGTTAAGCTTTGGGCCATGTGCCAGGCGTCGCAAGCGATATCGCGCAGGGATTCGAAAGCGCAGAGCGAATCTCGATTGAAAAGAGGACAAGATGCCGTTCCCCGAAATTATACGTCCCGAGACACACACTGGAATAACTGGTACGCCAGCTTCTTTGCCAGTTATGTTGAAAGCCTGCCGTCTGCCGTTGCCTACGCGCATCGCTTTCGTCGGGAATTACCTGCCGCGGGAGTGCGGCATTGCTACTTTTACCACTGACTTATGCAACGCGCTCGCCGCCGAATACGGAGAAGGACGCTTATTCGCCATTCCTGTCAACGATCCCGATTCAAGTTACGATTATCCGCAACGAGTGCGCCTGGAGCTGACGCAGGAAGATATTGCCTCTTATGAGCGGGCCGCCGATTTCCTGAACTTCAACAGCAACGATCTCGTCTGTCTGCAACACGAGTATGGAATCTACGGTGGCGCCGCAGGCCGCTACATTCTGGCCTTGCTGCGCAGATTGACAATCCCGCTGGTCACAACGCTGCACACGGTTCTGCGCGAACCGGACGCAAATCAGCGCCTGGTGCTCGAAGAGATCGCACAGCTCTCCGATCGCCTGATTGTCATGAGCGAGCTGGCGGCGCAACTGTTGCGCGAAGTGTATGCGGTTCCCGGCGGAAAGATCGATGTGATCCCGCACGGTGTGCCGGAGATGCAGTTCATGGACCCCAATTATTTCAAGGACCGGTTTGGCACCGAAGGCAAGTCTGTTCTGCTGACATTCGGCTTGCTCTCTCCAAACAAAGGCATTGAAAACGTGATTCGGGCGCTGCCGGCGATCCTGGCGCGGCATCCGAACGTGGTATATATCGTCTCCGGAGTGACGCATCCGCATATCCGGCGGCGCGAAGGCGAACGCTACCGCGAAGAATTGCTGGCGCTGGCCGAGCAGCTTGGTGTTTCTTCCAATCTGATCATGAACAATCGCTTTGTAAGTACGGAAGAACTTGTGGAGCACGTGGGCGCGGCAGATATCTACATTACTCCCTACAGGCAGGAGGCGCAGATCGTCTCCGGCACGCTGGCCATCGCGCTCGGAGCCGGCAAGGCCATTATCTCTACGCCCTACTGGCACGCCAAGGAGCTGCTGGCAGAGCGCAGAGGCGTGATTGTCCCGTTTGAGAATTCGGCTGCCATCTCCGAGGCAGTTCTCGCATTACTGGAAAACGATGCGGAACGCCACGCGATGCGCAAGAGAGCCTATCTGCACTCCCGTGGAACGACGTGGCCGAAGACTGCGCAGGCATACATGGCTACTTTTCAGCGGGCGCGTTTCGAGCGTTCATTGCAGCCCAGGCCCGCGCAGCCGGACGATACCGCAGTTGACCTGATCGACCCGATGAAGCACCTGCCGGTTCTGAATACAGGCCATCTGTCCACCATGACCGACGACACCGGCATGCTGCAGCACGCCATCTTCTCCGTGCCCAACACGCAGGAAGGCTATACGACAGACGACAACGCGCGGGCGCTGATTGTCTCAACGCTTCTGGATGAATGTGTTGGCGCGGAGCACATGGAAGAGCGGCTCGACCTCTCTCGCCGGTACCTGGCTTTTCTCTGGCTGGCATTTCATTCCGATACCGGGCGGTTCAGGAATTTCCTGGATTACAACCGCAAATGGCTGGAGGACGTTGGATCGGAGGACAGCCATGGGCGCGCGCTGTGGGCCCTGGGATCGGTGCTCGGTCATGCGCAGAATGCGGGATTGCGGGGAGCGGCAGGAAGACTCTTTGAGGCTGCCGTTCCCGCGGCTTTGACGTTCAGCAGCCCGCGCGCATGGGCCTTCAGCGTGCTCGGTCTGCAGGCCTATCTCGACTGGTTCCCCGGCGACAGGGCCATCCAAAACATGCGCAACGCGCTCGCCAATCGCCTGCTGGATATCTACGAGCGCAGCCGGTCCGCATCCTGGCATTGGTTCGAGAAGAGCCTCGCGTACTCGAATGCGAGGCTGCCGCAGGCGCTCATTCTGGCCGGCGGGCGCAGCAAGAACGAGAAGATGATCGCGGCGGGAATTGAGTCGCTGGAATGGCTTGTAGCTACTCAGCACTGCGGCGACCCGGAGATCTTCGTGCCTATCGGTTCCAGCGGATGCTTCACCGAAGGCGGTGAGAAACCCCGCTTCGATCAGCAGCCCGTCGAAGCCTGCGCCACGATCTCGGCTTGTCTTGAGGCATCGAGGTTAACGCTCGATGAGCGCTGGAACGCGGAAGCCCGCTGCGTCTTCAGTTGGTTTCTGGGCAAAAACGATCTGCTGGTACCGCTTTACGATGCCACCACCGGCGGATGCAAGGATGGACTTCATCCCGATCGTGTCAATGAAAATCAGGGAGCGGAATCAACGCTCTCGTTCCTGATGGCCCTCCTGGAAATACAGCGGGCGAAAGTGACCCACGCAGAAGAAACGTACCAGGAAATGAGTATCTCCCTTTGAACCCAGTTATCGATCCACCCGAAGTGCCAGAGGCTCCTGCTTTGGAGCAGCCGCGGCCGGGAGTATGTACAGACCTTCCACTGCTCACGCGCTACTCCGATAATCCTATTCTCAGCGGGCACGATTGGCCCTATGCCGTGAACAGCGTCTTCAACCCAGGAGCCGTGCTCCTGCCTGACGGAGACACGTTATTGCTTTGCCGCGTGGAAGACCGCAGCGGCCTGTCGCACTTGTGCGCGGCACGTTCAAAGAATGGAATCAACGGTTGGCGTATCGATCCCCGCCCCACGTTGATGGCCAATCCGCGCGACTATCCTGAAGAAATCTGGGGCATTGAAGATCCGCGCATTACTTACGTCCCGGAACTCGAGCAATATGCGGTGGCGTATACCTCCTTCGCGCGCGGCGGTCCGGGAGTCTCCCTGGCGCTCACCAAAGACTTCCGAAGTTTTGAGCGATTCGGTGTGATCATGCAGCCCGAAGATAAGGACGCCGCGCTGCTGTCGCGAAGGATCAACGGCTACTGGGCCATGATCCACCGGCCCATGACCACGACCGGCGCTCATATGTGGATCTCGTACTCTCCCGACCTGCGGCATTGGGGCAGTCATAAAGTCATTCTGGTAGCTCGTCGCGGGGGATGGTGGGATGCGAACAAGATTGGCCTTTGCTCTCCGCCCATTGAAACGCCAAAGGGCTGGCTGACGATCTACCACGGTGTGCGCGTCACGGCCTCGGGAAGCATCTACCGCCTGGGCCTGGCGCTCTTCGATCTTGAACATCCTGAAACCTGCCTGCAACGAGGGAACTCATGGATTTTTGGTCCCGACGCCCCCTACGAGCGCGTTGGCGATGTGCACGACGTGGTGTTTCCTTGCGGCCAGACTATCGGCGCGGATGGCGATACCATCAACCTCTATTACGGAGCAGCCGATTCCAGCATAGCTCTAGCCACGGGAAGCATCCGTTGTCTTCTCACCTGGCTTGACGCCAATTCCAGCGCGGGAGATGGAACCGAGCAGTAACGCCTGACCTTCTCTCCCGGAAAGGAAATTCTCCATGACCGCAGAAGCGATGACCTGGCCGCGTTGGCTGCCGAGAGTGCTTGCTTTACGCCGCATGTGCCCCTGCTGCAAATCCGTGCAATTCAAACCTGCCGAGACGCGCTCGTACGATGTCCTCCTGGGCTTATTCTTTCTCCGTCCGGTTCGCTGCAAGTTTTGCTGGCGGCGGTACTACTGGATTTCCCTGCGAGGCGCAGAATGAGCAGCCCACAATTTGACTCCGGTCCCACTTCGAACGATCTTCTGGAGAATCTTGTCGCGGAACACGCCCCGGCAGCCCTGAACGATCAGATCGTTGTCCAAAGCGCGGAGGACGTGCAAAACATAGAAAATACTCCGGCCGTCAGCATGGGATCCTGCTCGCTCGAATCCTGACGGACGCGCCTCCTGACGAAAACCAGCATCTATAATCTCCGCGGAGAGAGCCGCAAGGAGATACGACTGCTTTATATGAACTACGCGGCGATTCAGGTCTGGGAAGAAATGGGAAGGCGCCCAAAATCATTGGCGCGCAAATTCGCCCGCCTCATACTGCTCTCCTCACGCTCGGCAGTCCCCGGTGGCGAGGAGACGACCGGCGGTCAATCAGCTTGAAAAGAAGCTGCTCATCATGGAATCGGAACACAGATGGAGCGCGCGTTGAGGCCGGATTTCCTAAAGTTGCTGGCTCATTTGGAGCGGGAGACCGGGATCGAACCGGCGACATTGCGCTTGGGAAGACGACAATCCGTAGGAAAATAGATTCCCTCTTCGAGTGAATTGGATTGCAACATTCCAAATTGAAAAGTGCCTCCACGCCAGCCAAATTAACAGGCGAAGCGATTCATCGAACGGCCGCCGGTTGAAACCAAAAATTAACATTAGGCAGCAGGTGCGACACGATAAGATGCGAGGAATGGAGGTCACAAAACATGAGGCTAAACCTCATATTCAGAAAAACTTGGTCGACTCTTATCCTTGCGTCGGCGCTCGTGCTCAGCTTTTCCCCGCGTGCGCACGCCGATATCGTTGCCACCATTCCCAACTATGACGGCACGGCCACTTTCGGTCCCTTCCCATCCTCGATTTCCATCGGCGACTTCGCGTTTACGATTCCTACCGGCCAGCAGGTGTACGGAGCAACCATCTCCGGCACCTTTGGAAATACCGATCTTCCCGGCACAACGGATGTCAGCGCGCCGGCCGATCTGTACGTCGACAGCGGAGCCATCGAAGCCGCCGAGTGCGATGACAGCCTCAGCTACACAGCGGCTTGCGACTCCGGTTCAACCCCCACTCCGTTCAGCTACACCTTCACGAGCAGCGATCTCTCGAATCTCTCCGCCGATTTCGCAAGCGGCTCACTCGATCTATCTGCCGTTCAGAATGACCTGTTCGCCGTCAATGCCGGTTCGCTCACGCTCGACCTTGTGACCACGCCCGAGCCGAACGGTCTCTGGCTGTCAGGCACCGGCCTGATTGGCTTCGCGTGCTTCCTCCTGTCGCGACACCTGCGCATCCACAAAAACGCTTAAACCGCCCGAAAGGAACAACGGACCATGAAGAACACCCGACTCCTCATCCTGGGAGTGTGCGCGGCCGTGCTCGTTCCGGCCATGAACGCCCAAGTCACATGGACTGCGACAACCCCTGCAACCCAGACCACCATCGCCGGCGGCCCGTGGACACTGGCGCAGGGCGGCCCGTACACCGAAAACGGCAGTGGCACCACCACCGCGGGCGGCCCGTTTGACGGCACGATCCCGTACTGCTCAAGCGGTGTGCCCATTCTCAACTCTCCGGCAACCGTGAATCCCACGTCGCCTTACTACTTCCCCTTTGTGGCCGGCAGCGGGCTCAATCTCGAGGGCTATTTCGATTACCGGCCCCGCAATGTAAATGAGGCGATTGTGGCGGCCGTTTCTGCCGACGGAGGCCAGACATGGACCTTCGAGAATCAAATCGAGAATCTCAATCAGATATGCCCGGCGACCGATAAAAACGGCAACGGGAACGACGATGGCATAGGGCATCCCTACGTCATCAACTTCGGCGGTGCTGGATTCCTCTATGCTTTGGACCGGCGCAACGGCCACGTGGACAGTGACGGCTTGCTGGTCCACACCCTCACGCCGAAGGCCGGTTCGCCGCTGAACGGATTGCCCGAAAATACCGAGTTCGGCCCTCCCGGAACCAGCGCCATCCCACTTTCGGATTTAATCGCCCAATGGGAGATGGAGCTTGCGGGCGGGACCAGCAACTCCCCCGCGCCGAACATCGGCACCGGCACAGCGACTGCGCTGGGAATGACCAATAGCTACAAAGGCCCGTCGCCAACCTGTACCGGAGCGGCTTGCGAGTACACCGGCAGCACGAATAAGGATGACTTGACCGGCACGAACGGCGGCACCGACCCGAACCTGAGCGCGGAGGCCTGGCGCGTTCGCGGAACCACCAAGCTGACCGGCGGCAGCTCCGGGCCGGGTTGGAATACCCAGGCTCCCGAGCGTACGCAAGGAGTGCAGTTCTCCGCGAGCACCGTCGGCCGTTACAACATCGTTGTGCAGTTCGACTGGTACACCACGGCGGAAATCGTCCGTGACCTCCAGACCCAGTACACCACCGACGGCTCAACATGGACGAACGTCGGCCCTGTGTACGTCGCTCCGGCGGGGGGCGGTTACTTCCCCGGCATTACCATCAACTTCGCTGCTCTCGGCATCACCGCCGTCAACAACAATCCGAACTTCGCCGTCCGCATGGTCTCCGTGTACGACCGCTCCGCCAATGCGCCCACGCCGTATACTTACACCGCCGCCACGCTCGGCTCCAACGGAGCGCCGGTGCAGTACAACGACACCTCCGGCAACTGGCGGTTCGACGAGGTCAACGTTCTCGGAACAGCCATCGGGGGCAGTCCGTTGAAGCTTCCGACCGAAACCATTGGTCTGACCAACCCGGACGGAATCCTGGCCTACGTTCCCAACACCTATCCGTTCAAGATCCTCTATGTCGACAAGACCTTGAACGCCGACTACGCCTTTCCAGTCGCGGAGCAATGCGGCCCGACACTCTCGGGAGCCGCTGCCAATCACGATACCGAGTACATTCACCTGGCGACATCGACCGATTCGATCCACTGGACGGACCTGGGCGCGGTCAGCGGGCTGAACGATCCCACCACCACTTCGTACCACAACATCCGCTATATGGCGCCGAATGGTTCCCTGCTTAAGCTGAGCAGCGGCAAGTGGGGGCTGTTCTTCGGCGGCGGCAACTGCCTGGACGGCGACTCCGACGGGTTCCACGCCATCATGTACGCGGAGTCTTCAGACCTGATCCATTGGACCGTGATCAACGGCATCGATAATCCGATCGCCTCGGTCAGCCCGGTCACCGACCCCAGCTCCGGAGCTACGATTCCGCTTAATACCCCGGTGATCGGAGCCACGCAGCCCTGGTTCAGCGGACGCGTCTACAATCCCAACGCCATGATCGCCAGCCCGACGACGATCAACCTGATCTTCGACGGCTACGATGCGGCTTACTCCGCGGACATCAGCGATTACCGGACCATCGGGCACGCAGGACTGACCGCTGCCGGAGCAACGTTGCCATAGAACCCGCGCCGTTTCCAAGCTGTACGGTTCGTTTCCACGCCGCGTCCGGATCATCCGGCGCGGCGTTGGTTTTTGGGAAATCTCAAAACGGATTGACCGTGCGAAGGTGATCGGTAATCCACTTGGATTGGAGCGGGAGACCGGGATCGAACCGGCGACATTCAGCTTGGGAAGCTGACGTTCTGCCACTGAACTACTCCCGCACACTATTCAACATAAAGCACTTACACTGATGTATCCGCTGTCACTAACACCACAAAACACCATGGTAGATACTTGACTCATCACCAGCACCGGGAGGGTGGCTAGATGAAAGTCAGTCGTGAGCGGTATCAGCATGGCAGCGTCCGTAAGGTTCCCCGCGCCCAAGGGTTCGCTTGGGAATTCAGGTTCTATATTACGGCCCCTGATGGCAAACGTAAACTCAAGGTCCAGACGTTTGACTCCGTGAGGCATCCAACGGAGCGTGATGTTCGCAAGGCCGTGGAGGGCCAGCTCTCCGCACTCAACGCCGGGACTCTCGGGGGCAAGGTTGCTGCTACGCTCGGGACGATCATTAACCGATACATGAAGGAAGAATTCCCCGCGTTGCGGCACTCCACACAGACCACGAACAAGAGCCTCATAGACCTCCACATCCGCCCGAAGTGGCAGGACGTGAGGCTCGCGGATGTGACCGCGATAGCAGTCAAGCAATGGCTGGACACGCTGCCGTTCGGCGCGGCCTCCAAGGTGAGGGCACGGAACATGCTGTCCAAGTTGCTTGACCTTGCAATGCTGTGGGAGTACATCCCAGTCAATCGGAATCCGATGGAGCTAATCCGGGTGAAGGGTAGCACGAAACGTCAAAAGCAAATCACCATCATTACGCCCGCACAATTCAAAGCGTTGGTGAATGCGCTACCGGAGCCGTACAACCTCATGGTGCTTGTGAGCGGATGCCTTGGCCTTCGTGTGAGCGAGACGCTCGGATTGAAGTGGGCTGACTTCAACTTCGATGAATGTACCCTGTCAATCGGGCAGGTTTTCACGCATGGCCAAGTTCAGAATGTCCCCAAGACGGATACCAGCGGTAATGAGATTCCGGTCCATCCAAAACTGTGCGAGATTCTCAAAGTGTGGAAGAGCAGACAGGCACACGATGTGTCATGGGTATTCGCCGGTCACAAGACGGGCAGCCCGTACAGCGATGCCACGATCTTAAATAAGCACCTGAAGCCCACAGCGGCGAAGCTAGGCATCAAGGGGCTAGGCTGGCACACACTCCGGCACTCGTACAAGTCTTGGATGGCCGCTGCCAAAATCAGCCCGGCACAGATGAAGGACTTGATGCGGCACTCGGATATTGAGACAACGATGAACGTCTACGGCAAAACGCTGACGCCGGAGATGCGGGCCGCAAACACGCTTGTAGCTGGACAGCTCCTCTAGGCTGCATCCTGCCGTTGCATCCACGCGGTGAGTACCGTTCGGGAAAACCGCCATTCAGACCCGAGCCGTCGATGTGGCACACCCCACGCGACGGCTCTTTTACGCAGCGTGTCAACGCTCATCTGAAAGCGTCGTTATCAGAACAATTGCCGGTATAGAGCAGCTTGATATCATCCGCGCCGCAGGCGCAATCATCGGTCGTTCAT
>PLSB01000254.1 GCA_003165005.1 Acidobacteriaceae bacterium | reverse complement strand
CGGGGTCCCCGCGGACAGGTCTTCGTCCGTGGGGTGGCTTACGGGATAGCGAATCTCCCATAAGTGGCCCTTTTGTTCCTCGTGGACAACTTCCAGGTCACTGATGGCCGTTTGGCAGCGCGGGCACCAGTTGACGATGTATGCGCCGCGATAGATGAGGCCCTGATGATAGAGGCGGACGAAGGCCTCGCGCACGGCGACCGAGAGGCTCTCACTCATTGTGAAGTACTCGCGGCTCCAGTCGACGGAGACGCCGAGGCGCTTCATCTGTTCGAGGATGGCGCCGCCGTAGTGCTCTTTCCACTGCCACACGCGGGCGAGAAAAGCATCGCGGCCCATCTGTTGGCGGGTTGTGCCTTCGCTCACCACCTGGCGCTCCACAAGCATCTGTGTAGCGATACCGGCGTGATCCGTACCTGGTACCCAAAGCACGCGGTCTCCGCGCATCCGCCGCCAACGGATGAGGATGTCGCTTTCCGTGTGCTCGAACATGTGGCCCATGTGCAGGTTTCCCGTCACGTTGGGCGGCGGTAGCAGAATCACGAAGGGGGACTTGCCGTCCAGGCTTTGGCTTTGGACGGAAGCGGCGCCGGATTCGGGCGTCGGAACGGCGAAGAGGCTCTCGCGGACCCAGTAATTGGCCCAGTGATCTTCAATGGCGGTGGGGTCGTAGGCTTTGGGTAGATCGTGAGGCATTTGGTCTCAGTGAGTCCCAGAGGATTTTGGGAAAACACCCGTGAATACAGGGGATTTCCATGCGAAGGGACCACGTTTCAGGGTAGCAGATGGAGGGTGTGGCGATTCACGGCGCGATGAGGGGCACAGTGGGGAAATACGTGGCGTAGCGGCGCGTGTCGCGGGTGAGGATGGGGCAACCCAGAACTGTTGCGTGCGCGCCAACGAAAAAATCGGGGAGTACATTCGCCTTGGCTCCGCCTTTGCGGCGATATTGAACGTACGCCTTGCCCGCGAGAAACGCAGCGGCACGAGGAATGTCAAGAACATCGATTTCCATTGCTTCGAGCCTTCCATCGACTTCAGTTTGGCCGGCAAAAGAGACGGAGATCTCCGAGTAGACGATGGGATTGATTGCCAGCTCATGCAATTGAGACTGGATGTGGAGCTGCCCTGTCGACCACGCGCACCAGACTGGGTCTGGAACCCAAATGTCGAAGAGGATGTTGGCGTCAAGCAGGATCATCGGAGTATCCGCGCAGCCACTCCATGTATTCGTCGGTGCTGCAGCCCAGTTTGATTTGCGCAGCGCCGATGGCGCGCTCGAAGCGGTCCGGTTTGCGCGGTCCGGCAGAGCCTTGGATGCGGAGCACTAACTCCCCTTCCTTATTTAGGTCGAAAACGAGCTTGCTGCCGGGCTTGAGGCTCAGGGATTCACGAATGTGCTTGGGAATTGTGACCTGGCCTTTTCTGGTGAGTGTTGTTTCCATCGGCGCCTCCACGGTATTACCGTAATTCTAAGTGTAATACCGACGGGTTTCGGGGGCAATCGGACAAAGAGAACGGGCCGCCCGGAAGCGGCCCATGATTGCATGTAAGTTGTTGATGTTGTTGGTTTAAAACGGGTTTACCTTGGCCAGGCCCTTCTTCTTTTTCTTCTTGCTGGAGGACTCGTCGCTCTGGTCGACCTTGGGCTTCTTCGGCTTGCCGGTGGTGACGGCGGGCGAGGGCTGATTTTGGCCGGACTTGATGTCGTTGACCTGGACGGGAGCCTCGGCGGCCGCTTCGGGCGCGGGCAGGGCATTGTTGGCCGGTACGACGGGCTTGATGACCGCGTTCGGATCGGCTGGCGCGACGCCGGACGGAGCCGGGGCGGAGCTGTTGGGCGCATTCACGATTTCGACGCCGACGCCCGTGCCTCCGGCCGGAGCCTGCATCTGCAACGGAACATTGCTGGGCCGATCGCTGCGCGGCGGTTCATTGGGGCCGGTGGGAGTAACGGCCGTGGCGGGCGCGGCGGGCCTGCCCTGGTTGACGGCCTCGAAGAACATGCTTTTGTTCTGCTTTTCGACGTCCGGCGCCAGCACGCGCTTGGGGTCATCGAGGGAGGGCTCACCGACGTGCACGGCCTCCACCACGGTGGGACCGCGCCTGATGAGGTCGAAGGTCTTATCGCTAAAGTGCAGCGGCTGGCGGCTGCGCTCTTCGGCGTCGTTCTCGGCAATGGCGGCTTCAGTGGGCTCGGGAATGGGGCGGTTCATGGCCACGAGGCGGTCGCGGGCGTCCTCGACGTGCGGCGCCATGGGGTAGCGCGTGATCACCTTGTCGTAGGCTTCGGCTGCCTTGGCCTCATACATGGCGCGCAGGCGCTCGCGAATGGCGCCGGGCAGGCCGGGAGCCATCTGGATGTTGTGCGCCTCGCCGGCGTAGGAGTCGCCGACGCCGAGCAGCACCTGGTCGCTCTTGGAGTAGAGGGGATAGGCATCGGCCACGGTCTCGAGGCGGGCGATAGCGGCCACAAAATCGGCTCGGGTCTCGTAGTAGTTGCCGATCTGGAACTCGCGCTCGGCCAGAACCTCCTGCACGTCGCGCAGTTTCTGCTTGGCGCGGGGGACGAGCGTGGAATCCGGGAACATGTTGATCATCTCCCGGTACTCGCGCTCGGCGTCTTGCGCGTTGGTAAAGTCGCGGTCGGGCTTCTCCATCTGCTGGTAGTAGATGTCGGCCACCTTCATCTTGGCCTCGGCAGCCTCGGGCACATTGGGGAAGAAGGTGATGAAGTCCTCGTATTCGGCTTCGGCCTGGGTGAAGGCCGCGGAGCCGCCTTCCTTGAACCAGGTGTCGCCGACCGAAAGCTTGGCCCTCATGCGGAATTCCGACTCGGGATAGGTGTTGAGCAGGGTCTGCAGGTCGAGGCGGGCCACGTCGTAGCGGCCCTTCCTCAAGGCCACCATGGCTTTGTCGTAGAGTTCCTTGTCGGGCTGCTTGGACTGCACGCCGGCCAGCGGGTTGGCGCTCAGATCGTAGGCCTTCTTGGGCTTCTTCTTTTTGGTGAGGGCATTGGCCGTAGCCCCGCCCAGAAGCAACACCACCAGTGCAACCGCGACAACTTTCAGAGACAACCGGTTCATACCACCTCGTTCGAGGACAGCACCAGCGAGCCGTCCGCTCGATTCCTGCTTCTTGGTCCCCCACCGGCTCTTCTTACCCGCCACGGACAAAACTGGCCGGTTGACCGATGTTGGCGGGAGGCATTCTAGCTACGCTAACTCCGCTAGCGCCGCTTGTTTCCCTAGTGAATTTTACTCTTTCCGTCCGCGGGGTTGCTTGCGGATTGAAGGATTTCTGCCTGGCGAGCCGCGGCCAGCAGGGCGCGCGCATCGCGTTCCGGCTGGCCGGCGCCAAAGACGGCGTTGCCCGCGACGAGCAGCTCCGCGCCTGCTTGGACGATGGCCGCGACCGTATCGTGAGCCACGCCGCCGTCCACTTCAATCTTAAATTGCAGGCCCAGGTCCCGGCGCATGGCGGCCAGGTGGCGGATCTTGTCGAGGGAAAAGGGGATAAACTCCTGGCCACCGAACCCGGGATTGACGCTCATGACGAGGACGTGGTGCACCATGGGCAGGATTTCGAGGATCAGGTCGACCCGCGTGCCCGGGTTCACCACTACGCCCGGCTTCATGCTGTGGTTCAGAATCAGCTGCAGGGTGCGGTGCAGGTGGGGGCAGGCTTCGTAGTGGACGCTGACCCAATCGGCGCCGGCATCGGCAAATTCCGCGATGAAATCGTTGGGATTCTCGATCATCAGGTGGCAATCGAGCGGCAGTTTGGTGGCCTTGCGCAGGCTCTTCACCACCGGCGGCCCAACGGTGATGTTGGGCACAAAATGGCCGTCCATGACATCGACGTGGATGGCCGTGGCGCCGCCGCGCTCGGCCGCGGCAATCGCGTCGGCCAGGTGGGCAAAATCCGCGGAAAGGATGGAGGGCAGCAGTTCGACCATGTCGATGCGGGTGAAACTCCTTGCGGGGACAGTGTATCAGGCGGTGGGGGCTCACCTTTCAGGCAGCTTGGAAGGATGGGCAAGCAGGTGAGCAAACGGAAGCTTGCTCGTCTTCAAGTAGAGCGCAGGCTTCAGCGCCTCAGAGATATCATTGGCATCCTCAGGTTTGGGGATGGGCCTTTCGTTTGCAGCGTTTAAGAATCCGGCGGAGTCCGCACGCAGCGCGCCTTTGACGACCGGTCCCTCCAGCCGGTAGGCCCATCCCCATGCCGTGCGAACTTCAAAGCCCACCCGCTCAAGCTGGCCTGTCTTGTCAAAGCAGTAGCGAGTGTACGTCCAGAAGTCCTCGCCGGGTTCAACCATATACACCGATGAAGCCCCTGCTTTGTCCCACCAGATTTGAGCTGACACCCCGCCGTCCGTGTCGAGTGCCGGGACGTCTTGGATGCTTCGAAACTCGCGCCAGGCTTCCTGATCCCCCGTTTTCGCGTACGTGCGGGCACTCTGTGGCGCCACAGCCTTTACGTCGCAGGGCGGCGCAGCAGACGCAATGGGTACGGCAAAGAACGTCAGTCCGTAGCAGAAGAGGGCGAGTCGCTTTGACTTAATAACTAGCATTGTGCCCCTTCTCTTCCGGTTGAACGGTCGCAAGCGGGCTGCGCTGGAGTGGATTGGACGAGCGTCTTTGCGGCCACGCGGCCGATGCCGCGCAGGATGGCTTTTGCCGGCCAGCGGTCTTCGGCGTCGGGAAAGAAGATTTCGCCGGCGCGACGGGCTTCGGGTCGATAGTACCAGCGCTTGAGCAGCGCCAGATGGCCCTGGCGGATGGTGGCCGAAGGCGGCGCGGAGGGCGCGGCGAGCGCGGCGAGCGCGGCTTCGAGGCGGGATTCGAGGAGGCCGCGAGGGATTTTGGCCGGAGCGATCGGCGCGGCAGGGGCTAAAGCCCCGTCGTTGGGTTGGCTGCTGACGGCACGACTGAAGTCGTGCCCTTTCGCGTCGTGCTCTCCCTGAAGCTTCTTTTCGTGGGTTGGAGATTCTTGTCCTGACACTTCGTGCGCAGATGAGATTGGTTCCGATCCCTGATTTTCTATTCCCTTTTCCCTGATCCCTATTCCCTGTCTTTCCGCTCCCTCGCTCCCTTGCTCCCTTGCCCCCTGGTTTTCTGTTCCCTGTTCCCTGTTCCCTGTTCCCTGCATTACTGGCCCGCGCAGGCGCCCGTTTTCAAAGAGAAAGACCGCGACCTCGTCCGGATTTGCCGAGGCCTGGAGGATCACGGCGCGAAGCTGACTCAAGGGACGAACGAGCTCGGCGGCGAGGGCGCGCACGGCCTCGACGCGCTCGACCTGTGCGTGCAGCGCGGCGGCGGATTCGAAGGCCAGCTCTGCTGAGGCCTGATCGCGCTGGGCGCGGAGGGTGACGAGACGGCTTTCGCCGCGTGTCGCGAGAAAGCTTTCGACGGCGGCGGACTCCTCGGCATAGCGGTCGTCCGTGCAGCCCTTGTAGCAGGGCGCCAGACACATCTTCATCTCAGAGTAGACGCAGCCGGGAAAGCTGGGGTCGGGGTTCAGGTCGAAGGTGCAGCGGCGCAGCAGGAAGAGCTTGAGCATCTCTTCGGAGAATCTTTCGGCCGCGGCGCGCGAAGGGAACGGCCCGTAGGCCCAATCGGCTTCGCGCAGGCTGGGCCGGTGCGTGACGGTGATGCGTGGGTAGGGATCGCTAACGAGAAAGCGCACGAAGGCGGGCGCGCGCAGATGCATGCGTTCGTTTGCCTTGGAGCCGAAAATCTCGTCCAAAAGCGAAAACTGCGTGAGCAGCGACTCGAACTCGGAACCCGTGAGCTGCCACTCGATGCGGCGCACCAGGCCGGCCAGATGCAACCGGCGCGGATGCTTTGCCGAGGGCTGGAGCAGACGCTCGAGGCGGGCGCGCAGATTGGGCGTGCGGCCGATGTAGGGCTCGGCGCGCGCCTCGGCGCCATACAAGGCGAACACCGCCTGCGACTGCGGCAACTGCGCCAGCGCGGCTTTAGGATCGGCCGGATCGAATTCGAGAGCAGACGGCAAAGAGTGGAGACCCCTCGTTTCGTCGATCGCAGGTGCACGTGTTCAGAGTGATTGTACGGCGGCACAGGCGACGGCGGGGACAATCGTTTTGCGGTTCGCGGCGGGTTGAGAAAAACTGGGGAAAGCGTACAATTCTCTTTTCATGAGCAAGATGAAACATCCGCCGCAAGGGCGCCGCGCGGCCGCGAACATTCACGACGTAGCGCGGCGCGCGCGCGTTTCCATCGCCACTGTGTCGCGCGTGGTGAATCGCATTGCCACCGTCGATGCCGCGCTGGCCGAGCGCGTGTGGCAGGCCGTGGACGAGGTGGGTTATGTGCCCAATACGCAGGCGCGGGCGCTGGTGTCGGGCCGCAGCCGCATTCTGGGCCTGATCGTCTCGGAGATTACCAATCCGTTCTTCCCCGAACTGATGCAGGAGTTCGACAACCTGGCTGTCGCTGAGGGCTACGAGGTGATGATCGGATCGACCAACTACGATGCGGCGCGCACGGAGTTGCTCATCCGGCGCATGCTGGAGCGCAAGGTGGACGGCGTGGCGGTGATGACCTTCGGCATCGAGGAAGAGCTGGTGGAGAAGCTGGTGAAGCAGGGGTTTCCCCTGGTGTTTGTGGACGCGGGTCCGGATTTGCCCAACGTGCGCGTGCTCAAGGTGAACTACGGCGAAGGGATTCGCGAGGCGGTGCGGCACCTGGCCGCGCTTGGGCACTGGCGGATTGCGTTTATCTCGGGGCCGCTCGCGATGCGCACCGCGGCCACGCGGCGCGACGCCTTTCAGAGTGCGATGGCCGAGCTGGGACTCGCCGTTCCGGCCGCGGCGGTGGTGGAAGGCAAGCATACGATGGAGAGCGGCAAGGCGGCGATGGAGCGGTTGCTCGCGGCGGCGGAGCTGCCCACTGCGGTCGTCTGCTCCAACGACATGACGGCCATCGGTGTGCTGCATGCGCTGGACGAAACCACGCACAAAGTTCCCAGGGAGATTTCGGTGGTGGGATTCGACGACATTCACCTGGCGCAGTTCATGCTGCCGCCGCTGACGACGGTGCAGATGTCGTGCCGCGAGCTGGCCGCGGCAGCCGTGGAGGCGTTGCGCGCCGGGATCGAACCGGGTCACGCCAAGGCTGCCGAGCGGGAGTGGCCTATTCGCACGCGGCTGGTGGTGCGGCGGTCGACGGACTGCCCGAGAGATAGCGCTCCGGCAGGCAAAGTTGCCGCGCGGCCGGCGTCAGACGCGAAATGACTCCCGAAAAACAAGCTAAGAACGCCACAATAGGCTCGCCCCTTTCGCCCGGGAGCATTGGCATGGACGCCACCGCAAACCTGATTTGCGCCAATCCGGTGAATGAGGTGGTGGGCGTGCGGATTCCTTCGTATGCGAGCGTGGATTTGACGTATCGCTTCGGGGTGAAGGCGGGGCGGTGAGGCGCGCGGCTGCCTGCTTGGCGGGACGTTCTCTCGAAGGTCTTGCTGCAAGAAGCGCCACGCCGTCCCCGGCATCGGCGTATTGATTTTCGGATTATTCGATTTCTGATAATCTAGAAATGAATAAGGAAAGCGGCAACGATATGGAATTCAAGCACAATCCCTTTCGTTTTGGCGGCGATCTTGGCTCGGATGAACTCGTGGACCGGGCCGAGGAAACGGCTCAGGTTGAGGCGACGATCCGCAATGGTGAAAAGCTGTTCCTCATCGGGCCCCGCCGCTTCGGCAAAACCTCGATCCTTCGCGCGGCCGACGAGAAACTAACCCGCTCGGGGGCCATCGTGCTGCGTCTCAATGCAGAGGCTTTTCCAACAGTGGAAATGCTGGTGGAGAAGATTGTTACGGCTGCGGCGGTGCGCCTGAAAGACAGAGTGGAGGCCAGAATCGAGAAGATCGGAAAATTCTTTTCCCGCCTTAAGCCGGAATTCAAATACGGCGGCGCCGGGCAGGAGTTATCCGTCAGCATCGGGATCGATTCGTCAGCCCTTGAGAATCGCCCCGTAAAGCCGCTTGCGGACGCGTTGGACGGCCTGGAAAAGCTGGCCAGAACCCAACCCGGTTCAAGGCCGGTCGGGCTCATCCTTGACGAATTCCAGACCGTAGTCACCCGCGGCGGCGACAATGCCGAAGCCCAGATCCGCGCCGCAATTCAGGAGCACCACCGTGTCGGCTACGTCTTTGCCGGTTCTCAAACCAGACTCATGACCGAGATGACGATGAACCACGATCGGCCGTTCTATCGCCTTGGATCCAACCGCTTCATCGGCCCATTGCCGAAGGCTGAGTTTTCCGCGCATCTTCTTAAGCAATTCCGGCGCAGCGGGTTCGTGGTTGCGAACGATGCGCCAATCGAGAATATCCTTTCTCTGGCAGAAGAAGTTCCTTACAACGTCCAGATGCTGGCGCACAATTGTTGGGAGGAGTTGCGCGCGCGGGGCCGATCGCAACCGGCCAAGCTGACCGGCGCTTTAGTTGTGCACGTCTTGCGGCAAACCGTGAAGGGCCTCGACCCTCTATTCACGCAAACCTGGACCAGGCTTACCTCCGTGCAGCAAAGGGCGCTTATTTCAGTGATTCGCCGGCAAGGGTCGGGAATTACTTCCACAGAGGCGGCAAGGTCAATCGGCTTGCCGGTGCCATCTGTGCAGTCTGCGCTGCGCAGCCTTCACGAACAGAGCATTCTGCGGGACGACTCGTTCGCTGGAAGCGTCCGTACCCGCTTCGACGATCCGTTTTTTGCGGAATGGATCCGAGTTACGGTGATGTGAGAGACGGCTCGGAGTGGTCAGGCCTAACGGCCGTGCCGGTGCGGATGGTCGTGTGCGTGCGAGTGCGGGGTTGCGTGCGAGTGTTCGTGCTCGGCGGCGAGGGAGGGGACGGTCATTACCAGGCGGCCGTGCTGGACGCCTTTGAGGCCGATGAGAAGGTCGGCGAAGTGCTGGACGCGGGCGGCCTTGCCGTGAACGATCAGGACTTCAAGACAGGAGTCGTGATCGAGATGCGCATGACTCGTAGACACGACGAGGTCGTGGTGCTCGTGCTGCACCTCGGTGAGCTTCTCGGTGATTCCGGAGGCGTGGTGGTTGTAAATGAGCGTGACGGTGCCGACGACGGTCGCGCCGGGCGCGGCGGTCTGCTCGCGGACCAGCCGGGCGCGGATCAGGTCGCGAAAGGCTTCGGAGCGGTTGGTGTATCCGCTCTTCTCAATGGAATGGTCGAACCGCTTGAGGAGATCGGAGTCGAGGGCAATGCCGATTCTGCTTAATTCACCCATGTGCGCACCTGTCTGAGACGAGCGGAGCTAGCGGAGTTGGCGGTGTTAGCGGAGCTAGTCCGGAGTTTTCCTGGCGTCAGCGATACACCCCATCGTAAATTGCAACGATGGAGTGGCGCCACGGGATGCGGAGTTGCGGGCGGCTCGATTGGAGGGGGATGGTTCAATCGCTCGGAAATCGGGTGCAACGACCCGGGCCTGAAGGCCCTCGAAATTCGCTCGGTTTCAGGGGGCTGAAGCCCCCTGCTCCCTCCAGAAAGGCGGACGCAATCGCTCGTTGATGCAACGACCCTGCGACTGGGCGGAACGGTGCTTTTTCGCGCAACCCTTCCCCTGTTAACATCGAAGGTGCACTCGCTATCCCGACGGGACGGCGGAATCCACACAACGGAAAGAGGTTTACGGTGGCAGACACCAAGAAGATCGCCGATAAGGCGGAACGCAAAAAAGTCAAGCGGACGGCGCGCAAAAAGGCCGCGCCCAAGGCCAAGCGCACTACCCCGCGCGGCGCGCTGAAGAAGAAAGTGAAGAAGATGGTCCGCGGCCAGAGCAAACGGTAGGAAGCGAGTGGTCAGTGGCCAGTGGCCAGTGATCAGTTCGATCCTGCTGCTGCACGCTTCTTTGCTTGAGCATCAGGCTTTGCAGACTGTTGGTTGCATTGCCCGCTGACCACTGATCACTGACCACTGACAACTGTTTCCGGAGGCCCAGCACTGCCCAGTCAACTGCTCGCCCGCAAATCGATCGACAAGCTCATCCGGGACTCGGAAGAACCGGCGCACGCCCTGAGGAAAACCCTGGGGCCGTGGTCGCTTACCGCGCTCGGCATCGGCGCCGTCATCGGCTCGGGCATCTTCACCGTCATCGGCACGGCCATCTCCGGCGAGCAGTTTGACACCTCCAGCATGGTGAACACGCCGCTGGCGAGCTACATCATCACGCATACCGCGCTTGCCGGCCGTCCCGGCGCAGGTCCGGCCATTGCGATTTCGATGATCCTGGTGGCCTTTGTGTGCGCGCTCACGGGGCTCTGCTACGCCGAGCTCGCTTCGATGATTCCGATTGCCGGCTCGGCTTACACTTACACCTACGCCACGTTGGGCGAGCTTATTGCCTGGATCATCGGCTGGGATTTGATTCTGGAATACGCCGGCTCCAACATGAGCGTCAGCGTCGGCTTTGCGGCGCACGTCGTCGATCTGCTCGACTGGTTCGGCCTGCATCCCAGCGCGCGATGGATTTCGCCCGCCTATCTTCCCAGCGGCCTGCAGGATCTGGCCGGCAACACCCTCTACAAATCCGGCTGGCACTTCGGCTTTAACATTCCCGCCTTCCTCATTGTCATGTTCATCACGGTGATCCTCGTGCGCGGCATTCGCGAGTCGGCTTCGACCAACAACATGATGGTGGGATTCAAGCTGATCGCCATCCTCATCTTCATCTTCGCCGTCATCGGCTTCATTCATCCCGCCAACTGGCATCCCTTCATGCCCAACGGCTGGTCGGGCGTGCTAACGGGCGGGTCGATCATTTTTTTCACCTACATCGGCTTCGATTCCGTCTCCACCGCGGCCGAAGAGTGCCGCAACCCGCAGCGCGATCTGCCCATCGGCATCATCGCCACGCTTGTGGTCTGCACCGTGCTCTACGTTGCCGTCGCCGTTTGTTTAACGGGATTAGTTCCGTGGCGATCCATGGTCGGCGACGCCGCGCCTGTGGTCAACGCGCTCAAGAAACTCTCTCTGCTGCCCGGCGGCCATTCTCTCTACTGGATTCGCCTCATCGTCCTGCTGGGCGCGCTGATGGGCATGATCTCGTCGATCCTCGTTTACCAGATCGGCCAATCGCGCGTCTGGTTTTCCATGTCCCGCGACGGCCTGTTGCCCAAGGTCTTTTCGAATGTCCATCCCCTTTTCCGCACGCCGGCCTTTTCCACGTGCGTCGCGGGCATCCTGGTTGCCATTCCTTCGGGCCTCTTCGACATCGGCACTCTCGCCGACCTCTCGAACATCGGCACCCTCTTCGCATTCGTGCTCGTCTCCATCGGCGTCATCGTGCTGCGCTATCGTGAGCCGGAGCGCCGTCGCGGTTTCGTGGTTCCCGGCGGTCCCGTCATTCCCGCACTGAGCGTCGTCTTCTGTTTTCTGCTGATGGCCGGACTGCCCATCATTACCTGGTACCGCTTCATCATCTGGCTCGTTATCGGCTTGTTTATATACTTCCTCTATAGCCGTCACCGCTCCGAATTTGCCCGGCCCCGGTAGACGCGCCGACGGAGTTTCCGTGAAGAATTGGCAAAAATCCCTCATCGTCACGCTGATCACGCTGGCCATCGGCGGCATCTATCTGCTCGTCGTCTTCGAGCATCGCCGCAATCCCGGAGTTGCCAACCAAACGAGCTCCGAGCAGAAGCTCACGCCCGACGACGTCGCCGAAGTCCGCGCGATGTTTCCGACTTCCTTCGACGACGTTCTGAAATTGCAGAACACGACCGTGTGGATGAAGAACGGGTACACGATGCCCTACTTTCCCTATGATGGCGGCCGCATCGTCTTCGCGAAATCCCTGGGCGTCATTCCATCGGCGCAGCGGCTCGACATCAAAAAAGCGATCAAGGCCGCCGCGCCCGCACAGGTCGACGACGGAATCTCGCACGGCACGCGCCAGGTCTTTGCGGTTTTCACGATGCCGGGCAGCGCAAGCCTCTACGCCACCGCCATCGGCGTCATCGACGGCCCGCAGGAAGCCTACTTCAGCGACATCCTCTTTTTTTACGACGATCCCCACACCATCTACGACAACTGGCCGAAGGGTGTCTGGGCCGCCATTGACGCGCACCAGGTGATTCCCGGCATGAGCGAGCTTGAGACGCGCATGGCGATCGGCCAGAAGACGCAATCGGAGGGCTCCTCGGAGGGCAACCGCACCGTGACCTACGATCAGGCCGGCAAGCAATGGATGGTCACGTTCGTCAACAACCACGCCACAACCATCAAGAGTCCATAGCCAGGGCAATCGCATTTGGATTATTGAAATGTTTTGAAAGGGCACGGCTTCAGCCGGGCCACAAACAGCCAGAAATCTCTCGGGCTTTAGCCCCGGAGGGATGGTTTGAAAAGATTCAATACATCCCTCGGCGGCTAAAGCCGGCAAAATTTGCCTCGCAATCGGCACGGCTAAAGCCGTGCCCTTTCAAAACAACGAACCTTTCCAGAGAATTTAAGGTTCGCGCCCTCCATCCCACAGGCAAATTCCAAGTGCGATTGCCCTGAGTCCGTAGCTGTCCCCAATTCCCCCAACCCCGCTGACGCCGCTAAACTATTTCTGTGACCTCGATCCAGTCCTTCATCCGCCGGCTGCCCAAGGCTGAGCTGCATCTGCACCTCGAAGGCACCATTGAGCCCGCCACGCTGGTCGAGCTCAGCGCCCGCAACGACAAATTCCCCTTGACGCTCCACGAGGCCGAGCGGCTTTACCGGTTCTCCGACTTCAGCGAATTCATCGAGTCCTTCAAGGCCGTCACGCGACGGCTGAAAGAGCCGGAAGATTACGAATTGATCGCGTGGCGCATGATGCAGCAGTTGCACGCCCAGGGCATCGTCCACGCCGAGGTCTTCATCTCCGTCGGGGTCATCTACATGTGGCGGAACTTCGATCCGCGCGCCTTCGAACCCATCTTCGCCGCCCTGGAACGCGCCCGCGAGCGCGCCGCCCGGGAGCTGAACCTCTCGCTCTACTGGATCTTCGACGCGGTTCGGCACTTCACCGTCGAAGAGGCCGAGCGGGTCTTCAGAAAAGCCGCCGAACTGCGGCCGTACTACCCCTCCATCGTCGGCATCGGCCTGGGCGGCGACGAGCGCCACACCGGCTCCGAACCCTTCCGCACTCTCTATGCCCAGGCCCGCGACGCCGGCCTGCGGCTGACCAATCACGCCGGCGAAACCACCGGTCCCGAGGCTATCTGGGAGGCGCTCGCCATCGGCTCCGAACGCCTGGGCCACGCGGTTACCGCCATCCGGGACGACAAACTGCTCGAGGAGCTGAAAGCGCGGGGCACAGGGCTGGAACTGAACCCCACCTCCAACGTCCGCACCGGCGTCTGCCCCTCCTTCGCCGCTCACCCGCTGCGCCGGTACTTCGACCGGGGCCTGCTGGTTACGCTCAACTCCGACGATCCCGCTCTCTTCGGCTCCGATCTCGCCAACGAGTTCCTCCTCGCGCATACTGAGCAAGGGTTTACGCGGGAGGAGTTGCGCCGCCTGGCCGCCAATTCCATCCGCGCCAGTTTTCTTCCCGAGGCCGAAAAAGCCTCATGGCTAACCCGAATCGACACCATTAAGTAAATACCGCCCGCGTTTTCCGCACCCACTTCGCCAGCCAGCCAGATGCATTTTGCGCTATCATGTATGCGTAGGAGGCAGTTCGCGATGTGCACGCAAGTTGACGCCCTCAAGCTCGTAGATGAAACTCCCGCGCAGGAAAAGCCGGGATTCACTGCCTTGCGCGTGATCACCTGGTTCTCCGTCGGCATGGCAGTTGCCGCGCTGGGCATTTTCGTGGGCGCAGAGATGCGCAGCCGCTACCGCTTCAAGAAGCGCACTCCGTACGATTTCTATTCGAACGCCGGCGAGCAGGAAGCCAGCGAATTCGGTGTCGGCGTCTAATACGCTGCCCCTAAGCTTGGTTTTATGCGATGCCGCCTTCGGGCGGCATCGTCGCGTTAGGAGGCCGGCGGGAAAGCGATGCAGCGGCGGAATCGCGAGAAGAGATGGAGAATCGCCGACAAGATCACGCCGATTCGAAGCGAAGCTCGCGGCGGAAGATAGAAAGAGACAGCGGTGCTGGCCCGCATCTCTCACAAATGCGCGATTACCCAGGATTCGAGGTCTGGCGGGGCGACTGAGGGCCGGGAGGCCCTCAGTACAGCCGGTCAGGAGACCGGCGGTACAAATTATTCGCCGAGGCCGGAGATGGCGGTGGGGAAGTTTCACACAGCCCGCTTGCGAAGCGCGGCTTCGTCGTTCGTGATCGGGATAGGGGGAGGCCTGACGGCCTCTCCCCTCCCACACCACCGGACATGCGGGTCCGCATCCGGCGGTTCAAGGAGTTGAGGTCAACAGAGACGGGGGATGCCGAGTTGATCGGCCCAGCTTAGATCGAGGACTCCGTTCAGCGGTGTGC
>PLSB01000189.1 GCA_003165005.1 Acidobacteriaceae bacterium | reverse complement strand
TCTCACTCATCTTGGCACAGAGGGAAACGGGTGGGAGACTCACGCTCGACGGTAATCCTCAGGGTCGATTTCCGATTACTCAACCAAGCCACCAGACTGTTTACATGGATGAGGAGGACGTGCGTCAGGACGAGCAGGCATGGGTGAAGAGTTTCTTTACGATTGATACCGAACCAAGTTCCGATTTAGTCCAAGCTGCCGTCCGGCGACAGAAGATCCGTACGGGATTTTCGGAGTGGGAGTATAAACACGCTGATCAGGATGGGCCGAAGAAATAGTCTTCGGCCCAACAGCAGACTGTCAGTGCCGGGTGCCCCACCCTTGACCCACCGTTGAATTGAGGGTGCCCCATCCTTTCCACAGCCTCACCGTGGAAAGGGTGGGAGACCACGAACCCCGCGTAGCGGGCAGAAGACGGTGGCCCCAGGCGTGAGCCTTGGGGAGAGAGAGAGCAGGTCAGCATAGCTAGCCCGCTTGAGCGGGCGTAAGAAAACCTGAAACCCGCCCACCCCTCAAATTTTCTCCTCGCCCTTTGCCGATAATTTCCCCGTTCCGGCGCACAATGAATCCAGAGAACAGGGATTAGGGGTCAGGGATAACGGATCAGTTACCCCACCCCCTCCCCCCCTATTGCAAACAGCCAGGAGCTGGAAGCTGGCCGCAGCCACCCCCCTCCCCCCCTGTTGCTGAAAGCCAGGAGCTGGAAGCTGGCCGCAATGCAGCCACCCCCCTCCCCCCCTATTGCAAACAACCAGGAACTGGAAGCTGGCCGCAACGCAGCCACCCCCCCTCCCCCCCCGGTCCCGAGCTTTCCTGATCCCTGACCCCCGATCCCTGGCGGCTCCGCCGCCCACGCCCCTATAAAAAGCGCAAAAAATGGGCTGTGAAACTGTGTGGCGTGGAACCAATTTGGAATCAGTCACCTGGAGACAAAACCGCTCGGTCACACAGAAACTGTGAAACTGTGGAGCACAGCCCACAGCTTCCTTGCGAGTTCCTTGCCCCGCGAACCCGCTAACTCGCGAACCCGCGACGTCGCCTGAGCGACGCGAACTCGCCAACTCGCTGACCCGCGACGCGCGCGATTACGGCGGATTCACGGCCACATGATTAATCACGCGCTGCATAAACACCACGTTCGTGTGGATGCGGCTGGCGATCGAGGGCACGAACTCGGTGATGAAGTTGTCGATCGGCGCCGTGGCCAGACCCACGCCGTAGCGCTCGGCATCGGCGGAGAAGTGCGTCTGCAGGCCGGGCACGTAGAGATTCGAGATCGAGATGTCGATCGTGGGAGCGACGATCTGGGAGTAGTTGAGCGCATTGCCGCCGTTATCGTCGCTCTGCCAGTAGGTCTGGGTGATGCAGTGCAGAATGCGGCGCGGAATGCTCAAGTCGGGCCGGCGATGATAGTGCGGATCGGTGTGGGTGACGGCGGGAATGAGGAAGGTGCCGAAGAACTGGTCGGTCATGTCCTGCGTGAAGTTGGTGCCAGTCAGCTTGCCCCAGCCCGCGAAGCCCGGACCGTAGGGCGAGTGCGAGTTGATAGCGATGGAGAAGCCGGCCTCGCCCACGATCGTGCCCAGGTTGAAGGGGTTGATCAGGTTGTTCATCGCCAGGCGCAGCTTTTGCTCGGGCGAGAAGCGCATCACGTCGGGGCCGGTGACAAAGCGGTCGTACCAGTTGATGGCGACGAAATGACTGCAAACCTTGGACTCCACGGCGGAAGCGCCGGCCGTGCGCTCGGTTTCGCCCATGCCGAGCACGGAGACGGCGCGCAAGCCGCCGGTAGCGATCATGGATGCGCCGGAGTTCCTCACTTCGCACGGGTCGGGCGGCTTGGCCGGTTTGGCGGGTTTCTTCGCTGCCGGAGCCGGAGCCGCGGGCGGCGTTGGCGAGGCGGAGGGAACCTGTGCAGGCGCGGCCCCAGACGCAACTTGCCCGGCCGCGGAGCTGCCTGCGCCAACGCCGAGCGCCGCACTCAGCAAAAGCAGTCCGAAGCCTAGCGCCGGCCTAGCGCCGCTAACTCCGCTAGCGCCGCTAGCTCCGCCGTTTCTTACCAGGTAGACCGCACGATCCTTCACTGCAATCCGGAACCTCTCGACTTTCCCTCACGCGGCGGGTAATTGGAGTGTGCTCTAGGCAATGATGCGGAATGGTCCTGGCCGCGTCAATAGTAATCTTTACGGTCCTCCGCCTAAGCCGGGGCATTGACTCGGTCCAAGCTTTCGAGCGACGTTTAAATGGTACCCAGTTTCAAGCTACCAGCGAAGAGGCCATTCATGAGCACAAACAACACTCCCAACTGGGGCGAGCCCAGCATCGGCAAGCGCCTTGATGAGGCGATCGAATTAATCCAGATGGAACTGCGCCACGCCATCACGTATGTGAATGACGCGGTGATTCCGCAGGTGCGGCGCGAGTCGATCCAGGGCCTGCGCACCGCCGCCGACACCTTGCGCAACCTGGCCGACCGGTTTGAACGGCAGAGCAATGCGCCTGCCGCGCCCAGCGGCAACCCGACGGAAGCTAGCCCTCCAAACACCTCCGGAGAACCGCGCAGTTGAAGCTTCCCCTGCCCCGATGGATCAGACTCCGCGGCCCCGCCCGATGGGCCGCGCTGGCGGTTGTGCTGGCGCCGACGCTCCTGGTATTAGCCGGTTGCAGTCATCGCGAAAACGCGTCGCGGACTGCGCCGCAGGCATTGCCGCCCCAGGCCCGGCCGCCCGCAACTACTTCCGCGCCGGGCTCGGTTCCTCCGGCCGCGAAGATTGCCATGACGCCGGTGCCGCCGGGTGGAGTGAGCGAAGACGATCTCGCCTTCGTGGCCGCGCACCAGCCCATCCTCAGCGAGATCGGCTACGCCACGTGGTATTCCGCTCCGTACAAAGGCCGCCGCGCGGCCAACGGACAGGTCTTCGACAACAACGCATTGACCGCGGCGCAGCGCACCCTGCCAATGGGTTCGCTGATTGTGGTCACCAATTTGAAGACCGGCCAGTCCAGCGCCATGCGCATTAACGATCGCGGCCCGTTTGTGGGCGACCGCATGATCGACCTGACGATGGCCTCGGCCAAGGCGGTCGGTTTGTACCAGACCGGCTTGGCGCAAGTGCGCATGGATGTATACCAGACGCCCAAGCCCATCAATACCGGCGGTCACTGGTGCGTGCAGATTGGAGCCTTCCATAAGGAACGCGACGCCCTGCGGCTCAAAGAGCACTTGCTCAAACAGTATCCCGGCTCGAACGTGATCGAGTTTCCCGGCGAGAAAAGCTACTGGGTGCGCATCCGCCCCGAGGGCGACGACCGCGCCATGGCCGCGTATATTGCACAGCACATTCAGCCGGTGGAGGGCAACGCGTATCTAACCAGGCTGGATTGATGCGGCAATCCAGCCGAAACGTAGTGGCGCAATCGCTCGAGCTATCGCATTTTCCGGAGATGAATATCAATCTTGCACCGGCTCATCCGCTGAAACAAGCGATGCGCTGCTGTTTTGTAACAGGGCACGACTTCAGTCGTGCCGCAAAGGCCGCAAGAGGAACGTGGGCTTTAGCCCCTGCCGCATCTCGACCTTGACCCAAACCCCTTTGTCACCCGCGCCACACTTTCGCCGGTGCAAGATTGATATTCATCTTTCCGGATTGGTATAGAGTACCGTCTGGAACGACTGTGGGCATTTTCCTCAACCGGGGTCCCCACAGACAGGTCTTAGTCTGTGGGGTGGAAGAAAATGCCACTGCCTTCCTTTGGGCGACTCTACAGCCATCCGGAAAATGCCTTATTGGCTCCAATCGTACGATACGGTTTCTAGGACCTTCGCCCCTTCGTCGCGCTCGCTCACCGTTTCGCGATCCACATCTCGAAACATCCGGTTGAGGCTATCGAGATTGCCTGAGAAGAACGGCGGCGTCTGGCCTTCGGCCTGGGAGCCCGGCGTATTTCCGGCCCTGTCAAGACGGCTGAACAGCGCCTGGAAACTCTGTTGCTCGCCTTTGCTGTGGCGAAAGACGGCCGTGAATGTGACCTCGCCCTGCTCAGCGGCCGGCGTGGCTTGCTCAAGTCCGAGCATTTGTTCGAGAAGGTCTTTCGTGTTTGTGAAGTAGAGCCGATCTCCCCGGACGGCAAGATAGAGCGGCACGCGGCCATCCAGAGCAGAATACTCGCCAGATTTCCCGCTGCGTTCAATCCATCCCAGGCCCATCTGGCCCGCAGTCAGTCCTGGCTGCAAAGCCGACGAGACGGCCCGCTGCACTGCCGGCGCATCCCAAGGTTGACCGGCTACGACGACCATGCCCATTTGAATCCGCACGAAGCCGCTCTTGCCAGGCGCGATGGCCGAGCCAACCTGGAGCATCTGCGCCGGCTGGGCCGAACGAAGCAGAGTACGCAGGGACTCGAACGGATCGGCCTGCCTGACAACCACGGGCGCCTGGTCGATTCGCTCCTCGAGCATGGTCGCGCTTCCCGCCTGGGTTTCGGGCTGGGGAGACGGTGCACTCCACGATAATTCAACGGCCGCAGGCTTGACCTCAAGAAGCGCGTCGCGGAGCGCACTCAGCACGGTCTCCGGATCGGAGATCAACTGTGCGGAGTAGAATTCGGCATCGGCGGGAGCCAGCGAAGCAAGAGCCCCCACGTCTCCTGAAGGCGGCGCAGCTGCCTCCGGCTTGCGAAGCAGCACCCGTTCCTCAAGGTAGCTCTCGGAAGATCGATAAAGATCGCTCACCGCCGATGCATACTGCTTCATCTCCGCGATGTTCCGCTGGACCCAGTAGCTGCGGAAGTAAGGCGACGGAACCAGCTTGCCTAGGTTGAGCACCATGCGCAGATCGCCCGGCGCGCCGGTGGCCTGCTTCACGCTGTCGGCATACCATGCCTCGTCGGCGAGGCTGCGCCCGGTCGCGGACTGCAGGCGATCGAGAACGCCGGCAACAAGATCCTCCCTGGTGCCGAGAATCATCCAGCCGTTGGCGGCTGCGAATGCCGCGACGCGCCCCGATTGCGGATCCTGGCGAACGTAGAACTGCGCCGCGCCTTCGCTGCGCTGCTCGAACTTTGCGCGAAGTTGCCAGAGCGGCGTATTCTCCGCGTCGTGCTGGCTCATGCGTGTCACGTAGAGGAACTCGAGATTGCCAATGTCGTAAATCGCGAGACAGCTTTGCTTGCCAGCCATCGCGTTCAATAGAGAATCGTCGGTGCGGATTCCGGCAGCAGCGGAGAACTCATCCTGAGCCTGCGACAGGCGTTCCAGCAAACGCGAGCGGCTGAACTCCTGGTAATCGTCTCCGTCGACCCATGCGCGCTTCTCGGCAGAGTTGTTCCAGTCCTTGAGCAGAGAGGAGAAATCCCTGGCTTCGATAGAGAGCAGTGCGCCCGTGGGCATGAGCGACGGCAACTGCTGCGTTTGCGATTGCTCCATCTGGCCCACGGCCCAGAAGGCGGCAGCGCCGAACGCCAGAACCGAAATCGCGCTCCAGAGGATGCGCTTCATGGTTGCTCCTCCTTGCCTGAAATCTCCAGCGGCAGAAACGGCCTTGCGGGGACGAGCCTGGTGCGCACCAGCCGGTCCTGAACCAATTCCGCATGGGCGTTGGGCACGCGCTGGTCGTTTTGCGCCTCGCGCGCGATTTCATCCGCGAGACGCTTTTGTTCGAGTTCGAACGGCTTGCGCAGAGAGGGATCGTGCAGTTCGTTCAGGGCGGATTGAACGACTGCCGAACTCTGTTCGAAATCGTGACGCCGCTCTTCCGCGCGAACTGCGAGCCGGAAGAACCGGGCGGCGTCGCTGGGCTTCATCGCCGCGATGGAGAACGTCTGCCGCTGTCCGGCCTCCTGACCCTCCGAGGGTGGCGAATCGGAATCGAACGTCGAATCTTGCGGCTCACCGTAGCCGTTCCACGACTGCAACAACGGCCGAGCGGCGACCAGCGCGCGCGAATCCATGCCCGCGGCGAATGCAGCCCAGATGAAGTCGAGTCGAACCGCTGCGTCCGACGGTGCGATGGCCAAAGCCTCACCCAGCAGGCGCTCGCGGGTCTTTGCGTCGAATGCACATGAGGCAGCGGCGGCGCGCGCGGCGACAAAGAACGGCTTGGCTGCATCCACAGCGCTGGGGCAGCCGTTCCCGGCAATGAGTTGAAGTTCGCCGCTGCTGCTCACCGCTGCACCATGGCCCTTGAGAACGCGTGCCGCGGCGATGCGATCGGCATACAACGCTTTTGGATCGACCGCTGCGACTTGGAGCAGACCCATCGATTCTCGATCCGCGCTGTTGACGGCGAGCAGAGCCGCACCCAGCCTCACCCGATAGCCGGCGTTCCATGGAGCGGCTTCGACGAGCGACCGCAGGAAGGGGATGGCTTCGGCCGGCTTCTTGCGATCCTCCAGCAGATGCGCGGCCGCGTCCGTATCCGCGTCCACATTACCGCTCACCAGCGTCATGCGTTTCAGAAGTTCCAGAGCACCGTTCGCATTGCCCTCATCGAGTTCGATCGCAGCCAAGCCGAGAAAATTCGGCGCGGAAAAATCGCGCATCACCAGCGAGCGCTCGTACACAAAACGCATCACACTGCGCTTGCCGGCTTCGTCGAGACGTGCAGCTGCACTCTGCAAGTCGCTGAGGGCTGGCGCCTGGCTTCCCGGTTTTTGCCAATCGCCGAGAAGTTGATTGAGGGTTCCATCTGCTTCGGCCACGGCCAGCACTGCCGGCAGCCAATCCTCCGACAAGCGCATCGGCGTGGGAACCCGCGCCAGCAGATCGCGCGCCTGGGCAAACTGCTTCTCCTCCACGAGCGCCGTCACCAGGCGCCGCCGCGCTTCGTTGAGGCCCCACTGATTCTGGTCCGGATTCTCTTCGGCCTTCTTTTCCTCGAGTTCGACGACGCGGGCAAGGAGCGTGCCGATCTGCTCGCTCCGGATCCAGCCAGTGCCCGAAGGCCAACTGCTGCGGATGAGGGATTCGAGCAACCCCTCCTGATCGCTTGCGCCGTTGGTGATGGAGATGAGCCAGTCGGCGGAGTCGCCATTGGCATGATATGCGGCTTCGATCAGCGGCTGCGAGCGATAGTCTCCGTTGCGCGCGATGTAGACGCGCAGCAGGTCATCCACCTGCGGGCGAATGGTGCCGTACTGGCCATGCGCGCTTACGTTGTTCACGACCCGCGAGAAATCGCCCCAGAAGGTCTCGGGAACGGGCCGGGCATCGATCTCCGCGGCCAGGAGCTTCACGGCCTCGCTCCAGGCCGAGAGCGCATCGGACTGGCGGCCCTGTTTCCATTCGATCGTCGCGATGCGATCAAGCACGGCGGGCTGGCCGGCCTTTAATTCCAGGGAGTGTTCGTCATCGCTGAGCGCGGCGTCTGCCCTGCCCTTCTGTTCGGAGTAATCGGCGAGCTCCACGTAGGCTTGCGGGCTTTGCGGCGTGTTTTCGAGCTGGGAAGGCAAGAAATCTTCCGCGCGAGGATCGTTGGCCGCGTCGAGAAACTCGCCATAGCGCGAGCCATAGTAGAACCAGGTTTCGCCGGCGATCTGCTGGTTGCGATCCGCGGGATGCGCTATGCGATCGCCGATGGTTTCGTCCGCGCCCAGGGCAGTCGAGAATGCCTGGCCGATCTCGGGATCGAAGTCGCCCTGGTAGAGCCCGGCGAGCGCCGTGTAGGCGCTGCTCCATACCGGCGCTCGCGACGAGGAGCGGGCGGCGACCGCAGACACGGCCTGCGTACGGCTTCCATGCCGCACAACAAACTGCGTGGCGGAGTCCTGCGATCGTGCGAGAGCGATCAACTGCCCAGGATCGCGGGCCAGAAGAAGCTGATAGAACCGTCGCTGCATCGTGCCTTCGAGCGCCGTTGTCTCCGCCAGACGCCCGAGGACGCGCAGCTCCGCGGCGGCGTCGCCCGATTTGCGGTAGAGATCCGCGCTCTGCCGCCAAATCGCCGGCTTCTCCTTCGGCGGCAGATCCGGAGCCAGCTTCTCCAGCCTCGCGGCCGCCTCTTCCGTTTGCCCGCGTTGTTCCTCCAACTGCATCCAACTCTCGAGTTGCGCGGATCGATCTTGCTCGCTCCCCTCGACCAGGCGCCAGCGCAAGTCGGCGGTTAATTCCGCGAGTCCCGCTGCGTCTGCCGTGGGAAGGCAAAACGCGATCGCCTCCGCGCTGCCCGCCGAAGCGCAGGTGTTCTTGAGCCACGCGGCAAACTGGTCCTTCTCTTCCGGCGTGTAGAACTCACCCGCGGCATTGCCAATGGCGAGCATCGCCGCTGCGAATCCGTCGCCAGCCCTCCTCTTGCGCTCGAGCTCGCGTTGCCGGCGCCACTCCTCATTGGTCACTGCACCGAGCCCTTGTTGCTCCACCTGCTCGGCGAGAGCCAAAAGCGGCAGGTTGCCGGCCTGGTTGCGCGCGCTCGCCAGCCGCACGAATGCGGCCGCGGCCTGGCGCTGCCGTGCAAGGATGCGCGCGTAGGTCGCCGCTCCGCTCTGGCCGTCCGAATCGACGAGCAGATCCGCGCCTTCCTGCTCGATGCCCTTCTCGGCATAGCTGCGCGCCTCATCGAGCAGTCCCCAGCTCTCCAGTTGCGCGGCCACCCGGAAAGAATTCGCGGCCCTGGGAGGGCTGCCGGCGATCCATGCCGTATCGAGGGCCTTCACAGCGTCGGCGGCGCGGCCTTGTCGCGCGCGCAGCCCGGCGAGCTTCTCCATCCACTGCGGGTCGCGATAGCTGAGCGTGTACAGCTTCTGGTAATCGGAGGCGGCATCGTCAAAGCGCTGCAAACGCATCTCGAGGTCGGCGCGCGCAACGTACAGATCCTGCCGCTCCGGACGTAGCAGAATGGTCTTCGCGTAGGCGTCGATGGCCAGGGGAAAATTTGCCGCCGCGGTGGCCAGGCGAGCCAGCACCAGGCTCCAGCGCGGATCGCGGGGCGAATCCGCGATGGTCTTCTGGTAGAAGCCGAAGAGGCGGTCGCGCGCGCCGTGTTCCACTGCGTACAACGCTGCCTCCTGCGCAAGCGACGCGTCGTCAGGAAACGCGTTGATCAGCTCTATATATTGATCGATGGCTTGGTTGGTGTTTCCCAGCATCGTGGCCGCGGAAATCATTCCCCGCCGCAGTTGCGCGATGCGCTGCTGCTTCTCATTGCCATCGAGCGGAGCCTTTTGGACAATGGCCAGCCGCGCTTGATAGAAAGCCTCGAGGCCTGCCTGATCGTTGGAACGCGCATAATTATCGGCCATGGCCGCTTCGGCGCCGGCATCGAGAGGATTCCCGGCCAACAAGCCTTCGAGCAGTGTCCGCGAGCGCGGATATTGGCCCAGGCCGGTAAGCTTGCGCGCCGCTTCGAACTGGAACTGGCTCTTCAGCTCAGGGTAAGACGCTTGCGCGGAATCGAGCAGCACATCCACGGCTTGCGCTTTGCGGTCGTGCGCCCAGTCGTAATCCACGGTCGATCGCACCACGCCCAGAATCCTGCCGTGTTCGCGAAAGATGGAATCGACTTCCGCCGCCGCGGCTGCCGCATTGTTGTGCGACTGGTAAAAGTCGACAAGCTGATAGCGTAGCTGGAGTTTGTGGACCGGATCGGTGGTGAGCGCAATTTGGCGGCGCAGTGCGGCTTCCTGGACACTCAAGAGCGCATCGCCTTGCGCGGCTGCGGAGACCGCGTCCAGCACGTCGGATGAAGTGGTCCGGCCGACGAGCTCGAGGAGTTCGTTTGCCAGGTCGTCGCGGCGATGTTCCGCATCGAGGACCGCGGCGCGCAACTGGATGGCCGCCGGCGACGGCGCGGAACCGCTGAGCAAGCTGGACGTGCCTGCATCGATCGTCGCGCGCAACTCCTGCCGAAGCGCCAGAGCCAACAAGCGAGCGCGGCTCTCGCTGGATTCGGACTCGCCTACCGCGCTCGCGACATACTCGCGCACGGCCTCCGCCATGTCGCCGCGGCTCTCCGCGATCGCGCCTGACTGATAGCCGAAGAGAGTGGGCTTGCCCAGCCGTTCCCGCGCCTTGGCGAGCTGCGCCTGCGCATCTGCCAGGTCGTAGTAATCCCAGAAGACCGTGGCGGACTGCAGATAGCCGTCGCTTTCGCCGGGATGAACCTCGGCCATGCGCACCCAATAGGGCTCAGCCTCCGAAAACCGCCCGCGATCCGCGTAGGTATCGCCGATCCGCGCCATGAGGTCGAGATCTCCGGGCCGGAACTCGAGAAGGCGCTCGTCGATGGCTACCGCTTTGCCGGTGTCTTCGGGATGAAAGTACGCGAGCGAACGAAAGAGCGAAGCGGCGCGGCTGTCGAGATCGTCGTCGGCCGGATAGGCCGCGGCCAACACATCGGCTGCACCTGCGCCCTGCTCAAAGTGCGACTGCCACAGACACGCTTCCATCCAAAGTCGCTCGGCCGCGGGATCGCGCGCAACCAGTCCGCTCCAGTCGGCCTTGTCGATCTCGGGGGCCTGCTGCCGCAAGGTTTCGATCTCGGCGTCGAGACGGCCGGTGCGGCTGAGCAGTTCGAAGAGCTGATCGCGCAACGCGGGCGACTCGGACCAGTGCTCCCACAAAAGCTGCTCGAGCTTCGCATCCTGGCGGGTACGCCGGTACTCGCTGAGCAGGTTCTGGACGAAACGCAAATCGTGCGGGAAGCGCTGGTGCGCGTAGAGATTCACTTCGAGCGCCAGGCTGCGGTTGGGCGCGGGCGCCCGCTGGAGAAACTCCTCAAGCTCCGTTCCCGAGAAGATGCCCGTCACCTTCTGCATCAGGGCGCGGTAGTCGGCGTTGCGGCGCTGGCGGAGATAGAAGCGCGCCAGCTTCGTGTACCACTCCTCGCCCTGGAACTGATCGATGGCCCGCTGGTAAACCTCTTCCTCATGCGCGTTGAGCTGGTTCTGGTCAAGAAAATCTGCCAGCCGCTGGTAGAGCCCCGGATCCTGCGGGTTGCCGTCGAGCTCGCCGCGAAGCACGTTGAGCGCCTCGGGCAACCGGTTGAGCGACACCAGCCGCGCGAGATAGCGATTGAGAACTTCAGCATACTCGCGGGAGCGCGCGCCTGGGCTCGTGTTGGCCGCTGCGGCTGTGCTGTCGCTTTCGCCGGATTGCGCTGGAGGAGACGGAGGCTGCTCCCCTTCCACCGGCTTGCCGTATGCCGTGCTGCTGTCGCCCAGCGGCACGCCGTCCGCGCGAGCCGCAAGCTCCTTCAGCAGCCCCTGGTAGAGCGCAAATTCCTTTTCTGTTTGATTCGTGCGCGCGTAGGTGTCGGCAAGCTGCATCGCCACCTCCACACGGCCCGTGAAGTTCGGAAAACCGGCGAGGATCGCCATTCCTTCGCGAATCACGGCGTTGTCATCGCCATACGCCGCGTAGGCCTGCATCAAGCCGGCGTGGAGCTCCGGCCGGGAGCCATCGCCGGGGAAGCGGCTGTCGATTTCGGCCAGCAGTTCCGCAGCCTTGGCGCGGTGAAAGTACTCGGCGGCGCGCCGATCCTCCGTTGCGTACTCGTCCCGGGGTTCCTGCGTATTGAGCAACAGCGAGAGAATGCCATTGAGATAGCCGGGGCCGCGGTCCATGGTGGCGATGTTGCGATAGAGAGCCAGGTTGCCGGCGCCCACGCGCAAGGGTTGATCGGGATTCTCGAGCAGGATGCGTGCCAGCCCAACCAGGCCTTCTTCCTCCGCGCCCGGCGTGCCGCGGTCGGTCGCCAATGCGTAGTTGTAGCGCGCGGCTTCGGGGACATCCTGAACCGATGCGTAGAGACGCGCGAAGACATCGAGCTCTTCGGCGCTCCACGCCGCGCCTGCCGCATCTTTCTTTTCGCGGTAGGAGGCGAGGACGGCCTTCGCCGAGTCGACCTGTCCCTGTTGCTTGTAGAGATAGAAAAGCCGGGCTGCGTCCTTCAGGTCGGCGGGATCGGCCGCAAGCTTGGCGCGCCACGCGTCGGCCAGATGCCTTTGCGCTCCGCTCTTGAGAAGCAGCGCGTAGTAGCTCGCGACCAGTGGCTGCGGCCACAGCGGCTCGAAGCTGCGCTCGTAAACGGCGAGCCCGTCCTCGGCCGAGCCGCGCCGTGCCGCCAGATCGGCCTCGGCCTCGACGGGAAAGACGTGATCGCCGGGAAATGCGGAACGGTAGCGCGCGATGAGATCGGTGGCAGCGGAAAAATCCCCGCCGTCGAGAAGAAACGCAAGCTGCCGGGAGTAAAGCGCCTGCTCCAGCGGATAGCGCGCCACGAAGCCGGCATAAATCTCGCCGACCCTCGCGCGCGGCAGATTGAACTCGACGGCAACCTTGAGCGCGCGCTCCCATGCCAGCCAGGAGCGCTGGGATTGGGGCGCGGTCCATCGCTCCTGCGCGCTTGCCGGAGCGTTGCCCACGAATTCGAGCGCCGCCAGTTCCTCCTGCGGCTTCAGCCGGCGCTCGTAGAAATCCGCGAGATCGAGGTGCGCGGCTACCGGATCGCTGGCCTGTTCGGCCCAGGTCTTCCAGTCGCGCTCCGCGGCATCGAAGTCGAGAGCATTCTCCTCTTCGAGCGCGCGCAGGGAATAAAGCGCCGCGGCTTTGTCGGTTTGCTGCAAAACAGTCAGCGCGGGCACGGCTTCACGCGGCGGGCGGCGGAAGAGAATCCCGCCCCCCGGCAACTGCATGAGCCGGTAGAGCGCCTTCTCCACGGCGGAGCCGGACTCCACGTTCTCAATCCATCGCGCAAATCCCCGGCCCGATACGAAGAAGATGCCGCCGGGAAGACGCAACAGATGCGAGGCGCCCGCGACGATCCCTCCGGCAAGTCCCACGCCGAGCAGTGCTCCGCCGAGAAGGACAACCGGCGCAGTGCGCTTACGGGACCACTTCAATCGGCACCTCCGCACTGCCCAGGTTATGCGCCACGTCTTCGGCGGTCACGGTCAGAACATAGTTGCCGGCGGGAAGGCCGGGCGGAAGCCAAAGTTGTCCGGTGCTCGCTTCCGCCTCGCGATTCCAGCGCAGGCTCACCGGAGCCAAGCCCTCCAGGCGCGCCGTCAACGTGCGCGTGCTGGCAGAGGCGTTCACGCTGAGCGGCACCATCTCGCCGGCGCGGAAGCGCGTCCGCGCGAGCCGCACCTTCACCGCTGGAGGCTTGGAAAGAATGACGAAGCTCTTCGCTTCCCGATAGACCTGTCCATCCTTGTCGCGCAGCACCAGGCGCACCGGGTAAGCGCCGTCCGTCATCTCCGGCGGCGCTAGAAAACGCGTCTCCCAAACGTCCTCGCCGGAGAGATAGCGCAGCGGCTTCTCCAGCCCAAAGGGAAACAGCGCAACTACAGAGACAATGGCCGGATCGGTGTGAATGCGCAGGACCGGATCGCCGGGACGGATGACGCGCGGCCGCAGCAGCGCCCGCGGCGCGGCCAGAAACGATGTGTATGGAGTGACGAACTTGTACTTCTGCGCAAGGCGAATAATCTCGTTGATGGCCGCCTCCGTTTCGCCGTTGCGTGCGATCTCGTCGAGAAGGGCTTGCACACGCGCAGCGGCCCAGAGGCGCGGCAACTGGTCGTGATCGAGCTCCTGCGCAGGCAGCGCAACGCTGGCGTCGGTGCGGATCGCATGGCCCCGCTGGTCGCCGGTCACCGCGAACGCAGCCCTCTTTTCTGGTTTGAGATATTGCCCCACCCAGCTTGCCTGGCCGCCGTCGAATACGGCGTCGTCGAGCGGGTACACCTTGTCGACGGAGGCCTGCGGGCTGACCGTCAGGCGCAGATCTCCGATCGGGTTCTGCCCCATCTCGGAGAGGAAGTTGGCCAGCTTGAAATCCACCGGCTCGCTCGACAGGACCTGCTCCATGACGCCATCGTTGCGGGCGAGCAAGCGCAGCAGCGGCAGATTGGCGTCGTCGCCCACGGCAAAGATGTCGGTCTTGGGGCGGCGATCGGCGGGGATCTGTTTCCACTGCACCGTATACCAGGCGGCCAGCTTGCCGGTGGCCACGATTCCGCGATCTGCGCCGCCGTCGCTAAGCAGAACCAGCGTCGCGCCGGGAGCCGCGACCTGGCCGAGACCGGCGCCGAGCGCTTTCTGGAGGTCGGTTCCGCCGCGCAACTGGCTCTTGCGCAGCCAGTCCATGGCCGCCATCACCGCGGTTGTCTCGGCGGGAACGGGCTGCGGCCGGAAACTCTCGACATCGGTATTGAAGAGCAGCAGATTGAACTTGTCCTTGGGGTGCAGCGACTCCAGAATCTTCGCCGCCGCCGCATAACTGTGCTCCAGCTTCTCCCACTGCATCGAGAGTGAAGTGTCCATCAGCACGACGATCGTGCGTGGCGGCTCCAGCGCTGCGCCTTGAGCCTGCCCGGCGGCAGGAGCGGCAAGCTGGGCCGTGGCTTCAAAGAAGCCCGGCGTCTCGCCAGCCTTGGCATGGCGTGCCTCGTGTTTTCTTTGGTTGTCCGCGGAGGCATCGGCTGCTTCCGGCGGGGTCAGCGACGGCCCTCCGGCGGGCACGGACGGATCGCGGTAGGCGATCACTTGCAAAGCGTTGCCGGTTACGTCCACGCCCCAGGCAGCGGAAAAATCTTCAGCAAGATCGACGCCCGTGGCTTCAATGGAGCCGCGTACCGTGTGCGCATCCTGCTGCTCGATCTTGAACGGTAGAAGCTTGCTTAGAACGGCAAAATCCTTCACCGGCGCAGCGGAATTCATCTCCAGTCGGATCGAAAGATGGTTCACATGCTGCAGGGCATAGGCGTCCGGCCTGAGCGAGAGCAGGAAATTGCTCTTGCGGTCGACCACGCGAATCGGCTGGTGATATTCGATCTCGAGCCGTTTGGTGCCCCACGCCGGAATGGGCACAATATGCGCGCTGAAAATCGAGCTTGTCCGAGTCTCCTCATCGGTGCGTTCGCCCTGCTGGAGCAGCCCGGGGTCGATCGCCTCGCTCTTCAGTTCCTGGTAGATGGCCTGCGCCCGCTTGCGCTCCAGGATCACTGCCGGAATCCGCACCGGCCCGTCCCACACGGCAAAATCGGAGACCTCGGTACCGCTGGGCAGAGCAAAAACGTAGTTGCCTTCTTCAGGACGATCGGTGTGATTGGTGAAGGTCTGCCGTATCCAGACCCGCGCATCGCCGTTGTCGATGTGAATCTCCACCTGCATCTCGGTGAGCGACAGAATGCTCGGATCGGGAGCATCTTTATCGCCGGGAATCAGCACACCGCTGTCGGCTTGCGCGGCCGGAGCCAGAGCGAGGCAAGCAACGGCGATCGACAGAAGGAGGAAATAGCGGGTGCGTTCGAAGTGCATGGAGATTCCGCCCTCCACTGTAACGCCTTTTTGCGAAACCGGCGATGAAATCTTCACAACTTGCCTTCCCTCACAGTTTGCCTTCATCGATCCGCACCAGGCCGTTGTCTGTGCCCACGTAGACCACGCCTTTGTCCACGGCCAGGGCCGTAACGTTGAGTGAGGGCAGGCCGGCCGTCACCCATCTCCAACGCATTCCTGCGGCGTCGCTCACCAGCAATCCCTGCCCCATGGTTCCGGCAAGCGTAACCATGCCGTCGCTCAGGATGGCTCCCGGATTCACGATCACCCCGTTCCGCGTGGCCTCGGTTGCGGCAACATTGCCGCCGGCGTCGAGCCGCATCACGCCGTTTCCATAGGTGCCAACCAGCCAGCCGTCTCCCGCGCGCGCGAGGCCGGTAATCCAGTTCGCCTTCAGGCCGGAGTTCGCCGTGGTCAGGTTTCGTTCGACCTGACCGTTGCGCAGCAGCGAAATCCCGCCCAGCGTTCCCGCCAGCAGTTGATTGTCGCGCGCTCCGAGGGCGTAGACGTGGTTGTTCACCAGCCCCTCGAAGGCGTAGAGACTGTGCGCGCCGCTCGCGTCTAGAAAGGTAATACCCGCCGGAGTCGCGGCCGCCATACCATCGCCGTAAAGAATCACGTCGGTCACGTGGCCCGAAATCAACCCTGACTCGCGGTCCAGAACCTGCCTCTCGCGGCCGTCGGCAGAAAACATCGCAAGCCCGTTGGCGGTCGCCACGGCCACAGCTCCCTTTCGCGGATCATCCACAATCCGGTTGACGCAAAAGACATGGTCGTTCTCTACGTGCGTCGCCGGACCATCCGTGGCAGAAAGGATGTCCAGCCCACGATCGAAGTACCCAATCCAGAGCCGACCATCCGCCGCAGGCAGAAGAGCGGAAATGTCCCGGTCGGTCAGCAGCGCGCCAGCGTCGCCCATAATCCTCGACCAGCCCCCCTCCGGATTCCGGCGTAACAACCCGTCGCTTGAAACGGCATACAAATCGTTGCCGATGGCAAGGAATTGCTCAACAGGATTGACCGGCGAAGCCGCCTCTCTGCGCCGATCTGCGTCCTCGCCCGGCAATCGAATGGCGCGCCGCAAGGAACGGCTGCCGGCCGGCCCCGTGATCGGAATGGACAGGATGCCGCCCTCAATCTCCCCGATCAGCAAGCTGTCCGATTGCGGCAGCAGGGCATGAGCGTACCGGCCCGGCGCCAGCACACGCGCAACTTTGTCCCCGCTCAGTTCCGCCGTCCCCACCGGAGTTCCGACGTAAACCGCATCGCCGCGGATGGCAACTGCCTCCACACGTGCATCGGGAAGGCCCTGCGCCTCGGAGAATTGCTGCGTTTGCCCGCCGCGCCAGTCGAGAACGCCGCGATCAAGCGTGCCGATCCAAAGGTCAGACTCAGTGCCGGCCAAAGCCGTCACATACATCCCGCTCGTGGTCGGATGGAAGGCTTTCAGGGTCTTGCCGTCGTAAACCAGCAGACCCAGCTTGGCCGTTCCCAGCAGCAGACGTCCGGAGGCCAGCGGCAGCAGCGCCGTAATCTGCCGCGCTTCCGGCTCTTCGGCGCGGATCTGGCGGAATTGCCGTCCATCGAAGGCCAGTACGCCTTCGCCGCTGGTGGCGATCAAGAGTTCCGGCTGATGCGCGTCGGCCAGCGTGCCCACCGCCATCTGCCCCAGCGAAGCCGCAGGCAATTCCAGCCCGCATCGATAGAGATGCTGGAGCGCCCCGTCTTCGGAGTAGGCATAGAGACCTGCCGGCCCCGCAAGATAGAATCCGCCCTGAAAACTGGCGGCGGATTTGAAGGCGCCCGGCGCCGGAATGGTTTCAAATCCTGGATTCGGAGAGACGGTCACCGTGTGCACGGTGAAAGGCAAGTTGCCGGCGGTACGAAGCATCCGTTCGGATCCGTTCAGCGCTCGCTGCGCCTTCCACACGGCGATTCCAGTAGCCGCAACGCACAACAGGGCCATCACGATGGCAAGAACCGCCACGGTCCGCCGTTCAATTCTCATGGTTTTTCTTGACCTGCCGAAAGCACGACACCAGTGTAGTGCGTGCAGCAGATTGGCGTTGATGTTTTAGAGCAAACCGCCACCGGCGCCGCCGGCTCACCTTGTCGAATCGCCGCCGTCAGGCTTATATTCAATCTGTACACATCCTTTATGTCTATGCGGCGCACAAACGAGCTCGAGAGCAACCCGAATGCGATGACCGGCTCGGACAAGCTCGCTCTTAGCCTCCCGCTGCTGGGCCTTATTATGGTCCCCGGCTGAGGCTGCTCAAGACTTGAGGATTGAGAGGCCGTCAGCGGGGAGAACCGCTGGCGGCCTTTGACTTTTTGGGGCGTAGGAGAGGACGAAATGCTGAAAGATCCCAGCACAAAATACCGGCCCGTTGCCGATTTCCGGCTCCATGACAGGAGCTGGCCTTCGAAGACAATCGACAAAGCGCCCGCATGGTGCAGCGTCGATCTGCGCGACGGAAACCAGGCGCTTGTGGAACCGATGGACACCGCGCGCAAGCTGCGCTTGTTCGATCTGCTGGTGGCTTGCGGATTCAAGGAGATCGAAGTGGGATTTCCCTCGGCCTCGCAAACGGACTTCGATTTCTGCCGCGAACTGATCGACCGCAAACGTATCCCGGACGATGTCGCCGTGCAGGTACTCGTGCAAGCCCGCGAAGACCTGATGCAGCGCACCTTCGAAGCGCTCCGCGGCGCGAGCCGAGCCATCGTGCATGTGTACAACTCGACCTCAACCCTGCAACGCCGGGTAGTCTTCGCAATGGAGAAGGACGCCATCAAGCGGCTGGCCGAGAACGGGGCGCGCCTGGTGCGCGATTACGCGGCCCGCTATCCCGAGACCGAATGGGCCTTCGAGTACTCCCCGGAGAGCTTTACCGGCACGGAGATGGATTACGCCCTCGAGGTCTCGGAGGCGGTGATGGAGGTCTGGCAGCCAACACCGGCGCATCGAGCAATCCTGAATCTGCCCGCTACCGTGGAGCTCTCGACCCCCAATGTCTATGCCGATCGGATCGAGTGGTTCAATCGGACGATCAAGAACCGAGAATCGATCGTGTTGAGCGTTCACCCCCACAACGATCGCGGCACGGCGGTGGCCGCGACGGAACTGGCATTGATGGCGGGCGCCGACCGCGTGGAAGGCACTCTGTTCGGCAACGGCGAGCGCACCGGCAATGTCGATATCGTGACTCTGGCCATGAATCTCTATACCCAGGGCATCGCTCCCGGCCTGGACTTTTCCAACATCGACGAAGTGATTGCCAGCGTGGAATTCTGCAACCGCATGACCGTGCATGAGCGGCATCCCTACGCAGGCAAGATGGTCTTCACGGCTTTTTCGGGATCTCACCAGGATGCCATCAAGAAGGGCTTCGCCGCGCAGCAGGACGGCGGCTTGTGGGAGATTCCCTATCTGCCCATCGATCCCAAGGACCTGGGCCGCAGTTACGAAGCCGTCATTCGCGTCAACAGCCAGTCCGGAAAGGGCGGTGTGGCGTATCTGCTGGAACGCGACTACGGAATCCGGATGCCCCGGCGCCTGCAGATCGAATTCAGCCGCGTCATTCAGCAAATCAGCGACACCAGGGGCGGAGAGGTGACCTCCCAGGAGATATGGGCCGCATTTCAGGCTGAGTATATCGATCGGCGCGCGCCATTTCTCCTGCGCGGTCATCACGACGATTCAGACGAAGAGACCAACCGGCTGACCGCGAATGTGGTGAAGGACAGCGTTGACCATATCGTTTCGGGAACAGGAAATGGTCCGATTGAAGCGTTCATCGACGGCTTTAGCCGCGAGTTCGGCATCCCGGTGCGCATTGCCGATTACGAGGAGCACGCCATTGGCCACGGAGCCAATGCCCTGGCCATCTGTTTTGTGGAAGCACAGGTCGCCGGCGCGCCTCCGGCATTTGGAGCCGGCATGCACGGCAATATTGTCAGTGCTTCGTTGAACGCGATCATCAGCACGGTCAATCGCTCCATGCGGCCGGAAAAGTGAGTGAGGAATTGCCGTGGCTGTCGATCCGGCCGTCAAAAATGAGACTTGGGTGCCCATCCTTTCCGCGTTCTTTGCGGAAAGGGTGGGAAGAAGATGTCAATGTTTCATTGCCGGATCAGTAAGCCGTTGATTCCCGCGCGGCCGCTCCCGCTGGCGTCACCAAAGACATGGGAGCCAGGCCGCGGCGGGCCATCTCCGTGTTGGCCGCAATCACCCCTTTGCGCAATGCTTTGAACAGCGTGGGGCGTTTTCTTTTCCCCCGCGCCTGGCCCGAAAAGGGACGGTGGACCCCTCCCCACACGCAATCGACGCGCCAATTCTGCCCAGGTTTGAGTATGATGGATGAGCAGTTTCAATGATCGCGATATCAGAGTTGGAAATCCGGGCCGTCCGGCGTTAAGCCGGTGCGGCCAATAGGTGTGCGGGGTTGTCGCGGACCCCAGACGGCACATCCACTCTTGAATCGCCAAGGTGGAGATGGAATGAGGTACCGTGTTTTTGTTGCGGCCGGAGTGGCCGTATTTTTTGGTTTGGGATTGCTGGCAGTAACTGGATGCGGCGGATCGAGCAACACTGGCGGGGGCGGAGGCGGCGGTTCAACAGATACGCCCACGGTTAACTGGTCCGCTCCTGCGGCGATCACCTACGGCACGGCGCTATCGGCAACGCAATTGAATGCCGCTGCGACCTACAACGGCAGTTCGGTCGCCGGGACGTACAACTACTCGCCAGCCGCGGGGACGGTGCTGGCGGCAGGCAGCCAGACACTGAATGTGACCTTTACGCCGAGCGACACGACCACCTACAATGCTGCGACGGCAAAGGTGACATTGACCGTGAACCAGGCCACACTGACCATCACCGCCAACAGCGCATCTCGCGCTTACGGAGCTTCCAACCCGGCCTTCACCTATACGCCGACGGGTTTCGTCAACGGCGACATGTCGAGCGTTCTCTCGGGATCGCCCAGCCTGACGACCACGGCGACGGCATCGAGCCCGCCGAGCGGCTACCCGATCACAGCTGCGGCAGGAACTCTGGCGGCGGCCAACTATAGCTTTACCTTCGTCAACAGCACGCTAACGGTGAACCCGGCGGGGTTGACGATCACGGCATCGAGTCCGGCGGTGACTTATGGGTCTGCGGTTCCGGCGATCGCTCCGAGCTACGCGGGCTTCGTCAACGGCAACACTGCGGCTTCGCTGACCACGGCTCCGGCCTGCTCGACGACATATACCGCGACCAGCACACCAGGGACTTACCCGTCCAACTGCTCGGGCGCGGTGGACGCCGACTACGCGATCTCGTATACGGCCGGCCTGGTGACCGTGAGCAAGGCCACGCCCACGGTGACGACGTGGCCGACGGCAAGCGCAATCACAACGGGACAGACGCTGGCATCTTCGACGCTGACGCCAAGCACGGCTACGGCGGGCGGCGCGGCTTCAGTGAACGGGACATTTGCCTGGACGACGCCGTCCACGACGCCGAGCCAGGGGACGGACCCCGAGAGCGTGACTTTCACGCCTTCCAATACCACCGACTACAACACGGTGACGGATTTGGTGAGCGTGACCGTGAATGCAGCTGGAGCCACAGACGTGACGGTCAATCCGACGCCCGGTATTGCCCTGACGGACCAGATCCTGGGCATGAACATGGCGCAATGGTACGACGAGATCACTAACAAGAGCGCGGTCAATACTGCATTCGCAGGGGCCGGCATCAAGGCCATCCGCTGGCCGGGCGGCTCGTGGTCCGACGCTTACCACTGGGGATACCAATCCGGCAGTAGCACACTGGTGACGCCGTTTATGTGCACGTGCAGTTCCAGCAACCCCGACAGCTGCACCGCCAACAGCAAGGGATGGGCAGGCTCTGGCAGCTTTGCGCAGTTTGTAACTGCGATTCCGCTGGCAGGCTCCTACGACCTGGCCCTGACGGCCAACTACGGCAGCAACGAGACGTGCAACGGAGGCGGCGATCCCAAGGAAGCGGCCGCGTGGGTTGCGGCGGCGGCCAACGACGGCGTCACGGTGAGTCACATGACCGTCGGCAACGAGGAGTACGGAAACTGGGAGACGGACCTGCACTCGACTCCGAACGATCCCACCATCTATGCCGCCGCGGTAGTGGGAGCGGGCGGCTATTACGATCTGATCAAAGCCGCCAGCTCCAGCACTCTTGTGGGCGTGGACGTAGACGCGGATAACACCACAGGCGGATGGGATAACACCGTGCTTGCCAACGCGAAGGGCTCCTATGACTTCGTCGAGTACCACTACTATCCTGAGACGCCGGACGAGGAAAACGACACAACTCTCATGCAGAGCGATGCACAGGCGTTATCCACGAACATCTCCACCATCAACAAGGAATTGACGAAGTGGGGCACTCCAGGCACGCCTATTTATGTGGGCGAAATCGGCGGTCCCTATAGCAATCCCGGCAAGCAGAGCTGGTCGATCACCCAGGGCATGTACGCCGGCGAGGTCTTAGGCGAAATGATGAAGGACGGCGTTTCGCGCCTGACCTGGTGGATCAGCTTTGGCAACTGCAACGGCGACGAGGGCAACGACACCAGCTCGGTTTATGGCTGGCAGACCTTCGGCGCTTACAACGTCTTTTCCGACGGGTCGGGCGATACGAACGGAGCGAACAATTCGCCCTGCGACTACGGCGGCAACGGCAACACGATCGGCGCCATGTCGCCCACGGCGATCGCCTTCGATCTCTTCAGCAATGTCGCGGTGAACGGCGAGCACGTGCTCACCCCCGCCGTGACTGGCGACACTACCGACGTGAGGGCCTACGCGGCCACGCACGCGGGCGGAACGCAAACGGCGCTGGTTCTGTTTAATTTGAATAAGACAACGCCGCAGAGCGTCCAGGTGACGGTCACCGGCGAGAGCAGCTCGCCTGGGGTGACCGAGTACACCTATGACAAAGAGATGTACGACTACACCAACACGTCCTGCGAGGCGGACCAACCCCTCTGTTCCTTCAATCCGAGCTGGCCCTCCTACAGCACCGTGGATTGGGTCGGCCCAGCGACCAATCCGATGGGCGCGCAGACGCTACCGCTGTCGGTGACGCTGCAGCCCTGGAGCATAAACGTGTTCATCATCCAGTAGCATCTCTTCCCGCGCCATCTTGTCAAAGATGGCGCGGAAGTCTCACGCCCGCCTTCGCGGCGGGCGTTCTTGTTCGCACCCGTCGTCTTTTATCTCGTAACGCTCTGGCTGAGTTTGCCGATCTTTGAAACGGCACGGATGATAACGGGGAATCCGTTGGCGCTTTGAGGAACCTTCCAACATAAGGCCTCCAGCTCTGCCGGAAGAAAACTATTTGCCGGCGGCCATCGTAGCCAGCGCCAGACGGGCAAAGTGGTGAGACATGTCCACGTTGGGCAGGACGAGAGTCTTTTCCAGTAATTGCTTTGCCCGTTCCTTGTCGCCGAGCGCCAGATTGAGCATTCCGGTGGAGTAGCACCAGGAACCCGAAGCGGCGCCGGTCTCGGCATTTTCTCCGGCAACGGCAAGCGCGCGCGTGAGGCGCTCGCGCGCATCTTCGGGATTGCTCGTCCCGAGGGGATTGGCGGTCCCGAGCGCTTGCTCGGCTGCGATGGCCCAAGGCAGGTTCCAGGGATCTCCACTGGCCGCGGCTTTTTCAAAAAAGCCCTTTGCTTCTTCCCCGCGTCCGCAGTTGCGCGCAATCGTGGCCAGTTCGACGTCTTCCCGGGAGGAGATTCCTTCCACGTCCCTCCCGGACTGCACATTCGCGACGAAGGCGAGCGCGGCGGTGCAGTTGTTGGCTTCGCTCCACGCTTGGGCCTGCATCAGCTCGATTTCGAGTATCACTTGGTCGGCGGAGATGCCGCCCTCCGCGTCCGGGAAAAAGCGGCCCTTGAAAAGCGCCAGCGCCGGCGCGAACTCTCCGGCCTCAGCGCGAGCCAGCGCGAGTTGATAGACCAGGTTTGCAGGTATTTTTGTTGCTGGCGAATCGGCTGCGGGATATTGCGCGAGCGCAGCGGCGCGCTCCGAGGCAGGCGTGTTCAACAGGCTCATCGCCGCATCCAGGCCTGCGTAGACCTCGGGATTCTCAGGGTCGTTGCGCACTCCTTCGCGGAATGCCGCCAGCGCGTTTGCGGGATCGTTTTTCAGCCTGAGCAGGGCGTCGCCCAGGTCGGCATCGAGCACGGGCCGATGCGGATCGAGCCGCCTGGATTCGTTCCAGTGGGCGATTGCTGCGTCGGTCGAGCCTTTGGAGAAAAGAAGCGTGCCGAGCAGGAAATGTGCCGTAGCGTCGCCGGGATCGGCTGCGAGCGCGGCCTCGAGAACCATACGGTCGGTTTCCGAAGAAGGGAAAATAAAGTTCGTCGAAAGCCCGTGAGCCGCATGCCAATCGGGCTTCGTATCGCCAAGTTTCTGGCGGCAATAGGCGGCGTAGTAGCGAACCATGGGATTGGATTGCGGCAGCACGGAACCGGGCTCGCTTTGGTCCGGCGCAACGGCTGGATAGTTGCGATCGAGAATAGCGAGAGCTTTTTGGCAGAGGCCGAGGCGCATGTATTCGGCCGCGATGCGAAGAACGCGATAGGGGTCGGCGGCCAGGTGTGCGAGATCGGGGGCGCCCGTGTCGGCCTTGAGAAAGTCGTTCGCGGGATCGAGAGCCAACTGCTGCCGCGCTAAATCGTCAGCCTCGGTCAGTTTTCGCTGTGCGCGAAGGACAGCCTCGAGCTCCTCAGCGGCGCGCAGGTTGGCCGGTTGAGCCGATGTTGCCGAGCGCAGCAGAATTGCGGCGTCGTTGAGGTCGCCTTGCCGCGCGTGCAATTCTGCAAGCCGGATCGCCGCCGGAGCGCGGAGATCGGCCTGACGGTAAGCGATCTCATAGGACGCCTGGGCATCGCGCTCGTTCCCGAGTCCCTCTTCCGTGATGCCAAGATAGTAAGCGATTTCGGAGTTGGCCGTGTCGCGCGGCAGGGCTTTTCCGAGCAGCCGCGCCGCATCGTCGTACTGCTGGAGCGAGGCTTCCAATCTTCCGGCGGCGATCGAGAGCGACAGGCTTTGCGGATAGCGATCCAGCGCCTGGCGGTACGTGGCCAGCGCCTGCAGCGCAGCGCCGTTCAACTCTTCGCCCCGGCCCTTTTCGAGCCAGTCGTCCTCCGAGCGCTTTTCAGGACTGGAGAAGTGCACACCCGTTTGCGGACCGGTCTCGATCGACGATTCGGGCTCCCAGTCGTACTCGCCCTCGGTCTGCTTGAGCAGCGATTGTCCAGCGCGCGAGCGCAGTTCGAAGGTGAGCTTTCCTGAGCCTTCTCTCCGGGGAACGCTGTGCGACCAGGTTTTTTCAGGAGACAGATCGGCAACTCCGCTCCACAGGACGGTTCCGTCGCGCGTGAGCGAAATCCGCGCACCGGAGATGCGCTCATTCACATTCAACGCCACGGTCTCATCGGAGTCGCGATCGTTGAAGTGCACGACGCCGGTTTTGTTGGCGCGCGAGATGCCGCCGGTGCCGCGGACCGGCATCCAGAATTCGCTGAAGTGAAGGGATTGGCCTGGCTCAAGGAACGCGTAGGTTTCCTGATTGCGAAACAGACCGGCCTGCATCTCGACATACGCGCTGTGGTTGTCGGAGAGCACCGTGCGCCAATGAAGGCCATCGGGATCGACGCCCCACGACCAGACTTTCTTCGCGGGCACGTCCTGGCGCGCGGCAAAATGCGCGGTTCCCGTCTGCGTGTGCGGATTCCACACGCCCATGAAAGGCTCTCTGGTTCCATGCGCAAAGTAGGAGACCGGACCGAGGGTCTGATTGCCGATCACGCTTAAGTCCCGGTCGCCTTGCGGACCCACGGGCCACGCATAAACATTGGTGAATCCATGCGAGGCCACGAAGCGCATTGGGTAGTCGATGCGCGAATCGTCCCAGACCTCGATTCCCGCGTTGTTCCACCAGTAGTAGCGGTGGCGCAGATCGCTGCGGTTGGAGAGCGTGGTGCGCTGTTCGAGCAGCGTGGAGCCGGGGCGCATCACCAGTTCCACCTGCCACTGCATTCCGTAGACGCGATCGATGTTGCCCACCCACACCGATGCGCTTCCATCCTTATGGGCGGCATAGGCAAAGTCGACCGGCGAGATGGAGACCCAATTGTGCGAGACGGGGAAATTGAACTCGACACCGAAGGCCGCCCAGGCGCCGCGATAGCCGATTTGCGCTTTCTTGATCGACGGATTTGCATAGAAGATGGGCTGGCCGCTGATCTTATCGATGCACGTGTAGATGTGGCCGCCGAGATCGGGGAGGATCGAGCATTTCAGATATTCGTTTTCAAGAAAGATGGCGCGCCAGGCGTGTGCGGCATTCACGCCGGTGAGGTTGTTGCGGATCGTGTAGGGATAGTTGAATCGAGAGGCGGCCGCGTACTGGTCGAACGGAGGATTTGGATCGGGAGGGCCTTCTTCATACGCCGGGAGCGACATGGCGCCCTGCCAGACTTTGACCTGGGCGGCGACAGCTTGGCCCGCTGCGACAAATGCCGCGGCGAGCAGAAGCGCGCACAAAGAGGTGGATTTCCTCAACTGCCGGACCTTTCTTCAGCGGTAGAAAAACATGATCGCGCCGACGGCGACGAGCGACACGGCGAAGACGCGCCGCAACACCAGTTCCGGAATCATCTGGGCCCAGTCGGCGCCGAAATAAGCGCCCACCAAGAACCCCGCGGCCAGCAATGCGGCTATGCGAATGTCGGCGTTGCCGTTGCGGTAGTACTTGAGAAAGGCAAACAGGCCCACCGGCGCGAGCAGCGCCCCCAGCGACGTGCCCTGCGCGCGGTGCTGATCCATGCCCGCGATCCAGACCAACGCCGGGATAAACAGAATGCCGCCGCCGATTCCCACCACGCCGGAAAACACGCCCACCACCACGCCCACCAGCACCATCAACCAGGTCACGCAATCTCCTTCGCGCAGGCAAGCAGCCGAAGTGTGCCCGCATCTCCAGCGTATCGCATGATTGCGAGGGTCTGGTGCGCGAATGCGGCCGCTCAAGCAACGGCCGTAACAATGACGCGGCGCATGGTGGAATTCGGCGGCAACAATAGAAACGCCGCGATAAGAAACGGACGATGGGCGGCGCAGGCGCGACTGTGGCTTGAGCTACGCGAGCGCCAGGTTCAGATTGTCGATGGCCTCGTCAATCTCCGCGGTGTTCTTGTAACCCACGGTCACCGAATCCACGCCTGCGTTCCGGAAGGCAAAGCGCATGGCCTGCTGGCGGTCGGAGCGATTGGTAAACGTGCCCTCGCCAATCAGCTTCATGCTGATGATGCCCTGGCCGGCGGTGCGCGCCTCGCGCACATGCGTCACCACCTCATTCACATTGCCCGGCACATTCCAGTCGTCGGTTTCGTTGTCCATCCTTGTGCCTTTATGATTCACGCGGATCATGGACACGTCGAGCCACTTGAATCCCGAGACCTGGCGCAGCGCCGGAAGTCCATGGACTGAAGCGCCGTGGGTCACGATCATCTGCCGCGACTGCGCTTCGAGAATGGCGTCCTGCCAGCGTTCAGTGTCTTTGACCCAGGTTCCCGTGTGCTGCCAATGAAGCAGCATGATGTCGAAGTACTCGGTGTCGCTTTTCTTGCGCAATTCGTCGAGCCTCTTCAGCGGGTTCGAATCGCCGTCGGTGGTCACCTTGGTCATCAATTTGTAACTGTCGCGCGGCAGCCCCTTGAGCGCCGCGCCCAGCATCTGCTGCGAAGCGCCATACGACTCCGCGGTTTCAAAGAAACGGATGCCGCGCTCATAGGCGTAGCGCACCAGCCGCGTGAATTCCTTTTGCCCGAGGCGCTGTTGCACTTCGCCGTTCTTCGAGCCGGTACCGAAGGCGAGGCGCGTGACCTTGACGCCCGATTTTCCCAGCGTCACCCAGTCGGTGGCCCAAGCGCGTTCGGCAAAAAGCGGCGTGCCGTGCAGGCCTGCAATGGCGCCCACGGCTACGCCAGCTTTCAAAAAGTGTCGTCTGGAAATGTGCGGCATAATGGACCTCCGGTTCTCGGGCCATTGGGGACGGCCGATTGCCCGAATGGTAGCACAACCCTCAGAATTCCGGCATCAATTTGCGGTTCGTTTGCGCGGCGGGAAATCTTTCAATCTGCCTTATCGAGCCGGCTTACTCGATCGTCCACAGCTTCACAGTTTCTGTGTAGCACAGTTTCACAGTTTCACAGTTTCTGTGCCGATGCGCGGTTCTGTAGGTAAGTTAATGATCCTGGATGGGTTCTAAGCAACACAGTTTCACAGTCCATTTTTCGCGTTTTTTATAGGGGGTGGGGGCGGAGCCGCCAGGGATCAGGGAACAGGGAACAGGGATCAGGAAAGCTCGGGACCTAGGGGGGAGGGGGGGGCAGAAAGTAGGGATTAGCCAGTAGGGAGGGGGGGAGGGGGGCATAAGCGTTAAAATAAGGA
>PLSB01000301.1 GCA_003165005.1 Acidobacteriaceae bacterium | reverse complement strand
GGTCTCCTGACCCCCGCAGGGCAGGCAGCGGCTGAAAATGGGCCACTTTCCCCCCCGCCGAGGCATCTCTGAGAATTGAGCTCTAGCTGCGCTGCTCTCTGCCCCGCGCCCTCACCTTGAACCAGATCGGCGTGCCCTTGAATCCGAACGCCTCGCGAATCTGGTTGCCCAAAAACCGCTCGAAGGCGAAGTGCAGTTTGATGTCGCGATCGGTGAAGAGCACAAACGTGGGTGGGGCCACGGCCGCCTGCGTCATATAAATAATGCGCACGCGCTTCGCCATCGGCACCGGCGCGCGCTGAAAATCGATCCGCTCCAGGAACCGATTCATCTGCCCGGTCGTCACGCGCTTGCGCCGCTCTTTGGCAACGGCCACCACCTCGTGCAGTACGCGCGCCATGCTCTTTTTCTCCCCGAGAGTCCCCTCCAATGCCGATAAAAAAATCACCGGCGCGTAGTCGAGATACTTGAGCACTTTGCGCAACTGCCGCTCGAAGATCTCGCGATCGGCTGGCGGCTTGCCGTCCGTACGGCCGGTCGTCACCGCATCCCATTTGTTTACGACAATAATCACGCTGCGCCCGCTCTCGTGCGCGTAGCCGCCGATGGTCGCGTCGCTCGCCGTCACGCCCTCGATCGCGTCAATCATCAAGAGCGCCACGTCCGCTGCCTCAAGATGCCGCCGCGCCATCACCACGCTCATTTTTTCCGCCATCAATTTCGTCTTGCCCTTGCGGCGGATGCCGGCCGTATCGACAAAGCGCAGCGCATGACCCTCGAACTCCACCACCTCGTCCACCGCGTCGCGCGTGGTGCCGGCAATCGGCGACACAATGGCGCGCGAGGTCCCGGTGAGCGCGTTCAGGAGCGTCGATTTGCCCACATTGGGCCGCCCGATAATCGCCACCGAAGTCTCACGCTGCTCAAATTCGCCGTGCGTTCTGATCCGCTTCTCGCCCGCCTCTTCGTCCTGCGCACCATCAACCTCATCGCCGGCTTGCCGGCCCGCTGACTCGCTGACTTGCTGATTCGCTAACTCGCCGGCTTGCCGACTCGCTGACTCGCTGACCTGCTGACCCTCCGGAATTCCCTCCGCAATCGCATCCAGCAGCTCGCCGATGCCTCGCCCGTGCTCCGAGCTCACCGGAAACACATTGCCGATGCCCAGCCGCCGGAAGTTCTCGGCCTCGTTCGAGAGCGCGTCGGTTTCCACCTTGTTGACCGCGAGAAACAGCGGCTTGCCCCCGCGCTGCAAGAGCCGCGCCAAATCGTAGTCGGGACGCGCCAGCTCGGTGCGCACGTCTACCACCATCACCAGCGCGTCGGCCTCTTCGAGCGCCACCTTCGCCTGCACGAAGATCTCCGTCGCAATCAGCTCCGGATCGTCGGGCACAATGCCGCCCATATCCACGACGCGGTAGCTCCGCCCCAACCACTCGTACTCGCCATAGATACGGTCCCGCGTGATCCCCGGCTCGTCGCCCACAATGGAGCGCCGGCTCCTGGTCAGCCGGTTGAAGAGCGTGCTTTTGCCCACGTTGGGCCGCCCCACAATCGCCACCAGCGGCAACTGAGCGGCGCCCGCCCTCACGGGCACAACCGATCTGCGATACGTCGGCAAATTCTTCTCCTGCCAGGCTCTCGATGTGCTCCGATTCGCCGTCCCGCATCTCTCAAAGGCCGCCGAAAATGGTACCGCCGGTCTCCTGACCGGCTGTAGTGCGGGTCTCCAGACCCGCACCAATTGAGAGCGGTCAGGAAATCGCGAGGTCGGGAAACCAGCCCCTCTCCCAGTGTACGTTCCGGCTTTGCGTGAAGCTTTCTCCAGCGCGCAGTGCTCGATGTAAATATGCGCCAGAAAGATGAGCCTTTTCTCATCTCTCTGCGCAATTCCCGGCTGTCGAATTGCCCTCCCTCCATTCCGGAGGGCGCCATGCACATTCACCCTGCCGCTGTCGGCCTTCAGTCCATCAACACCTACGCGCTGGCCAACGAGCGCGCCGCCAACGAACGCGCCGCCGAGACCCGCAAGCGCCTGCTCAAGTCCGCGCAATCCATTGAAGCCGGCTCCGATCCCGACGCCACCCTCCTCATCGGCCAGTGGCTCGACTCCCGTCATAGCCAGGTCCTGCCCGGCGACGAGTACCACTCCGCCTCCGAAGGCAAAGACCCCGACTTCGGCTGATCGCGCCCTCCCGCGCCCTGTTCCAAACCCGCCTGCCACCAGCCGTCTGGCGCCACGACGTGGCCGTTGTGTAGACTTGTGCATCGCCCAACTGGGCAAGAGAGGTCGCCCCGTGCCAAAGTTCGTCATTGAGCGTGAAATCCCCGGAGTCGGATCGATGTCAGCCGAGGAATTGCAAGCCGTCTCGCAGAAATCCTGCTCCGTGCTGCGCAACCTCGGGCCCGAAATTCAGTGGCTGCAGAGCTACGTTACCGACAACAAAATTTACTGCGTCTACATCGCGCCGAACGAGGAGGTGGTGCGCGAGCACGCGCGCCAGGGAGGCTTCCCAGCGAATAGCGTCGCGCAGGTGCGGCACATTATCGACCCCACGACCGCCGAATCTGCGGCCTGACCCGAGCTACAGCGGCGCCACGGGCTGCTGCCCTCGCGCAGGGAAGGAATGAGTGTGTCTTGCCCCGCCCCAGATCTCACACCGGCCTGATTCCCTTTGGCTCTGCCTTTCCGGTCCCTTGTCCCCTGGGTCCCAGTTTTTTCCCGCCCTCTTCTCTATCATGGGAATCAGCGCTCTTATCTGACACCCGGCCCAGATGCCTTCCACCAACGCCCCAACCCGCGCTCTGCCCACGCTCCACGAGTTCTTCGCTCCGGGCGGCATCCTGGCGCACTCGACGCTGCCCTACGAGGTCCGGCCGGGCCAGTACGAGATGGCCAAGGCTGTCGAGCGCGCCCTCGCCGAGCGCCGCCATCTCATCGTCGAGGCCGGAACGGGCACCGGCAAGACCCTGGCCTATCTGCTGCCCGCCCTGCGCACCGGCCAGCGCATCATCGTCTCCACCGGAACCAAGGCGCTGCAGGATCAGCTCTACTTTCGCGACGTGCCGTTTCTCGAGGCGCTGCTGGGCGAGCTGCACGTCTGCTACATGAAGGGCCGCGCCAACTATCTTTGCCGCCGCAAGCTTTACGCCCTGCGCGGCCAGCCCGTGCTCTCGGGATTGGACGAGGTCGACGAGTACCAGCAGATCGCCGCGTGGGAGCGCCAGACCGAAACCGGCGACCGCGCCGAGTTATCCGGCCTTCCTGAATCGAGCGCCCTCTGGCACAAGCTCGACGCGCGCTCCGAAGCCTGCCTGGGCAGCACGTGTCCCGACTATCGCCACTGCTTCATCACCGAGATGCGCCGCCGCGCCACGGAATCGGACCTGATCATCGTGAATCACCATCTCTTCTTTGCCGATGCCGCGGTGCGCGCCGCGGCCGCCAATGCGCCCGACGCCGGCGTTCTGCCCGAGGCCGCCGCCGTCATCTTCGACGAGGCGCACGAGCTCGAAGAGGTGGCGTCGCAGTACTTCGGGCGCTCGCTCTCCAACCTGCGCTTCGAGGACTTCGCCCGCGACGCCGACGTTCTGCTGCGCGGCAAGGAGGGTTCCTCGCAGGTGCACATGCTCACGCAGGAGCTTCGCGAGCGGGCGCGCATGTTCTTTGCCGCGCTGCCTCAAGAGGGCGACGGCCGCCATCCCTTCGCCAACCGCGAGGAGTTTCTCGAGTCCTCCGGCGACCTCTATCTCGCCGTCTCCACCACGCTCAAGCTGCTTGAAGCGGAGTTTGACCGGCTTAGCGAGACCGATGAAGCGCCCGGTCTCGAAGCCCGCGCCGCCGCTATCCGCGCCGACCTCTCCTACCTGCTCGAAGCCAAGGCCGGCAACATGGTCTTCTGGCTGGAGCGGCGCGGCGGCTTTATTTCGGATCGCGCCAGCGGCTATTCCGTGGACCGCGCTGCCGCCGCGAAAGAGCGCGAACAGAGCGGAGGGAGCAGGGGCCTTCAGGCCCCTGAAGCCGGGACAGCAGCGCGCGGGCCTTTAGGCCCGGAGAGATTCCCGTCGCGCGATTTCGCACAGAGAGCTGCCCCACGCGGTGGCGCACGCACCACGTTCCTCCAGGCCACGCCCATCGATGTCTCCGCCATCCTGCACGAACTGGTCTGGGACCAGGTGCCCACGGTCGTGCTCACCTCGGCCACGCTCACCGTGCAGGGCGGCTTCGAGCACCTGCGCCGCCGCCTCGGCCTCCCCAAAAACGAACTGGGCGCGCGCGAGCTCGTCGTGCCCTCGCACTTCCGCTTTGACCGCCAGGCGCTTCTCTATCTGCCGCCGCAGATGCCCGACCCGCGCGCCCCAGAATTCCAGGAAGCCGCGGCCATCACCATCGAGCGCATTTTGCGCATCACGCGCGGCCGCGCCTTCTGCCT
>PLSB01000063.1 GCA_003165005.1 Acidobacteriaceae bacterium | reverse complement strand
ACCGGTCACTCCATGATGACTAGAACGCCGTACACTTTCTATGAAGCACTCCGCGAGAAAACTTGTGAGCCGACGCCGCTGGATTGCCGAACATTGGGATGAAGCCACCGCCACCATCGACGGCGCGCAGGCCGAACACCTGGCGCGCGTGTTGCGCGCCGAACCCGGCATGGAGGCCGACGTGGTGGCGGGCGGCCGCGTCTTTCACGCCCAGGTGGCAGCGGTCACCCAGAACGAAGTTCGGTTCAACCTCACGGCCGAGCTTGCGGCCGATCCCGCGCTGCCCGTTACCTTGGTGCTCGCGGTTTACAAGTTCGATCGCATGGAGTGGGCCATCGAGAAAGCCACCGAGCTCGGCGTGTCCGCGATTGCGCCCGTGGTCGCGCGAAGAACAGAAAAGCACCTGGCCCAGGCCGCCGAGAAGCGCGCCGCGCGATGGCGCCGCATCGCGCACGAGGCCGCGCAGCAGGCGCGCCGCTCCGACGTGCCGCTCATTCACGATCCGGTCGCGCTGGCCGCCCGCGTGAGCGCCGCTTCCGACGCCACGCGCATTGTGCTCGCCGAGCAGGAGCGCACCACCACGCTGCGTCATGCCATCGACGAAGCGATCGTGGCGGCCAACGACGAGATGCCCGCGCTCGAAATCGCCGTCGGTCCCGAAGGCGGATGGGCGCCTCAGGAAGAAGCGCTCTTCGACGCCAACGGCTGGCGCGCGGCGTCGCTGGGGCCGCGCATCCTGCGCGCCGAAACCGCAGCCATCGCCGCGCTCGCCGTCATCGCGTCGTTTCTGGAGTAGCCGCTCCGCAATCGCGCGAAGCAAGAATTCGAAGTTGCTCTCAGAACCTCTGTGGAAATCGTGGATGAAATTCGCTGCGCCAGAGAATCGATCCGCTATTCAGCTTTGAAGTAACGCCGGTCTCCTCACCCGCACATGGCCGCTGGCGGCGTGAACGCCGCCAGTACAGCCGGCCAAGAGGCCGGCGCTACATATCTGCGCATCGGCGCTAGAAATGCGCGCAGCGCACCAGCAATCCCGCGAGCGCTCCTCCGATGAGCGGACCAATTACAGGAATCGGTGCATAGCGCCAGTTCGATCCGCCCTTGCCGGGAATCGGCAACAACGCGTGAACGATACGGGGCCCGAGATCGCGCGCCGGATTGATGGCGTAGCCCGTCGTTCCACCGAGCGAGAGTCCGATGCCCCACACCAGACTGCCCACCAGCCACGGCCCCAGCCCCGCGGCCGGTCCGCCGATGGCCACGCCGTGCGAAAAGATCGCGCCGGCCACAATCACCAGCACCATCGTCCCGATGATCTCGCTCAAAAGGTTCGCAAGCGGGCTGTGGACCGCCGCGTTCGTCGCAAAGACGCCGAGCTTGGCCGCGGGATCGGGAGTCAGCTTCCAATGCGGCGCGTAGTGCAGAGTCATGAGCGCCGCGCCGCTCATCGCGCCCAACAACTGCGCCGACCAGTAGAGCAGGACCTGCCCATAGTTCCCGCTCACGACGGCCACGGCCAGCGTGATCGCCGGGTTCAGGTGCGGGCCGGGACTGCCGAAGGCCTGCGCAACCAGCACGCCGCAGAGCACGGCCAGCGCCCAACCGGTGGTGATCGCCATCCATCCCGACTTTTCCGCATAGGATTTGCGCAGCGTCACGCCGGCGCTCACGCCGTTGCCCAGCAGCACCAGAATCAACGTGCCCATAAACTCGCCGAACCAGATTGAGTGCATCGAATCTTTCCTTGTAGCGATTTGCGCGGCCTCCGTCGATTTCACTCGGACAGGAGCGCGCCCCGCGGCATAATTTCGAGAACCCCTGCATTCTCCACTGCCGGACCCGTCTTCGCCAAGCGCGGAAAACGCGACGTGATCTGCGCCGGCGGCGCCGGCGCTAGAATGGCGATATGCCGACAGTCTTTCGCGAGCGCGGCTTCAGGTTCTTCTTTTATTCGAATGAAGGTTCGCCACGGGAGCAGGAGCATGTCCACGTTGAGAAAGACGGCCTGGAAGCGAAGTTCTGGTTGGAACCAGAGATTCAAGTAGCCTACAATGATGGCTACGATTCCCGGACACTTCGCAAGTTATTGGAGATTGTCGTGGCAAATCGGGACCGGATCATGAGGGCTTGGGATGAGTTCTTCGGTTAGCGCAAAACGAGTGCGGTTCGACCCCGATTGCATGTGGGTCGATCTGAGCGACGGCCGAACCATCGGCGTTCCACTCGCCTGGTTTCCCCGTTTGTTGCGCGGCACTGCGAAGCAGCGCAAGCAGGTGAGGATCAGCGGCCGCGGCCTGCATTGGGAAGCATTGGACGAGGACATCTCCATTGCCGGTCTTCTGGCCGGGCTCGGCGACCGGGGTGCGAGCAAGACGTTCGCGGCGTGAAGATCCTCCTCGCGTGGCGCTGCGCACATTTACGTTTCCGCGGCTTTATGTAAAATGTTCGGCATGGAAACTATCCAGTACAACCTGCCGCAAAGCCGCATTCCACTCGCCTGGTACAACATTGTTCCCGATCTGCCGGCGCCCATGGCGCCGCCGCTGCATCCCGGCACGCTGCAGCCGCTGGGCCCCGACGATCTTGCGCCGCTGTTTCCCATGGCGCTGATCATGCAGGAGGTCAGCGCCGAACGCGAGATCGAAATCCCAGGGGAAGTGCGGCAGATTTACGCGCAGTGGCGTCCCGCGCCGCTGATGCGCGCCCGCCGGCTTGAAAAGGCGCTCGATACGCCCGCGCGCATCTACTACAAGTACGAAGGCGTCTCGCCCGCCGGCTCGCACAAGCTCAACACCGCCGTCCCGCAGGCCTGGTACAACAAGCAGGAGGGCGTCACCCATCTCGCGACCGAAACCGGCGCCGGACAGTGGGGCTCGGCGCTGGCGATGGCTTGCGCGTTTCTCGGTCTCGACTGCAAGGTCTTCATGGTGCGCGTCAGCTACGACCAGAAGCCCTATCGCCGCGCTCTGATGGAGACGTTCGGCGCTTCGGTCACCGCCAGTCCCAGCAACACCACCGATTGCGGCCGCGCCATTCTTGCCCAGCACCCCGACTCGAGAGGCTCGCTCGGCATCGCCATCTCCGAGGCCGTCGAAGTCGCCGCCAAGGATCCCAAGACCAAGTACGCGCTCGGCAGCGTCCTGAATCACGTGCTGCTTCACCAGACCGTCATCGGCCAGGAGGCCATCGAACAGATGGCTCTTGCCGGCGACGACCCCGACGTCATCATCGGCTGCACCGGCGGCGGATCGAACTTCGCCGGACTCGTGATGCCGTTCCTGGGCCGCAAGCTCAAGGGCAAAGGCCACGCGCGCATCGTGGCCGTGGAACCGGCCGCCTGTCCCAGCCTCACCAAGGGCCGCTTCGTTTATGACTTTGGTGACACCGGCCATCTCACTCCGTTAGTGAAGATGCATACCCTGGGCAGCACCTTCGTGCCTCCGGGCATTCACGCCGGCGGCCTGCGTTATCACGGCATGGCGCCGCTGGTTTCGCACGTCATCAATCTCGGGCTCGCCGATGCCGTCACCGTGCAGCAACTCGACGCCTTCGCCGCCGGTGTGCAATTCGCGCGCGCCGAGGGCATCGTACCCGCGCCCGAAGCCAATCACGCCGTCGCCGAAGCCATTCACCAGGCTCTCGAAGCCAAGGCCGAAGGCAAGCCGCGCGTGATTCTCTTCAACCTCAGCGGCCACGGCCACTTCGACATGCAGTCCTACATCGACTACCACGCTGGCAAGCTGGAGAACTTCGAGTATCCCGAGGAGGAGATCGCCATGGCGCTCGCGGGACTGCCGGTGGTTCCGTAAACCGCAGCCGGTACCTGGTGGTGGCGCATTCTCTGGTTAGGCGGTGAACCGCCCGGAACTCCAAAGTTTCCTGCGTGAGGCTCAATTCGCGCCTCTGGCGATTTAGCGCGAACCGAGAAACACTCCTGCTTCCGGTTTCGCCGGAGCTGTTGACCAGAAGATGACTTCCGGATAGGCGACGATTCGCCCGGAACATCCGGCAAATGTACACCGGAAGAAGGAGCGGCGGTGGAATGCGAGATATGCTATGTGTATCGGCGATGAGGGCTGAGGACGCCAAATACCGGATGCCACTGCGACGGCGTAACGATGCCGGTTCCGGTCTTCCTGGTCCAACAGCCTCGATCGCTCGACACCGCCCCGCCAATTCCTAGACGCCATGCCGAGACTCCTGCTGATTACTGCGTCCTCGAGTGAAATTCGTAGAGCACGAAGGTCCCGGTTCCTTAATTTCCAACAGGTTACGATGCCTTATCTGGCCGCCAGGGTTCCTTCCGATTGGCAGGTAACTCATGTCGATGAAGAGGCCGAAGACATCGACTGGACAGATCATCCAGATGTGGTTGGCATAACGTTTCACACACCCAGTGCATTTCACGCCTACCGCCTTGCGGAGCGATTCAGACTGCAAGGTGCGTGCATCGTAATGGGCGGCCCGCATGTGACATTACTACCGGAGGAGGCAGGCCGGCATGCCGATGTGATCTTTATAGGAGAAGCCGAGGGCCTTTGGGAAGAATTCTTGAATAGCTTCGAAACGGGGAGTTATCGTCGCGTATACCGGCAGGCCGGCCCAAGGTCCCTGGCATGCGCCCCCATGGCGCGCAAAACGCTGTTTCACCGGCACGACTTCGCGAGCGGCGTTCTGTTTGCCACCAGGGGATGCCCGAACGACTGCGATTTCTGCTCCGTTGTGCTGATGTACAAACACGGATTGCGTAAGCGGCCCATTGCTGAAGTTGCGGCGGAATTCGGTTCCTTCCACGGGAAGAGAATTATCTTCTGGGACGACAACATTGCGGCGGATAAGAAATATGCAAAGGAGTTGTTTCGCACAATCACGCCTCATCATAAGTGGTGGAGCAGTCAGGCCACGATCCACGCGGCCCTGGATGACGAATTTCTGGACGCGGCAGCCGGCAGCGGGTGTAAGCAGCTATTCCTGGGCCTCGAGTCGATCTCCCAATTGAGCATGAACGAGGCTGGCAAAGGCTTCAACCGGGTGGAAGACTATGCCCGGCTACTCAAACGCGTCCACGCGCATGGGATTGCTGTTCAGGCCGGGATTGTCTTTGGTTTTGACAACGACACGCCGGCGATCTTCAAGGACACTCTTGACTTTCTGGAGGAGGCGGGTGTTCAGAACGCTACGTTCAATATCCTGACGCCCTACCCGGGCACGCCGCTCTATCAAAGGCTGGACGCGCAGGGACGCATATTGACCCGAGACTGGCGGAAATACAACGGGCGCACAGACCTGGTATTTCAGCCGAATCAAATGAGCGCAGAAGAGCTCCTGGCCGGATATCGATATGCAAATCGGCGATTCTACTCTCTCCGCAGTGTGGCCAAACGAATGCGGCGGTCGCCCGTTCAGATGTGGTGGACTCTGCCCTTGAACCTGGCGTATGCAGCCTCATGGGCCAGCGCACAGTGGGGCGATCGCGGGTAGTCGGCGCTTAGAGTCAATCTCTGCGTTCGGGTTGGATCACCGGCTACACGGAAATTACCATTCGGTAAACGCCGAACAAGACCAAACAACTGGCGACGATCCAGAGATCGATGGTCAATTGGCGATATCAGCCCGAGGCACGTTTCCAGATTCGACTAGGACCAATCTTGCGATTCCGGTCGGTTGGTCGCCGATTCGGAAACTGCAACACTACCCGCCACTGAGTTTCTGCTCGCGCTGTGTTACCGTGGCAATACGGCGTCCTTCAGCCGGGGCCGGGCTTTTCAAGCTCGCGTCCCGAGCCGTGCGCATCAAAAGAAGTGACCGCGGCGGCAAGGACATCGTGGACGCGGACCCAAGCAAACGCATGCCCCAGCAGCCGGAATCGACCTCGCCATCGCTCACTGTTAGCCCGGCTCCGTTGTCCGCCGGGTTGCCAACAGAATCCGGCGCAGACGCGTCGGCCGAGCTCCCCAACGCCATCGAACCGCATCAACGCGTTCCCCGCTGGCTGGTACGCATCGAGTTGTTTCTGCGCGTCATGCTGCGCATGTATATCGGCCTGGCGATCTGCGTTGTGCCGTGGTGGCATGCTGCCTGGGATCAGAACCCGATCTTTCTGCGCTTTCCCGCGCTCGGCAGCATTGCGGTCACCGGCGCCGCGCGCGGTCTCGTCTCAGGGCTGGGGTTGCTGAATCTATGGATCGCATTTCAGGATGCCATTCGGCACCGGGATGGTTGAACGATGAAAGACAGAGAACAGAGATCAGAGATCAGAGATCAGGAAGCCGGGCAACCCGCGGTGCCTCAAGCCGCGCCGCGTGCCGTCATTCCGAAGGACGGCGCGCCTCCGCCGCTCGATGCCGCGCCGCTGGCTTTTGAGAACACTGCGTTCCTCAACAGCCCTGACGGCCGTCCCATACGCATCGTCGCGGAGTATCTGGAGCCGCTGGCGCGTTTCCGCCGCGAGCAGATTCAGGACACCGTGGTCTTCTTCGGCTCGGCGCGTTTTCGCGG
>PLSB01000129.1 GCA_003165005.1 Acidobacteriaceae bacterium | reverse complement strand
ACTTCGGAATCGGGAACCGGTGGGCGGGGGCCTGGTGCCACGGTGCCCGCTGCGTTGGCAGCTTCTCCGCTACGCTCCGAAGCTGCCAACGCAGCGGAAGAAGTACTGATCTTGCTTGTGCTCATCAAGGTGAGATTTCTTTCCCCGCCCTACAGTAATTGTTGAGGGGCAACCTGTCTCACTGATGTTGGCACAGAGGGGGGAGTCTCGATTTTGATCGTTATTTCTGCTTAAAGTCAGTTGGGTATTCGTAATCCCTGACTCCGCCGTCGGTCCGGAATTGAATGTCTCTGAGCCGGTAGGTGCCAGACTTAACCCCGGGCGTCGCTCCCTCAACGTGGTATTCAACGTCAGATACCTTCTTGAAGGCCGAACTGCTCCATTAATCCCTGCTGGTCCTTTCGAACCTCAGTGGCAAGTGAGAAGGTGAGGATAATCGCAGTTACCGTCCCCTTCACGGGAGCGTCCAACGTGACCGGGTAGCGAAGCGGATCGCCGGGCTGCTTAGCGGATTCCGCGACGTTCATGTTCTGTGCCGAGGCAAAGGAGGCAATCGCGAGCAGCAACGCAGGTATCGGCTTCAACATGTTGAGCCTCCCCCTATCAGGCAAGATTAGTGTAGTCGAGTTTGTATGGCGAATACAAGGCAAAAATCGGGCCATAGGATGCGCAAAACAGGACCAACCTGTATTTGCTTGCAGAGCTAGACGGGCGTCTCTTTGGCGGCCCCTTTCTTCATGCTTTTGACATCGCACGCGGCGTCGGGGCAGGTCGCGCCTCATCGGCAGAATCCCAGTGTCGCCTTCAAGCCCCCGGCGGCTTTGCCGACCCTTCGAACGCCGCGATCGCATCGTGCAGCCGGTTGAAGATCCGCCCGGGACCGAGGGTTTGCGCCACGTGAAAGCGATCGAAGTCGGATTTGAGATCCCATGGCATGCGCGCGAACCCCAGCTCCACTCCTGCGTGATCGAGGTTCGTCTTCAGCCGCACCAAAATCCGCGCCGCCGTGTAATCCAGGTGCGTCATCGCCTCCGCGTCCACCACCACCCACTTCACGACGGACGGAATCGGCTGCACCACTTGCGTTACTTCCTCAAGAAACCGCCCGGCATTGGCATAGAAAAGCTCCGCTCCAAACCGGTAGAGAACCAGCCCTGGTTGGGTCTCCACATCCGGCGCCGCAGGCACCAGATTCCAGCTTCCGTCCGGGTTTGCCACGAGCACGCCGCTATGCGGGTGATAATCGTGCCGCACCACGCGCATCAGCGACACCACCATCGCCAGCACGATGCCCTCTTCCACCCCCACCAGAACCACAACCGCCGCCGTCATCACGGCCAGCGCATATTCCTGCGGGCTCTCCGCCAGAATGTTCTTGAGCTCACCGAAATCGATCAGCCGCAGCGCCACCAGGAACACCATTGCGCCCAGCACGCAAGTGGGAAGATGCTGGAGCGGCCCGGTGAGAAACAGCAGCACCACGCCCACCACCACCGCTGTCGTCACCTGCGCCATCTGGCTCCGCCCGCCGGCATCCTCCATCATCGCGGTCTGCGTGGGGCTGCCATTCACCACAAACCCTCCGCTCAGCGCCGCCGCCGCATTCGCAGCCGAAAGCCCATACAGATCGAGATTCTCGTCCACCGTCTCGTAATGTTTCGCCGCATAGATGCGTGCGGTGGCCGCGCTCTGCGTAAGAATCATCACGGCGCACGAGGCAGAGACCGTGAGCAGCAACTCCACCTCCGTGCGGCTCATCGCGCGAATGCTGAGCAGTCCCATGAACGCCAGATGCGGCAACCCGCCAACCACCGGCCCAATGGTCGCGATCCCGTGTCCCGCAAAATTCCACGCCGCGCTGGCGGCAATCGCGGCCACAACGGCCACCAGCGCTCCTGGAACTTTGGGAGCGAAGCGCCGCAACAGCAAGACAAACACGAGCACCGACGCCGACAACGCCACCGTGGGCAGATGCGCCTGGGGCAGTCCGCGAATCACCTCCCAAAGCTCGACGACCGGCCGGCGAGAATCCACCTCCACGCCCAGCATCTCGCTCAGCACGGAGATTCCCACTTGCAGCCCCACGCCGGTAAGAAAGCCCACCAGCACTGTCCGCGAAAGAAAATCCGCGATGAATCCCAGCCGCAACAGCCGCGCCAGCAGCAGAATTGCTGCCGTCAGAACCGCCACAATCCCCGCCAGAGCGATATATTGCGCCCCGCCTGGCGTCGCCGTGCCCGACACTCCGCTGGCAAAGATCGCAGCCGTCGCCGAGTCCGCGGCCACCACCATGTAGCGCGACGAGCCGAAGGCCGCAAACGCCACCAGCGGCAAAAACAGCGAATAAAGCCCCGTCACCACAGGCATTCCCGCGATCTTGCTGTATCCCAGCACCTGCGGAATGTCCATCGCCGCCATCACGACGCCGGCCAGCGCGTCGCGCAGAGCGCCTGCGCGTTGGAGCGGCCGTAAGCCTCGAAATAGATTCACGATCTCAAAACTCCTTGTGACATTCGGCGCGCATGCGGGGCCGGTTTTATCGAGGGTACTACGCGGTCCACTCTTTTGCCCGTTCCACGGCCTTTTGCCAGCGGGCTCGGCGCTCGGCGCGGTCGGCGGCGCTCATCCTGGGCTCGAAGCGCACGTCGCCTTCCCGCTCGGCGCGCAGGGCCTCGGGGTTCGCCCAGAATCCTACGGCGAGGCCGGCGAGATAGGCCGCGCCCAGCGCCGTTGTCTCCGTCATGCGCGGACGGACAACGGGAACGCCGAGGACGTCGGCCTGGAACTGCATCAGCAGATCGTTCACCGCTGCGCCGCCGTCGACGCGCAGCTCGTGCAGCGGCGCGCCCGTGTCGCTGCCCACGGCTTCGAGCACGTCGGCCACCTGGAAAGCGATGGATTCGAGCGCCGCGCGGGCGATGTGTCCGTGGCTGGTGTCGCGGCGCAGGCCGATCAAAAGCCCTGCCGCGTGCGCGTCCCAGTGCGGCGCGCCCAGACCCACAAACGCCGGCACAAAGACCACGCCGTTGGTGTCGGGCACGCTCGCGGCCAGGGCCTCGACATCGGCCGATGCGCCGATAAGTTTCAGGTTGTCGCGCAGCCACTGCACCACCGCGCCGGCGATAAAGATGCTGCCCTCGAGCGCGTACTCGAGGCGCTTCTGTGCGCTCGCCGCCACGGTGGTAATCAGCCTGGCCCGCGAGCGCATGAACTGGGTGCCGATGTTTTCAAGCAGGAAGCAGCCCGTGCCGTAGGTGTTCTTGGCTTCGCCCGCGCTCCAGCACAATTGGCCGAAGAGCGCGGCCTGCTGGTCGCCGGCAATGCCGGCAATGGGTACGCCGGCAAGACTCGGAATGGGACCGAGCGCCGCCGCCTCGCCCACGCGCTCGCTCGACCAGACGACCTCCGGCAACATGCTCTCGGGAATCCCGAAGAGCTTGAGCAGATCTGCGTCCCACTCGCCCTTCACGATGTTGAAGAGCAGCGTCCGGGAGGCATTGGTCACGTCGGTCACGTGCTTCTGGCCGCCGGTCAGGCGCCAGACCAGCCAGCTATCGACGGTGCCGAAGGCCAGCTCGCCGCGCTCGGCACGCGCCCGCGCGCCCGGCACGTTGTCCAGAATCCAGCGCACCTTGGTTGCGGAAAAATACGGGTCGAGGACGAGGCCGGTCTTTGCGGAGACCGTTTCCCCAGCACCACTCTCCTCCAAAAGTTCACACAACGGAGTTGTGCGCCGGTCCTGCCAGACGATTGCGGGATGAATCGCCTTGCCCGTTGCGCGCTCCCACACAATGACGGTCTCGCGCTGGTTGGTGATGCCGATGGCGGCGATCTTCCGCGGCCGGGCGATCACGCGCGCAAGGACTTCCGCGGCGCAGCTCATCTGGCTCGAAAGAATTTCCGCTGGATCGTGCTCCACCCAGCCTGCCTGCGGATAGAACTGCTGGAACTCCTTCTGCGCCACGGCGGCAATGGCGCCGGCCTCGTCGAAGAGAATCGCCCGCGAGCTCGTCGTTCCCTGGTCCAGCGCCAATACGTATGCCATGCTTGCCTTACCTCTTCCGGCAACCAGTCAAACACGCGAGGCTGGGAAGGGGCAAGGCGAGGCCTATACCCTCCACACTTTCTTGTAAGATTCTGACGCGAGGAGCTCAGTCCGTGCCGCGATTTCTTTGGCGCCCCAAGCCTTTGCCTTGAGGATGACAGGATCGACCCAGACGTTCGCCTTTTTGAGGACCTTAACCTTCTCGGCAAAGTCTTTGTTCGCGAGCTTTCCGTTGAGCGACTTATCGATCAGTATTAAGTTGCCAATAGAGGCGATCTCCTCGTCAGTCAATTTGCCGCCCTTGGCGTTTTCTGCTGCGAGATGTTCGATGGTCGTACGTTCTGGGTCAATTGGGAGCCCTACCGAATTCGATTGATAGATCTTTGTGAGGATGTACCGCACCAAAGGTTTTTGCTTTGTCATTTTGGTCGAATAGCGGAGCTCGAGAAAGCTGGGTTCAAATTCCTCGTATACCGGGCGCTTTGGCGCTAGTTTCTCCGCCCTAAACTTCGCGAGCACGCGAGCTTTCTTTGAAAGGTCGCCTGCGTTATGGAGTTCGCGGGCAGCCAGTGCATACATGAACGAGATCCCACCCGAGGAACGTTGAGACGCTATCGCGGTAAACGCAAAGTGAAAATTCTCAATGGCCGCAAGAATCTCCCGCACGTGCTTCGTCTTCAAATACCCGCCCTCGTATTGCTGTAGAACGCTGAGCACCATAGGAAGCTGCTGCTTGATTCTGAATAGGTTCATTGCATGGAGGGAATCGCGAATATCTAGCTCATCTTTTCCCCATTTCTTGTAAGTTGGCTCATGCAAATACCTCACTGCTGTCCGGCTATAAGTTGAACAGAATCAGTTGTGTGGAGTTTTCGTCTAAGTCGGATTGGGAGTCGGAGGCCTGAAGTGCCTGCAAAATGGGGGTTTTCTCGAAGGGGATAACACTGAGGATCTGTAGGATTTGGTAGAGAGTGGCATCCAGCTGGAGCCGTTTTCGCACGATGGCGACGAGCACGTAGACGGCGATGGAGATCCAGATCTGGGTCTTGACGGAGTTCTAGCTAGCGCCGAAGAAAGCCTTGATGCGGAGGTGCTGCTTGATCCATTTGAAGAAAAGTTCC
>PLSB01000020.1:574-3445 GCA_003165005.1 Acidobacteriaceae bacterium | reverse complement strand
GTGCACCCCTACGATCTGCTGCGCTACGAGCGGGCGATCTTCTCGAAGGCCGCGATCGAGCAGTTGGCCGAGGCGCTGGTGAAGACCGTTTCCAGGCGCAAGGTACCCAATACGGGTGCTGCCAAGGAGGCTGCGTAATGCCGACACTCTATACCGTCATTCGCCGCCCGGTGATCACCGAAAAGGGACTGGGCGCAAAAGAAACCGAAGGCACGCTGGTGTTCGAAGTTGCGCCCAATGCCTCCAAGACCGAAGTGAAACAGGCCGTGGAAGCGCTCTTCAAGGTGAAGGTCGCTGCGGTGCGCACCGCCAACGTGCTGGGCAAGGAACGGCGCCGCGGCAAGTTTTCCGGTTACAAGCCGGACTGGAAGAAGGCGTACGTGAAGCTGAAGGCCGGCGAAAAGCTGCCGGAGTACGTGAGCAACCTGTAAAGACAGGGAACAGGGAACAGGGATCAGAAAGAACCTGGCCTGACGAGCTCTCAGCAAGAAATATCGGAACCGTGAGATGGTTCCGGAAAAGAAGTGAGCGCCGGATTGAATGTACGTCGGGAGCTCAAGGGAAAAAACGATGGCAATCAAGACATACAGACCGGTCACACCGACGCTGCGGTTTCAGACTTCGCTCGAGACCGGCGATCTGACGACGTCGACGCCGCACAAGCCGCTGTTGACGACGCGCAAGCGTACCGGCGGACGCCGCAACTCGGGCGATCTGACCGTCCGCCATCACGGCGGCGGGCACAAACAGAAGATTCGCCTCATCGACTTCAAGCGCGAGAAGTATGGCGTTCCGGGCAAGGTGGCGACGATAGAATACGATCCTAATCGTTCGGCTCGCATTGCATTGGTGAGCTACGCCGACGGCGAGAAGCGCTACATTTTGCAGCCGGTGGGGCTGAAGGTGGGCGCCACGGTGAATTCGGGTCCCGAGGCCGACATCCTGGTGGGCAATGCCCTGCCGCTCAAGAACATTCCCGCGGGCACCACGGTTCATGCCGTCGAATTGCGTCCCGGCAAGGGCGCGCAGATGGCGCGTTCGGCCGGCGCGCAGGCGCAGCTGGTGGCCAAAGAGGGCGACTACGCCCTGCTCAAGCTGCCCTCCGGCGAGACGCGCAGGGTTCTGGTGGAATGCATGGCGACCATCGGCCAGGTGGGCAACACCGATCATGAAAACATCTCGATCGGCAAGGCGGGCCGCAATCGCTGGCTGGGCATCCGGCCGACCAACCGCGGCGTGAGCATGAACCCGGTCGACCATCCGCACGGCGGCGGCGAGGGCAAGACTTCGGGCGGACGCCATCCGGTGACGCCGTGGGGCCAGCCGACGCGCGGCTACAAGACGCGCAACAACAAGCGCACCGACGCGATGATTGTCAGCCGCCGGGCGAAGTGAGAAAGCAGCTTCCAGCTACTAGCTTCCAGCTACTAGCTTGATGGCTGCAGAACAAAGGATTCGGGCAATAGCCAGCCGATAGCAGGAGCGAGAAAAGGCTAGGAGCTAGAGGCTAGAAGCTAGGAGCTAAGCAGTTATGGGACGTTCGACAAAGAAGGGGCCGTTTGTGGATGCGCACCTCATGGTGAAGATTGAGGCGCTGAACCGGGCCAACGACAAGAAGGTTGTGAAGACCTGGACGCGGCGCTCGACGATCTTTCCCGAGTTCGTGGGCCACACCATCGCGGTGCACAACGGCAGGAAGTTTGTGCCTGTGTACGTGACCGAGAACATGGTGGGACACAAGCTGGGCGAGTTTGCGCCGACGCGCACCTTCAAGGGCCACACCGGCGGATCGAAGGCTGTGGAGACCGCGGCCAAGCCGGCGTGAGAAGGCAGCTTCTAGCCGCTAGCTACTAGCCTCTAGCTTCGACCGAGGCGGAATGGGCGCTGGAGGCAAGGAGTAATTGGTTCTGCAGGGCGAGCACAGGAACTGCTCCCGGCACGAACGAGCTGGAAGCTAGGAGCTAGAAGCTAGCAGCTGTTTTTTGAGGAAGGCATGAGTATGGCGGTTCAAACAAGGGAATACCGGGCCGAGGCGAGGTTTCAGCGCGTGTCGCCGCAGAAGGTGCGGCTGGTGCTGGATCTGATCAAGGGGCGCGGCGTGCAGGAGGCTCTGGATACGGCCGCTTACACCAAGAAGCGCATCGCTCCGGTGGTGCACAAGCTGCTGACCTCGGCGATCGACAACGCCAAGTATGTGGCCGGCGAGGAAGGCATCGATCTCGACGTGGACAATCTCTACGTCAAGCTGGCGTTGGCCAACGACGGGCCGCGGCTGAAGCGCATTCGTCCCGCGCCCATGGGGCGGGCGTTTCGCTATCAGCGCCGGCTGACGCACATTGTGCTTGCGGTGGCCGAGCGCGCGGCCGTGCCGGGACTGGTGACCAAGGTCGAGGCGCCGGCGGCGGCGGAGCCCGCGAAGACGAAGAAGGCAGCGCCCGCGGCAGCCGCGGTGAAGCCAGCCGCTCCCAAGGCCGCAACCAAGAATGCGGCTGAGAAAACCGGGGAAACCAAGCCGGCAGCCAAGGCTGCGGCAACCAAGAAGAAGGCCGCGAAGCAGGCCTGGAGTTTTTGAGAGGAAAAGTATGGGGCAGAAAGTCCATCCTTACGGGTTCCGGCTGGGAATCAACAAGCCGTGGCGGTCGCGCTGGTTTTCCGAGCGCGAGTACGACAAGCTCCTGGTCGAGGACGTGAAGCTGAGGGCGGAGCTGCGCGAGAAGCTGAAGGCGGCGGGCGTGAGCTCGGTCGAAATCGAGCGGCCGGGCAACAAGCTGCGCTTCCTGATCCGCACGGCGCGTCCGGGGATCATCATCGGCCGCAAGGGCGCCGAGATCGAGAAGCTGAAGACCGAGCTCGGCAAGCGCACCAACCGCG
>PLSB01000020.1:0-556 GCA_003165005.1 Acidobacteriaceae bacterium | reverse complement strand
GGCTGCAAGGGAATCAAGGTGCGGGTTTCCGGCCGGCTGAACGGCAACGAAATCGCGCGCTCGGAGTGGTACCTGCAGGGGCGCTTGCCGCTGCACACGCTCAGGGCCGATATCGATTACGGCTTCACGGAAGCCAACACGACCTACGGCGTGATCGGCGTGAAGGTGTGGATCTATCGCGGCGACATCTACGAGCAGAAGCGCCGCCAGGCTCCGGTTGTTGGTAAGACTGCGTTTTAGAGGTAGTGGTCAGTGACCAGTGGTCAGTGGTCAGTGATTCGTGCCGGGTTTGCTTTTGAGTTTCAAGGAAGCTGGTTGGAGAAAGTGATCGAAGGCAGTTGAGTCCGATCGTTGTGCAAGGAACTACTGACCACTGATCACTGACAACTGACCACTATTTCGAGGGTTTCGTTATGTTGATGCCGAAGAAAGTGAAGTACCGGAAGCAGCAGAAGGGCAAGCGCCGCGGCAAGGCGTGGCGCGGTTCGACGCTGTCGTTCGGCGCGTACGGGTTGAAGGTGATGGAGTGCGGTTACATCACCGACCGGCAGATCGA
>PLSB01000065.1 GCA_003165005.1 Acidobacteriaceae bacterium | reverse complement strand
ACTGGACACAACTCCGCCCGTCACAAAGACATACTTTGCCGACATCGATGCAACCTCTTTGTTGGATTGTGGGGTTTGGCCGTAGGAGGGGGGCACAATCAAGTATGACAGAGATGCGGGTGCGGCGAAAGAGGAAAGTTGGGCGGGGCTTAAGATAAGTGGGGCAACATCCCGCTGAATGAGAGGGAAATGAACGCTTTGCGCCGGGAAGTGCGGGCGATGCGACCGCAAACCTGGGCGCGGCTTCTGGGGTGGGGTTTACGACGGAAACAGCGCTCCGGAAACGGCGGAGATGGCCGTCAGGCGGCTGCGGCGGCGCGGGGGCTGCTCGGCCGGAGCAGACAAAAGGTGAACCAATTCGCGCAACTCGGCGCGGGCGTGGCCGATGGCGGCGGCCACTCCGTCCAGATTCTGGTTGCGATCGGCCAGCAGCGGCAAAGCGGCCTCGGGTTGATTGGGTTTGCCGGGACGGCGCTGTTCCTGCTCGAGCACCGCGCGCGCGCCCGCGAGCGTGTAGCCTTCAGCGTGGACCAACCGCTTGATGTCGAGCGCCAGTTCCACGTCGCGGCGGCGATAGAGCCGCTGCCCGGTTCCGCTTTTGTTGGGCTTCAACTGCGGAAACTGCGACTCCCAGAAGCGGAGCACGTATGTCTCCACGCCGCACAGTTCCGCCACATCGCCAATTTTGAAATAAAGCCGGTCCGGGATGGGCGGTGGCTCGTAAGCGCGCTTCCGATTCAGTTGCGTTGCCATAGAAAGCTGGCGAGGAAACCGCCTCGATCCGGGGGAAATTCCTCGCACTGTTCGCAGTATAGGACAGGTGTTTTGCGTTTTCGCCAGTCAAAAAACAGCATGAACCATACTTTACATAGGAAAACCGGGGACAAATTCAGCGCGTCAAGGGTCATCGCACCCCGCGAAGGTTCTTGCACCGTCCCTACGGGACTCAGGAGTGTTTTGGTGATTCCTTTCCCAGCGCTTAAGCGCTGGGCTAAAAAACACTGCGCCTCCGGCGCGCCTGTTTTCGCGCCGGTGCATTCTTCTTGAATGCTACTGCTTCCTGAGCACCGCCGTGCCCTTTTCGTCGGAGAGGATTGTGGACTCGAACTTGCGAAAATCGGCAGCTCGGTCCGCGGGAAGCTCCACCTGCCGCACTGTGTACGTCCTCTCGTAGTGAAGAACATTGTCCTTGGCTGTGACCGAGGCATGGTAGCTGGCGAAATCCATGTCGAGGTCCACAGGATCGGGGGTTTCGTCGACGACGTAGCCGGTGGGAAGGGCGATGTCGAAACTATTGTGCCAGCGGCCGGTGGCTTCGAGGTCGAAGGGCACCTTGCGTGGCTTGTCGTCAAAGTACCTCGCCGCAGACCCAAGAACGCGCGGGCGCACCAGCAGCAAAGGCCCGGCCATGTGCGCGTACTGATGCGCAGTGACCTTGAAGTGAAACTCGAGCGGCTTGGCCAGCGAGTCAGGCTCGACAAACTGGAAGGAATCGAGCACCACGCCGGGCAGATCGCGCGCCACCATGGACTCCCAATATTCGCGCCTCTCCTTTTCGTCGGTGAATTTGAGGAACTGACGAAGTTCTGCGCCCTGGGGCCCGAAGTTCAGTGTGTCCACGGATCCGGACAGAGTGCCGTCGGCCGCGAGCGTGAATTTGCCGCTTCTTTCACTGCCGTTGGCTGAAGGATCGAGCACCGGCAGTTCGATGACCTGGCTTGAGGGACCGGTCGCCAGCAGCCCATAGCCGCCTTGAAGATACGAAGGCAAATTGCCCACCGGAGTCCGCTCGTCGGTGGGATCGAAGATCAGATAACGCATGCCGTCTTTGGCTGTCACTACGGCCTGGAGGCGGGGGTCCTTGAAGCCGGACGGGATTTCGATTGCGGTAATCATGTGGTCGCTATACAGAGAGGGCGAATCCGGATCGACCACGCCACGGTCGCTATCCACTTGCAGATAATGAGCGCGAATGCCCACCGCCTGAAGCATGGAGATGAGCAGGGTGGTCTTGTCTTTGCAATCGCCGTAACGGTTGCGGTAGATGTCGCTCGCAAAGTGTGCCTGATAACCGCCAATGCCGCGCTCAATCACAAAGTACCGAATGTTCTTCTGGATGTATGCGGTGATCGCCGTAAGCTTGGCAAAGAAATCGGAGCTTCCGGCGGTCAATTCCTGCGCCTTTGCGCTAATCTCCGGAGACGGACTGGGCCGATTCGTTTCCAATTGTTCGATCCACTCGCCAAGCGCCCGCCACTGGTTGTCCCTTCCATCTGCGGCAAGATCGCCCCATCGAACCGACATGCGCGCAGCTAGCGCATCCCAAGCCGGGCTCGCTTTCACATCGCGGAGGTCGAGCCGAGGCATGTCCTTGATCTCCCAGCGCCAATGGTTGGGCGCGTCCTCAACGGGCTTCACGGGCTGATAGCGATGCCACGACTCCGCGAATTGAGATCCTGGCGGAAGATCGATCTCCAGCGCCTCGTAGACGAACCGACCCTCCTGAATGTTCCAAACCTTCTCCCGCTTCCAGGGCGCCATCAGTTCCTCGGACTCGCAAAGGATGGTGGCTCCCACGTCCTCGGCCGGAGGGCGCACAATGCGGGTCTTTTCCGTCTGCAGCAGGATGGGAATGTCACGGACAGCATCTTCCTCGCCGGCGCCTACATCGACAAAGTCCGTGTCCTTGGCCTGGAAGGTCTTGCCGTCGGCGGCGAGCGTCCACTCGCGGAAGTAATTGATTTTTTCGTCCACGTCATAGCTGACAGCGCAGAATTCGTGACGGGCCTGCGGCTTGAGAATGCGGATGGCCTCGCGCTCCCGCTCCACGGCGCGGCCCTGGCCGTCGATGGCTTCCACGTACTCGTCGAAGAGAATCACGGCAGAGGCATCGCCGATGTTGGCCGGCGTGGGAGTCTTGGCGGCGTCCAGTCCCCACTGCGGCACGGGCGAGTCTTTGCCGAAGAGGCCGGCGTGCGCCGGAACGGCGGCGCCGGCCAACAACGCGGCTGAAAGGACAGAAACGAGATGCATACGCAGACAGAATGCGCTCTTCATAGTCAGTTCCCTTTGGGTGGGGCAGCGCGCGACAGCACGATCTGCTGCTGATCGGCCGCCGCCAGTTTGAGATAGAAATCGTGGAGGTTGCTGTAATCCTGCGGCCCGAGCAGGGTGAAGTTCCGGGCAAAGGTGCGCCCTACTTCAAGCTGGTCTTCCTTGGCTGCGGAATTGATGCGAAGCAACGCAGATCCCGGCCAGGTGACATCGGCGGTGTGCGGCGCGCTCTCCACGGTGTATCCCGGAGGAAGATGATAAACCACATCGTCGCTCTCCAACCTCGGGAAATGCACATCGATGGGCGTGGTGCGCTTGTCCTGGGCCACGAAGGGATGCTTGGCGCGCGTCTCGAAGAAGAGGCCAGGCAGAATCATTCGCTTGCCAGTCGGCGTCCCAATGCTGCCGCTCAAATTGACGATGGCCATCAGGTTCGACTCGTAATCGTCAAGTCCCACGAAGTGATCGAAAGTGGCCGTGACACCCTCGGGAAGATCGCCCTCGAGATCCTCGATAAACTGCTTCTTGACCTCTTCCACATCGTTTTCAAGGGCCTGCTGCCGCCAGTGCAATGCGTCGGAACCATTGAGCAGGACGCGCGCCGATCCCTGCATATTTCCATCGGCATCCACAGTCAAGCCGGCAATGTAATTCGCCGCATTCTGCTTGTAAGTCATGGCTGGAGATTGCCCGATCCTGGGGCCGGTCGCCGAATCGCGGATGCCGCCCGCCAGCGAGTGTGTCCACTCGAGGAGACCGAAGGGACAGTCCTTCTGCCCAGGATCGAGAAAAATCTCCTTGCCGCCGAGACTCACAATGGCCAGGGAATCGTCCAGTTGAGAGGTGCTCAAGTAGGCGCTGTTGAAGATCTCACGATCGCGATTCGCAATCCACATCGGCCATGATTTCAGGCCTGCTGCGCGAGCCAGCGCCACGTAAAGCAGCGCCAGCTGGTTGCCGTTCCCCGCCTGGTTCTTCCAGACGTCGTCAGCACCAAGTATCTCCTTGAGCTTATCCTTCTTGCGCTCCGCTTCGGATTTCTCGCGGCTGAAATCGGTGTTGTCCAGCTTCATCACCGCAGCGTAGAGCTTGCGCGCCTTCTGCTCGTCGGTGTCATCTGGGGAAACCAGCGACGCTGCTGCCTTCTTGATGGCTCCCGTGGGCTCGATGAAATCTTTTAGACCGTAGATCCACTCATTGAGCTCCCGCTTCCAATAATGGTCAATGCTGTCGGCATGGGTGTAAAAGAATTCAACGCGCCAGCGAATGGTATTCGTGGGCGGCATCCAATCCTCATCCGGGGCCTGGGGAACGTCGGCGAGGTCCACCGTGGACTGGCTCTTTTTGTACTGCATCTTGACAGGACTGTCGGATGGAGTGGTCACCGCTGCGATGCCACCTATGGCAGCGCTCATCATCTGCCCCGAATCGAAGAAAAAATGTTCCTTGTGGATGAAGTAAGACGTTTGCAGTTCCCAGCTTGGGAGGGGAGCTTCGTCCTTGAACCTGATATGCAACCTGTATTCAAGAATGCTGCCCACTTCCACGTCGGGCAGCGTGAAGGCGATCGAATCGACCTGAAAGTGCTTGCCTTTCGCCACCACCAGTTCTTCCGGCTTCACGTTGAGAGGAACTATAGTGCCGTCAGGGCGAATGGTCCGCCCTTCCACCTTTTCCACTTTGGCCGCACCGCGCAAAAAGGGAACCTCCACGGAGGCCAACTCCTTACCTTTTTCGGTGAGCACCTTGATGCGCGCATAGATGGTGCTCAATCCGTTCGCCCCTTCGGTGATTTCCTCTCGATATAAATAAACCGCCGGCGCCCCCGGCGCCTTGGGGTCGGAGGTCATCTTGAGCTCTTCCGGCGTGGGATCCTGGAACTGCGCGCGCAGCGCAAGAGGCGCCGCGGCGATGACAAGCAGAGCTGCACTACGAATGAGAAGATGAAGCCGCATTAGATCAACCCTCGGCCGTCGCTCGCGATGACGTCAGCTTTCGACTCTCCATAGCGGTCGCAGCGCGCGCATCAGTTGCCCTTTCCTGCCGGCGTTGAAGTTGCCGGCGCCGCTGGAGCCGCCGACGCCGCCGGAGCGATCTTCAGGACCAGTTGCGCCTGTTCGGCTGCAGCCACCTGCTGGTAGAAACCGCGCAAATCCTGGTACTCCTCCGGCTTGGCCTCACTGAACGCTCTTGCCAGGGTGTTGACGACCTCAATCTGGCCTGCGTCGGCCTTGCTCTTGAGGATGAACACGGCATGGCCCTGCCAGGGCACGGACGCATCCTGCGGCGCGCCTTCCACGGTCATGCCGGCAGGCAGGTGATAGGTCACGTCGTCGGTGATGCGTTCGGCAAAGTGCATGTCCACCGGCTCCAGCCGCTTTTCTTCGTTGACGAACGGAGCGCCGGCGCGGGTTTCAAAGAAAAGGCCCGGAAGCAGGAGACGTTTTGCCGTTGCAGTGCCCAGAGTCCCCGTCACTTTCACAACCGCCATCAGGTTCTGGCCAGGCTGGTCGACGCCAAGAAAATGATCGACGTGGGCCTCGACGCCTTCGGGCACAAGGCCCTCCAACTCGTCATGGTCGAACTGTTTCTTCAGCTCCGTGTCGTCGTTCCTCAGTGCTGCCTGGCGCCATTGCAGCCCCTTCTGCCCGGCCATGACGATCTGAACGTATCCCGTAACACCCCCGTGCGCGTCGAGCGTCAGGTCGGCGACGCGATTCACTGAGTTATCTTTGTAGCTTTGCTCGGGCGTGGTCGAGATCTGGATTCCCTTGTCGCTTTGGTTGATGCCCCCGGCGCCGGAGTGACGCCAGTTCACCGTCCCGAACGGACACATCTTTTCGCCAGGGTCGAGGACCATCTGCTTGCCGCCCGCGTTCAACGCCACCAGGGTCGCGTCCAACTGATAGAGAGTCAAGTAGGACGGATCGAAGATTCCCTTATCGCGATCCACCACCTTGACCGCGATGGCGTTGAGTCCGGCGGCGCGCAGCATGGCCAGGTAGAGCATGGCAATGTCTTCGCTTGTGCCGCTCTTCTGCGCCCATGTGTCTTCGGCGTGCTTGGCCGCCTTGATCCCGAGTTCCTTCATCTCCGACGCGGTCTTCCTGCGCGAATAGTCGGTATTGTCGAGCGCCTCGACCGCCGCGTACAGCTTCTTCGCCTTGTCCAGGTCGCTGTCGCCGGGTGCGACGAGGCCGTTCAACGCGTTCTTGATGGCCTTCGACGGCTCAGCGAACTTGTCCACGTCCTGCGACCAGAGCTTGCCGTCGCTCTGCCAAAACTCGGTCCCGTTGCGGGCGAAGGTATAGTAGAAACTCACCCTGTACAGCAGACTCGCGAGGGGAGGCATCCACTCCTCCGTGGGGACAGGCGGAACATCGGTCGCATCCACGGTGTAGGCAGTCGTGCCCACCTTAACCGCCGAGCCTGGCTGCAAACGCTGTAAGAAAGCGATGCTCTGGATGATGCGTCCGTGGCTGTCGGCCCAGGTGGATAGGTCGGTAAACGAGGCGGACGCATGAGCCGGCATGAGTGACGGAGGCGGCGTGAACTGGTAATGGGCCCTGTGCACAAAATGAGACTTCTGGATCTCCCACGTCGGCGGCACGACGAAGCAACCGCCATACTTCTGATCGCAGTTGCTGATATCGTACCGGTACTCGAGGATGCTGCCCACTTCGACGCTGGGCAGGGTGAACACTTTCCTCTTAAACTGCTCATCGCCGCTCTTTGCGATCATCAGGTCTTCCGGCTTGACGTTGAGAGGAACGATGGTTCCATCCGCATGAATGGTCCGGCCTTTGATGTCGGTCACCTTTGAGGAAAGATTCAGGTAGGGAAGCTCGACCGTGGCCATCTCCTTGCCCTTCTCGGTGAGCACCTTGATGCGCGCATAATGGCTCTCGTAACTCATGGGATTGTTGTCGGTCTCTTCGATATTGAGGTACACGGCATCGGCCCCCGGAGCATCCGGGTCCGCGGTCATTTTCAATTCACCAGGTGTCGGTGGCTGGAACTGCAACTGCGCGCGAACCAGAACTGCGGGCAACATGGCAGCGATCAAGACTGTGCTGCAAAGAGGATGCGAGTTTCGCATAAGAGGATGGCCTTGTTATTAAAGTGCGACCATTCTAGCTCAGATGGGCGCCAATGTATCGCTCAACTTGCGGGATTCACGGCGCTTCCAGGTGCTCCCGCAGGAACGCAGACGGTTCAGTTGCCTTTCGGTTTGGCCCCGGCGTCCAGCACCAGTTGTCCCTGGTCAGCCGCGGCCACCTTCTGGTAGAACCCGCGTAAGTCCTGATACTCCTCGGGCTTGGCCAGCGTGAAGGCGTTGGCCAAGAGGCGAGCCACAGTGATCTTGCCGGGTTCCGGCTTGGTCTTCACGATGTAAACAGCGTGACCCTCCCAGGAGAACTTCGCATCCTGTGGCGAACCCTCCACCGTCATACCGGCGGGCAGATCGTAGGTCAACTGGTCGGTGATCTGCCAGGCGTATTGCATGTCCACCGGCTCCAAGCGCTTTTCCTGGCTCACAAACGGCTCGCCGCCGCGGGTCTCAAAAAAGAAGCTGGGCAAGATCAGGCGCTTGGCAGTTGCCGTGCCCAAGGTGCCCTTTACCTGGACAAAGACCATGAAGATCCTGTCGGGTTCATCCAGTCCCAGGAAGTGATCCACACGAATCTCGACGCCTTCAGGCGCGATCTTTTCGAGGCCGCTGTCGAACTGCTTCTTCAGCTCCGACGCATCGACTTCGAGCGCGCGTTGCCGCCAGAAAAGAGCCTCCTGGCCGGTCATCAGGATCTGGAGGGTCCCGCTGACCCCACCCTGAGGATCCACGGCGATCTCGCCGGAGCGCTTTACTGTGTTGACCGCAAAAGCCTGGGCAGGAGTTGCGGCTCGGCCGGGCCCCTCGGCGCTCTGCCGCAGACCCTCGGCGCCGGAATGCTTCCAGTTCACGGTCGCAAAGGGGCACATTTTTTCGCCGGGATCGAGAAGGATTTCCTTGCCGCCGGTGCTCAGGATCACCAGCGTGTGATTGAGCTGCTCAAGCGTCATGTAGCTGGGGTCGAAGACTCCGCGATCGCGGTCAACAACGCTCATGGCATAGGCGGTAAGGCCGGCGGCGCGCAGCATGGCTAAATAAAGCAGCGCGATTTCGTTGCTGTTGCCGCTCTTCTGCGTCCAGGTGTCCTCGGCGTGCTTTTCCGTTTTCAGTTTCAGCTCCTGCCGCTCCGACTCGGTCTTCTGACGGGAATGACTTGTGTTGTCGAGAGCCTCGACGGCGGTATAGAGCTTCTGCGCCTTCACGAGATCGCTGTCGGAGGGCGCAATCAGGCCGGCAACCGCGTCCCGAATGTTTTTGGCCGGCTCGGCGAAATGGTCGATGTCTTTCGACCACTGCTTGGCCTGCGCCTTCCAGTAGTCCTCAGGCACAAGGGGATCGCCGGGGCCCCGATAATAGAAGCGCACCCTATAAAGGAAGCTGTCGATCGGCGGCATCTTCTCCTCGTCGGGAGTGGCCGGAATATCGGTCGCGTCCAGGTAGTAACGGCCGCTGGCGTCAGTCTTGACGCTCGCACCCGGCGGCAGATTGGCCCACCAAACCAGATTCAACATTTGGGTGGGAGTGAACAAATAATGGGCCTTGCGAACAAAGTACCTTCGTTGCACCTCCCATTCCGGACTCAGATGCACGTAGAACTGGGCCTTGAAGTTCAGCTGGTACTCGTATTCCAGTACGCTGCCAACTTCGACGCTGGGCAGCGTGAAGACTTTCTTCTCAATTCGCGCCTCGCCGGTCTTTGTCACCGTGAGATCTTCCGGCTTGACGGTCAGGGGAACCACGGTTCCATCGGCGTGGATGGTCCGGCCGCTGACGCTGCTGATCGAGAACTCCTCTCCCCAATAGGGAAGTTCGACCGTGGCCGCCTCCTTGCCTTTTTCGGTAAACACCTTGATGCGCGCGTAGTAGTTCTGACTATGAATCGCATCGTTGTCGATTTCCTCAAAATAGAGGTACTCTGCGTCCGCTCCCGGCGCTTTGGGATCGGAAGTCATCTTGAGCTCGTCGGGATTGATCGGCTGGAACTGGGCGCAAACCACCGCGGGCGCAACTGCGGCGAGCAACAGAACCGTACTGTGCAGGAAGAGCGATTTCGGCATGAGATTTGGTCCTGATCTTAGAGTGCGATCATTCTAGACCGAATGGGTTCGCCAGGCACGGGAATTCTCCTCGATGCCGCAGTCCCGCGCGGCGCGCATTCACGAGGACCATGGCTCCAGCAACGACGAGACCAGCGCCAGCGGCAGGCCCATCACGTTGAAGTAGCATCCCTCGATGCGGGGAATCCAGCGCGCGGCGCGGCCCTGGATTCCATACGCGCCCGCCTTGTCCATGGGCTCGCCGGTGGCTACGTACTCGGCAATCTCTTCGTCCGAGAGCGTCAAAAAACGAACCGCCGTCACCTCCGCGGCCACTTCCGCGCTCGTTGCGGTCACCAGGGCTACGCCGGTGATCACGCGGTGCGTGCGGCCCGAAAGCAGACGCAACATGCGTGCGGCATCGGCCGCATCTTCCGGCTTGCCCAGGATCGCGTTGTCCAGCGTGACGGTGGTGTCTGCGCCCAGCACCTGTAGCGCCGGTCTCCTGACCGGCTGTAGCGGGGGTCTCCCGACCCCCGCAGGGCCGGCGGCGCCTGAAGATGGACCATCTTCCTTGCCGTCTCCACCATCGAGAGATCTGTGAGAAATGCCGCTTAGCTCGCGATACACCGCCTCGGCTTTCTCCCGCGCCAGCCGCGTGACGTAGACGATCGGATCCTCGCCGGGGAGCGGATCTTCAGGAATATGCGCGGGATGCACCTCAAAACGGTAGCCGGCCTGCACCAGCAGATCGCGGCGGCGAGGCGAGGCGGAGGCGAGAACCAGCATGTTGGCATTATGGCAGGCCGGGCGGACCCTTCTTGCCCGTTGAAACGGCCCATTTAGACTAAGAGAAGGGCCGGCACTACGAAATTGCCGGGCCCGGACAAGGTTCGAATGCACTTCAATTTTTCCACGGACGAGATTCTCTGGACGCTTACTTTTGCCGCCCTGCTGGTGTTGCTGGTGGTGTTGCTGGGGCGCGATCGCGCGCGCCGTTTTCCCTGGTTCACGGCGTCGATGGCTTTCGTGGTCGTGCGCTTGCTCGTCGGCAAGCTGCTATTTCACCGCATGGCGCCGGTGGCCGCTGGAGAGATCTTCCTCCCGCTGGCCGATCTGGCCGCGATCGTTTCCCTGCTCCTCGTGGTCGAGATCGCGCGGCGGGCCTTTGCGGGCGCGGGGCGCAGAATGTGGATTGGGGCAACCGCAGTTCTGCTCGCGGTGGGCGGAACGGTGCTGGCTCTGTGGGGTCCGTGGCCCTCTTTCAAAACGCTCTTTGCCGCCTCGCTGATTTCCACCCTGCGGCTGATGGATCTCTTCGCGCAAAAGGCCGACCTGCTCGCCAATGTACTGATCGTTCTCGTCGGCCTGCTTGTGGTGCTCTTCGGGAGGTACTTCAAGGCCGGCTGGCACAGCCACACGCAGCAGCTTGCCATCGGGCTCTCCATGGCCTCGATTGCGCAGTTGACCATCCGCGGCGCGGTCGAGCACATCGCCAAGAACACCACCATCCACAGCCAGGGCGACTATAAGCGCGTGATGGACCTGGTGAATTCGTTGAACAACGCCAACAGTATTATTTTTCTAGTCGTGCTGGTTTGGTGGATTGCCTGCCTGTGGACCGACGAGCCGGACACGGAAGAACAGGGAACAGGGAACAGGGATCAGGGACCGGAGAGTAGGAACTAGCAAGGAGTGTGAGTGCGAGTGTGTGAGTGCGCCGCGAAGATACGACCACACTCACACACACACTAACCACTCGTCTTTAGATGTGGCAACTTGCCAGGCCGCGCTTTTCAAGATAGCGCTGGTGGTAATCTTCCGCGCGCCAGAAGGTCTCGGCGGGAACCACCTGGGTGACAATGCGCTTGGGCTTGAAGCGGCCCTCGGCCGTAAGCTGCTCGATCTTTGCGCGCGCCTGCGCCTCCTGCTCCGGCGAGTGGAAGAAGATGACCGAGCGGTACTGCGTGCCCCAGTCCGGACCCTGCCGGTTGAGTGTGGTGGGGTCGTGGAGCTCGAAGAACGCATCGAGCAGTTGCCCGTAGCTCACTTTTCCCGGGTCGAAGTCGATTTCGACCACTTCGGCGTGGCCGGTCTGGTCGGTACACACGTCCTTGTAGGTGGGCTTCGAGAGCGTTCCGCCCCCATAACCTACCGCCGTTGCCGTTACGCCGGGAATGGCCGCAAATGCAGCCTCCACGCCCCAAAAACACCCCGCCCCGAATGTCGCCTTCTCGATGCTCATGGATGGTAAGATGCGCGATTTAGCCCAAGAGCGACAAATTCTGAGATCGGATTGGTTGTTTTTGGGCTTCCACTGCCCTTGGCGGGAGTGCGGAGTTCTTCGCGTCCAGCCGACTTCTACGCGCGGAGCGACCTCAAGAGAAAAGCGTGAAGGCCGCTCGCGTGCCTGGATCGCTTTGCGACCGTATCGGGATTGAGTTCCGCTAGGATTTTCGCCCCGTGCTGAATCTTTTGATAACGCCCTGCAGGGGTGGGCTTGACAGCGGCCGCCAGCTTGGCCAGAGTATCTTTCTTGGGGACTACTTCAATATCAGGATTTCGAGGTAGCACATTCTCCCGCAACCTATCACCAAAACACGCCTTCAAGGCGGTTGCATCTGTGGCGAACCAAGATTCCATGCATTGAACCATCAGGAAAATATTTGTGCGCGCATCCTGTGGCACCTTCGCGGAGTCCAGCTTGGCCCGAAGATGCTCTGCCGGGGAATTCGCGGTGACAGGAGAATCCGAATCGACCAACAAAGCGACCCTGGAATGATCGGAGTATTGTTTCAATCCTTGAGCATAGCGCTTTATGGTTTGTTCCGTGGAGCCCGGAGCGACAACCTCAATTGCCTCAAGTCGCGGGTCCACTCGTTCGAAATGCCGCTTAAATCCTGACCTAAATCGCCTGAGGCCGTTCGCGTCGATGGCTTGCGGGCCTCCTTCGACATAGATTCTCACCTTCACCAGCGGTTTCCCCCGATTTCACCGCTCGCCCAAAGGTGACCAAGAGAGTAATCCTTCAACCAAACTTCCAGTCTCTCTCGCGCGAGTCGCCGGATCACGGTAGAACCATCAACCTTTTCGCATACGCAAACGCTCTCGGGGTCGTCCGAAAACGCGTCGACGAGAGCAGACGAATGTGTTGTAACAATCAACTGAGTCCGTGTAGACGCCTCGACAAGCAGGTCGGCGAGCGTGGGGAGAATGTCAGGATGGAGGCCAAGTTCCGGCTCGTCGATGCAGGTTACGGGCGGAGGAGCAGGATTGAGCAAAATCGCTAGCAGCGCCAACCATCGCAAAGTCCCGTCGGATAACCGGATCGCCGGAATGCTGATGCCGGAGGATTCGCGAACCCGAAGCTGCACAAATCCTTCCTGGATGCGCGTCTCAACGTCCTTCGCATCTCCACTAAACTTCCCGAAAGCCTCGCGCAATTTTCGTGCAGGTTCAGGGTCTTGATGCGTCAATATGAAGTTCAGAACGTGTGCAAGATTGCTGTTGTCCTCTTCAAGGTAACCGGTTTCCCTCCCCGCCTGTTCCAAACTTCTCGGCGTAGACTTAGCCCCGAAAGTCCATTCGCGATAAAGGGAAAATCGCTCAAACAAATCACGAACGGAATGCGCAGCGTGTCCCGCCCCGGACAATTGAAAGGCAAAGGATCCAGCAATACCTGGAACCTGGGACAAAACTGAAATTTGCTCAGTGATTTCAATCTGAGGAGAGTCATCTTTCGCCTTTGGAAAAGTCGTGCGCTCGCCCTCTCGCCAAAGATCGGATTCAGATTCAGTGGCATTTGCAGGAGGAGGGTAGGGGAAGATCGCTTCGTTTTCGAAAACGAACGTAGCTGCCGAGAAAGAGGTTCTGAACCTCGTCCAATAAAGGTAGTCGGTCCCGACTGATTCAGGTCGCGGCGCCAATTGCAATATCGGGGATGGCAGGAAAGGGGATGACGGTACATGCAGGACTGCATGAATCTCGGACGCAGGCGGCATTCGGGAGGGGCCGTTTTGTTGTGGGTTCTTCCATGCCCATTCGCTTGCACCGCCTGTTCCCGTCACATGATTCCACGGCCTCTTAGAGGTAAGGGATCCGAGCAGCGCGAGAATCTCGATCAGATTCGATTTTCCCGACCCGTTCGGCCCGATCAAAATGTTCAGCGGCTTTAGCTCGATCTCTTTGGTGTTGGGGCCGAAGGAGAGCAGATTGACCGGGCGGATCGACTTGAGAAACGGGTGTTGGGCCATGGCTGCTCCGCCTTCCTTCGGGAATCTGCCACTACCGTATCACTTTATCGCAATTACCGCGCAGTCAGCCGGTTTCCGGCGGCCGCGCCGAGCCCAAAGCGCAAACAGCGTTGCGAACCGGCGACAAGCGCCGATGGCCGGCGCAAGATCCTCAGTTCAATCGCAACCGAGCTAGAAGCTAAGAGCTAATAGCTAAAAGCTGCTTTTCTCAGCTCAGCGGCGCCAGATGCTTGGTGTTCTGGTAGGTGTAGACAATGCGGTGCGCGACGGTGATGGTGGAAAGCACGGCCAGAATCCACAGCACCGGAGCCATTACGCCCCAGTGGTTGAAGATCGCGCCCAGCAGGATGAGCACGATGCGCTCCGGCCGCTCCATGAAGCCCACCTTGCACTGGCCGATGAGCGCCTCGGCGCGGGCGCGCGTGTAGCTGACCATGAGCGAAGTGATCATGACGAAGGCCACCAGCACCACATAGCGGAAACGATTGATGCGGCCGTAGTAGACCAGCAAACCGAAGAAGAGCACCACGTCGGAGTAGCGGTCGATGACGGAATCGAAGAACGAGCCGAAGACCGTGACCTTGTTGATGCGGCGGGCGACGCGGCCGTCGACCATATCGAAGATGCCGGCGCCGAAGATCACCACGCCTGCCAGGAAAAACATGCGGTCGCCGTTGGCGGCGTTGGCGTGGCCGAACAGGAACGCGGCGGCGATGTTGATCACCAGCCCGAGGAAGGTGAGGACGTTGGGTGAGATGCGAGTGAGCGCCAATCCATGCACGATGCGGTCCAGCAACCATCCGCAGGCACGGCCAAAAGCACTTGTCCAGGTCATTTAAGCTACTAGCTCCTAGCTTCCAGCTTCTAGCCTTTTCCTAATTCATCACGTTTGATGCGCAAAGGAGCTGGAGCCAGTGGCTAGAAGCTGGCAGCCGCTCTCGATGCTACTGCGCTGCGCCGGCCGCAGCTTCGCCCGCTTCCGCGGTGGCTTCGTCGTGGATCGTCGTCAGCTTCAGAATTTCCAGTTGGCGCTTGCCATTGGGCGTCACGATGGTGGCCGTGTCGCCCACCCTTTTGCCCACAATCCCGCGGCCGATGGGCGAAGTGGTGGAGATCAGGCCCTTGGTGACGTCGGATTCCTCGCTGGTTACGAGGCGATACTCAATCTCTTCGTCCTTGGTCACGTCGTAGACGACCACCGTGGACCCGAATCCGGCTTTATCGCGGGGAATGTTGGCGAGATTAACCAGCGAAAGCTCTCCCATGCGCTTCTTGAGTTGGCCCAGGCGGGCGTTGACGAACTCCTGCCGCTGCTTGGCCATGTGATACTCGGCGTTCTCCGAGAGATCGCCCATGGCCCGGGCCTTCTTGATCTCGGCCGGGAGTTCGGAGGTCAGCTCGAACTCGAGCTGCTTGATCTCGTCCTCAAGTTTCTTCTTGATGTGCTCGGGCATCCGTGATCCGGTTGCGGGGAAGGAACCACTCCAGCCGCAAGAAATAAGCGTTCCTGAAACATCATTATAAGACAGGGACGTAGGGACTAGGGACGTAGGGCTCGGGGCCCTGCCGTGCGGTTGAACCGAGATGCCCTAGCTGGTATTCCGCAAGGATCGAATCATTGCGTTTAAAATGCGGCCGGTTTCGCTGCACAATCCTTCCGCAAGCTCAATTCTTTCCTTCGAGCCGAACCCGAGTGCCTTGGCGATCACGAGTTGAGTTTCAACTTCCGAGTTCGACCCGCGCGCGTTTCCGAGGAATTGTACGTACTCACCTCTTGTAGAGCGTCCATATCCTTCCGCGATATTGCTTGCCACCGAGACGGACGCTCTGCGGAGCTGGTTGATCAGGCCAAACTGCTCGGACGGCGGGAACGAAGAGGTTAGCTGGTAAACAGCAACCGTCAACTCAATTGCCCGCTGCCACGCCTCGAGGTCTTTAAAAGACTTGCTCATCGGATCCCCCCTCAGTTCCCTACGTCCCTATTTCCCTAGTCCCCACGTCCCTGTTTTCAAGAAACGACTGCAAGATCAGCGTTGCCGCCACCTGGTCGACGACTTTGCTGTGCGTCTGCCGCGCGTGGCCGGCTTGGTAGAGGATCTGGTGGGCCTCGTGGCTGGTCAGGCGCTCATCCCACAGGTGAATGGGCAGGCCGGTCAGCTCGCCCAGTTCAGCCGCAAACGCTTTGTTTTTGGCAGCTTGCGGGCTCGCCTCGCCCGAGAGATGCAACGGGTTACCCACCACGATGCCCACTGCGCCGAAGCGCCGGCAGAGCCGCGCCAGTGAGCGCAGGTCCTCTCGGCGGCTCGTGCGCCGCTCGAGCGTCAGCACCGGCTGCGCCGTCAGGCCCAGCTCGTCCGACACGGCTACGCCGATGCGGCGGTTGCCGATGTCGAGGCCAAGATAGCGAGATGGCCTTCCGGATGGCACAATGCCCTTCCTCAAACTCAGCTTATTGATCCGGCCCGATTGCGTGAGACCGTGCATTCCCACCCTTTCCGCAAAGCAAAGAACGCGGAAAGGATGGGGCACCCAAGTCCTATTCTTGAGGGCCGGATCGATAAGGACCTAATACTCAGCTTATGGCCTCAAGCCGGTTGGTGCGTAATGCCGGTTTTCCCCCGCTACAATCGAAAGATAGAGAATCCCGGGCGGGATTTTCCACGTCATTTTTCAGTAGGAAGGGTCCACAGCGGCAGGATGGCAAGGCGCAGACGGAGTAGCGTACGCAAGAGGAGTTCCGGCGCCGGCCGCTTTCTGCGGCTGTTGTTTCTGTCCGCCGTGCTTGCCGGGGGCGCGGTGGCGTGGCTGGTGCTCGCGCCGTACGGGCCGGAAACGGCGACTCTCGTGGACGTGACGCCGGGCTCGTCCGCCGTGGCCATCGGCCGCAAGCTCGAAGCAGCGGGCGTTGTGCGCAGCCGCTACGCATTCGACCTGGTGCGCTGGCTGCGGCGCGGAAGACTGCGGGCGGGGGTATACCAGTTCGACCATCCCGCGCCGGTGACGGAAGTGTATGCGCGGATTGCGCGCGGCGATGTGGCCACCATAGCGGTCACCGTTCCGGAGGGCGCCAACATTTTTGACATTGCCGCGCGCGTGGAGCAGGCCGGCTTTTGCATGCACCAGGAGTTTTTGGCCGCGGCAGTGAGCCAGGTGTGGCTGATTGCCGATCTCGATCCCGGAGCCAAGAGCCTGGAAGGCTATCTGTTTCCGGACACGTACCGGTTTCCACCCAGGACGAACGCGGTGCAGATGGTGACGGTCATGGTGCGGCGCTTCCGCACGGTGGCCGGGCAACTGGGGCTGAAGGAGAACGTGCGTCACGTGGTTACCCTGGCATCGCTGGTGGAACGCGAAACGGCCGCGGACGCGGACCGTCCGCTGGTGGGGAGCGTGTTTGCCAACCGGCTTCAAAAGAACATGCCCTTGAGCACCGATCCCGCGGTGATTTACGGATTGGAGCTGGCGGGCAAGTGGCGGGGCACAATTTATGCCAGCGATTTGACCCGCGATACGCCCTATAACACTTATCTCCACGCTGGCTTGCCGCCGGGACCGATAGCCAATCCCGGCATTCCCTCGTTACGCGCGGCCATGGATCCGCCCAAAACCAACTATCTTTACTTTGTGGCCGCGGGAACCGATGCGCAGGGGCACTCGCTCTTCGCCCAGACCCTCGACGAGCACAACCGCAATGTGGCCGAGTACCGGCGCGCGCAGAAAAAGGCAGGTGAACGGTGAAGATCGCGCATCGTTCCGGCTGCGCCGCGGCGCTGGCTCTTCCGCTCCTGCTTGCGGGATGTTCGCTCTTGCCCACCACGCGCCATCTGCCGGTGCCGAGGCCCAAGACTGTGCAAACGGCGACGCCCCAGGAACTGGTTGGTCAGCTCAACCAACGTTGGGACGCGCTGAACACGATGACGGCCAAGGTGGAAATTCAAGCCACGGAGCTCAAGACAGCCCAGGGCCTGGAGAAGGACGAGCCTACGGTCCGCGGCATCATTATCATGCGCAAACCGAACAAGTTGCGCGTTGTCGGCACCGATTTTGCCATAAAAATCTTTGACACGGCGAGCGACGGCAACCGTTTTACACTGGTCATCCCGCCCGAGAAACTGGCATTTGAAGGCACCAGCTCGGTCAAGGAGAAGGATCCCGAACATCCCTTCTACAATCTCCGTCCCGATTTCTTCCTCGATGCCATTGCGGTGCGTGGGCTGGACTCCGGCAACGAGTACATGGTGGCTGGCGATGCGGAGACGATCGAAGACCCGGCCCGGAAGCATCTCTACATCGAGCAGGAATACACCCTGAGCGTGATGCAGCCGAAGGCAGGTCCGGAGAAACTGCCGCTGCGTGTCATCACGTTTCATCGCGACGACATGCTGCCTTACGACCAGGACGTTTACGACAGCGAAGGCAACCTGGAAACGCAGATTCGCTATAGCAACTACATACAATTCGGCGCCGTCAAGTATCCCTCAAAGATAACCATCAAGCGCCCGCAGGAGGGAATCCAGCTGGTGCTCACCGTAGATGACGTGCAGGAGAATGTCCCCGTCACGGACGACCAGTTCCAGGTGAAGATTCCCGAAGGAACCACCATCCGGCAACTCAAGTAACGCGCTCGAGCGCAGTGCGCTATTGCGCACCTTTTGCCCGCAACAAATCGGCAACGCCGGTGTGGTTGCTGCCGGTGGCGAGTTTCAGCGCCGTGGTTCCGTCATGGCTCTTGTCGTTCACGCCCGCGCCGTGATCGAGAAGGGTCTTCACGATGTCGGCGAATCCCCCGCCCGCGGCCGCCATCAACGGCGTAAAGCCGCGCGGGTCGTGCGCCTCCACGTCGGCGCCCTTATCAAGCAGCAGGTTCACCAGCTCCAGGTTGTGCGAAACGATGCTGTACATCAGCGGCGTAAATCCATCGTTGTCTTTCGCGTTCACGGGCGCGGTTTTGTCGAGCAACAGCTTTGCGGCCTCGAGATTTCCGGTCATTGCCGCATAGTGCAGAGCGGTGCGGCCGGTTTTGTCGCTCAGGGCTGGGTTTGCTCCATGATCAAGCAACAGCTTCACCATCTCTGTATGGCCCAGGCCCACAGCGGCCATCAGCGGCGTGTAGCCATGATCGTTTTGCGCGTCGACGCGTGCTCCCTGGGCCAGCAGTTGCGCAAGGGCCGCGGAATCGGCATTCTCGATGGCTCTGAAAACCTGTTCGTCCAGGCTGGGCGCGGCGGTTTGCCCTTGGGAGCTTTGGCCCGCGGCCGCCAAGCCGCCGAGCAAGAGCATCAGAATCCCCGTACAAAGTGCTTTCATCGCCCTTCCTCTCGCGCAGCTTAAGCTGAGGCCTTGAAATTGAGAGCATTTTACTCTCGATTCGACTCGCCGTGCGATGCGCGGCAACGGCGCAAACCTTTGCCGCGCCCGATTGCGTACTCTTGAAAGAGGATGGCAGGCTCCATACGGCCATCCCGGCGGGAGAACGGCATGAAAGCAAGCGCAATCGAGTTTCGCCTGCGGATGTGGATTCAAATCGTCATCATCTTTCTTGGTTTTTGGGCGCCGTGGCTGGGGCCGTTCGATTGGAGCCGGCGAATTTCCACGCTGGCGTGGCTGGCCATGGAAATCGGTCGCCTGGGCATTGCCAGCTTTGGCGTGGCGGCGCCGGTGGTGATTGTGGCGGGTGCGCTGGCCGCGGCAATTGGCATGGTGTTGCGCGTGTGGGGCACTGCCTACCTTGGCTACGGCGTGGTGCACCACGAGGACATGCAGGGCGGCGCGGTGATGGCGGCCGGACCGTTCCGCTACGTGCGCAATCCGCTCTACCTGGGCGGGTGGTTCATGATGCTGGCGATTTGCCTGCTGATGCCGCCCTCGGGCACGCTCTTTACCATCGTTCTCTTCACGATCCATTTTCAGCGCCTGATCCTGGGCGAAGAGGCGTTTCTCGCGGCAAAGCTCGGCGAGCCGTACCGGGAGTATCTGCGTGCCGTGCCGCGGCTTTGGCCGCGCCTGCGCTCCAATCTTCCCGCCGTGGCAGCGCGCCCGCATTGGCTAAACGCAATAATCACCGAACTGAATCCAATCGGAATCTTCATTGCGTTTGCGTTTCTGTCGTGGAGCTACGACAAATGGCTGATGCTCCAATTCATATTGGCGACCTTTGTGCTTTCGATGGTGGTGAGGGGATTGATGAAAGCTCCGATTCCCACGGTCGTATTCTTGGCCGTGGCGCCGATCGTGCGCTTCGGCCTCCATCTGGCCGTTCCCAAGGCGCTGCTGATTGCTTTTGGCTTGGCACTGATTGCGTATGCGCTTCTGCCGCGCAAAGAAGCCAAAGCAAACGCGGCATGATCGGGCCCCGTGCTTGCCGATCCGGCCGGGGTGCGGGAATCTGCTGCGCGGCACGAAGCGCGGATACGCAAGCGGATACGCAAAAGGGAGAGCACGAGGCTCTCCCTTTTGCGCGTTGCCGTAGCGGCAGTCCGGGGAATGCTACTTCTTCGGAGGGGCGATCGTGTCCTTGGCGGCCTTGGCCACGCGGAACTTCACCACGGTCTTGGCCTTGATCTTGATGGCCTCTCCGGTTTGGGGGTTGCGGCCGATGCGAGCCTTGCGCTCTGCCTTCACCAGGCGTCCGATCCCGGGAATCACAAAGACGCCATTCTTCTTGGTTTCCTTGATCGCGGTCTCAGCCAGCAGATCGAGGAAGGCCGCAACCTGCTTGTTGGTCAGTTCGAGCTTTTCGGCCAATTGCCGAGTCAGCGCTGTCTTGGTCAGTCCTGTTGCCATGAGTATGTCTCCTTCTGTGCGAGCCCTTCGGGCCGCCGGTGTGGTGGGCTTCCGCCTGCTGTGTGAATACCGCATGGTGGGTGGTCGATGGGACTCAAGTGCGCGGAACCCCTGTGTTCATGCGGCTACGAAGAACCCTGCCGAAGGTAACAATGCGGCTTGAAGGTAGTGAAAGTCAATCTAAAAATGCCTGATTTCCACAATTTTCTTGGGTTTTTGTGGGGGAAACGCCGATTTTTGCCGGTTTTTGGCCTCCCGGGCCCCTGAAACCCGCATTTGGCGCGGGTTCAGCCAAGTGGAAAGCCCCGGACCTCCGCTCCGGAGGAGCGGCCGAAAATAGCCCAGGGTGAAGTCCGCCCTAGCGGACGGAACCCTGGGAACGCAATCCCGCAGACCTCTCCGCCCCGTAGGGCCGGACGATTTCCACTCGGGATGCTCGCGAGAGCGATGACTCAGCGCAGTCCGAAGAGCACGCGCTTCTTCGGCACCGAGGCCGCGGCCAGCGGCGTGTTGAGCGCATCGACCACCGGCGCGGCCACCTTGAAATAGCGGATCACGACGTCGGCGAAGTCTTTTTTGAGCGCGGCCTTTGCGGGCAGCTCCGCGGCCAGTCCCCACTGGCGGCAGCGGATCAGGTCCATCCCCGGATGCTCGCATGGAAACCCCTTCGGGGGGCGGACCAACGGATTTCCTTCGAACTCGTCATAGAGCTTCCGCACCTTCGGGCTGCGGAGGAGCTTGCGGAACTCCTCATGATGATCGAGCAGCCAGCGGCGGATGGCGGCGAGTTGATCCTTGTCGGGCATGTAGGAGCCGGCGGCGACGATCACTTCCTTCGGGCTCACGTGGAAGTAGTAGCCCGCGCCCGAGGTCTTCTCGAATCCCTGGTACGACCACCACGCGGCCACGTGGGTCTTGTAGGGCCGCTTGTCGGCGCTGAAGCGCGTGTCGCGATAGATGCGGAAGACGGATTTCTCCGCCGGGCGCACGTGGTTGGGCGCAAAGTCCACCATGGCGTCGGTAATTTTGCGCACGACGGCCAGCATCGGCTCGCGCAGCTCGGCTTCAAACTGCGCCTTGCGTGGCTGAAACCACGCGCGATCGTTGTGCCGTGCGAGCGAGCGCAGAAAGGTAAGAGCTTCGGGACGGAAGTAGGGAAGGGCGGCGGGTGCGGGAGACTTCTTCGATGCCATGGGAGAGAGTCTATCGAACAAGGCGGTCCGCTCGCACGGTTGTGGAGTATCATGCGTGTGAGTTGAATTGGGTGTTTCTTGACCGATCACACAATGAAGTTTCAAACCGAGCGCACACGCAAGTGGAGAGCGACTGAACTCGATCCGGCGGATGAGCGAACCATCTGCCAGATCGAGGAGTATGGATGCTCGATCATCTCGGTCGGTAGACACTGCAGTGAAGATCCAAGTTGGACCTACTCTATCGGCGTCTATGACACCTGCGGCAAGCCCGACCTCATCACTGTGGGGCTGAAGTTCAAAGTGGCTCAAAGTTGCCTGAACGAGGCCGCACGACGCCTGCGCGACGGGGCCGATCTGACGAAGGGGCGCCACGCTGACTTGCTCGGGAACGTCGACTGCGAACTTCGCCCTGTGGATGCGAGATGGGTGAAACACCTGATGAATTGGGCAAATTGGTATTACGGGAGGACAGACTATCCAGTATTGCAGGTCGTTTATCCGGATCTTGAAAACAGATTTCCAGGAGAAGAAGGATTCGACTCAAGGTTCGCCCAGCCTCTTATGCAACCCGGATATGAATTCACTGAAGTGGAAAAGGAATTCTGGGACTCAGTGGAGGAAGCCGGCAAATTCCGGGACTGGGCCTTTCCCGATCCGCCGCACACGGGGGCGTACCTCTCGAGAGCTGTCCAGCAAGGCGCAGAGCCGGTCACTTATGTTTCGCACGATGCCGATGATGGTGCGTGGCAATTCCTCGGCGACAGCATGTCCGAAAGCGGTGGAGTTCTCTCCTGCATGCACCACCCGGTCGACGACGATCCATCGCTCAAGGATCTGGCTGATCTTCCGCTTGGCTGGTGTGCCGAGCGCGACGCTGCCGGGAAGCCGTGGCGCCGCTACCAGCACGAGCCCGATGAATCCGATGAAGTTGACGGCTGAGAGTTGCTTTATCTGTTTCAGCGCCAAAAGATCTCAGCTCGCCAGCGCCTCCTCAACGGCCTTCGGCCTTTTTGCAATCACAGTGAGGTAAGCCCGCGCCGCGCGGTCGGGGCGGCGGCGGCCCTGTTCCCAGTCTTGCAGGGCGCGCGCGTCGAGCGCATAACGGCGGCAAAATTCGGCGCGGCTCAATCCGGTGGCAAGGCGGATTTTGCGAATCTCCAAGGCAAGGGATGGCTTGAAAGTGGTAACGCGGGCCGGCTTCACCTTGCCTTGAACGATGGCAAGTGCCTCTTTCATGGATTCAATCAACTCGGGGCCAATGCTTTTGCGCTTCATTGCTTCGCCCTCCTGGCCTTTGCTTCCGCCTTCATTGCCGCCGCAAGAGATGTTGCAAGTTTCTTTTCTGCTGGCGTTAGATTCGCCTGTTCATTCTTCCCGTAAAGGAAAAGTGCAAGGACGGGATTTACCTCGTCGAAGAAGTAATAGATCGCCCTCACTCCGCCAGACTTTCCGCGCCCGCCTATTGCATACCTGAGCTTGCGCACGCCGCCCGTGCCCGGGATCTCATCACCTGCCGAGTAATACCTGGAAAGATAAAGCAGCAGGTCGTCGTATTCTTCGCTTGTGAGTAGCTTTTCTGCTTTGCGCCGAAAAGTACTGGTCTCCACAACAGTCGGGAGAAGAACGGGCATAACCTCATTGTGCGGCAATGCCGCACTCGATGTCAATGCAATTCGAGTGGCAGTTTACCTGAGATTTGCCAGCAGGAAGAGTGTCCTTGCAGAGAGAGGTATTCGATCCGATCGCAGTAGAGAAACGAACGCTTGCGTCAGTGAGCTGCCGTATCGGCCCGCGCGGTTTTGGCTGCCATCTTTGCCTGGTGCTTGCGAACGACGTACGCCGCTATATCGGGATAAAACTCGCGAATCGAGGTGAAGGCCACGTCGCGCATCGTGGAGTAACCAAACTTGGTGGCAAGAACGCTAAAGCTGGTTGCGCCGGTTGGGTAGTAGTTGCGCGAGACCACCTGGGTGAGGACTTTGCCGCCGAGTCCGGCAAAATTGGGCGTATTGCGGCCGCCATAGGTGCGCGCCACGCCCTGCCGGCTGATCACGTAGAGGCTGCGGACCACGATGCTGTGACCGGCGCCCAGCGCATAGAAGCGGGTGTCCTGGTGCAGCAAGCTGGGCAGGAGCCATGCGGAGAGATAAGTGCCATCGGTTTTATCGAGGAAGCCGCGCCAGGTGTAGGCATAAAAGCCGCCAATGCCCTTGCCGAGAACCGGGTGCTCGTTGATGCCCTCGGCAGAGAGAGATGTGAGACCAAGAAAGATGAACGACGAGTAATCTGTGGCCTGGCGCGTGGCAACGGTGAAGTTGTACCTCCATCCGGGTGGATGAGGTTTGGCTCCGGCGGAGACAGAGCGGAAATTGGGCATAAAGCCGAGAATGCGCTGCGGCTGTCTGTGCTCGAGGGGAATGGGTTTTCCGTTCGCGTCAACGGGAGCCTTGGGATCGGGCGCCGGTGCAGGGCTGGCCTTTTGTCCGCTGGAACTGGCTCCCGAATCGGATTGCGCAGCTTGGTAAGAAACTTCGCCGGACGCGAAATCCGAGTCTAAGGTGACGTTGCAGTCCGAGAGTCCTGGCGCGGAATCAGCCGCGACCGCACATACGGACGGGGTTCCGGCGAGCCCGCCGGAGTTCGGAACCGGCGACGCCCCGGCGCGGATACAAAGGGATACACCCAGGCTTGCAATGACAAAAAGAAGACGCAAGTAAATTATCCTTAAGGCACAGGAAGGGCTGACGCATTCGTGGATTGCATTTCAGCGGCTTATCTATTTTAGACGGAATTCATCACGCGGCGGTTACAAAATCCGGGAGGACACCTTGGCAGCGCAACCAGCACGATCCCGAAGCAGCTGAGAGCTGACGGCTGAAAGCTGTCCTATCGCTCACTTCATCAGCGAATCCCGCAGGCTTTCGGCTTCGGCTTGCTGGCCGGCGGGGAGCCTGACTTCGATCGCGCTCCTCACGGGGCTTTGGATCAAGGCGACTTCGCAAATCTGGCCGCCGACGACTACGGCAATCCTGTGCCTCAGGTACTTCTGGGTGAAATCGTGCATCAGGTCGCCGCCCGCCCGGTCCAGATGGATCTCGACCACGGGAGTCCCGTAGTTTTCTACCCTGACCGAATCCACGCCCCACGCACGGATGTCGCTCGCGTGCGTCAGCGTCATGTCCGGCTGGTCGGCTGCCAGAAGAAACATCTGTCCGTTGCTGGTCCGCGAGACGTATTCGTTGTCGGAGCCGGCCGGCGCGCTCCCGGTCACCTCCCGCTCTACTCCATTGGCCACGGGGAGCCATCTCCAGCCGCTGGGAGCGTTGCCGCTCGCGACGTAGGCGCGCACGTCCCCTTCCGGGAGGATGTCGACCGTCGAAGTCGCGTCCGTCAGCGCGTCCACCCCGTGCCGGGCGAGCAAGCGAACCTCCATGTTGCGGCCCGATCCCCCGGGCGGCGCGTAATGGCGATACAGCCAATACCCTCCCCATCCGGCTCCCGCCAATGCACACAGAACCACCAAAAAAGCAAAAAGCTTGAAAACGATCCTCATGAATTTACCTGCCCGTCCCGGTTATTCTCGATCTCATTCAGCAGGATAACAAGTTGAGTCTCCGGTCACCGTAGCCCGGAGCCTGCCTTGCCGTCGCCGCTCGCGCAAAGTTGAATGCGGAGAGCTGATAGAGGCTTTCAGCAAATCACCTTCAGCGCTCCTTGGAATTCTCATCAACTCGGCTGGCAACGTTCCACACGTGCCCTGAGGGATCGACAATCCGGCCCATGCGATCGCCCCAGAACTGATCCGCCACTGGAGTCAGGATACCGGCCCCGGCAGCAACTGCCCGCGCCATCGCGGCATCGACGTCTTCAAGGTAAAGGTAGACCACCACCGGCGAGCTGCCGTCCGGTTGCGGCGCGCGGCTGGCCAGGCGCTCGGTTTCTCCGTGCAGCATAAGCAGGAGTTCGCCAATCCCCAGCGTGGCATGGAGCACGCTTCCATCGGGGGCAGATCGCCGCGACAGCTCCACAGCGCCAAACGCGGCTTTCAAGAATTCGATCTCCGACGCGGCATCGCGGCACACCAGCATCGGAATCACCGCTCTGACATATTTGGGCATTTGGCCCCCTCGCTTACCGGATGAGCTTGAGCGCTCCGCGGAAGAGGCCGTCGAAATCCGCGGCCAGCGCCTTCTCCTTCGCGATGGCCTGCTCGATGGCCTTCTCCGAGGCCACCCGCTGATAGCCGAGATTTACCAGCGCCGAGAGCACATCGTCCACGGCCGGTCCCTGCACCGATGGCTGCGCGGGAGCGACGGCAAAGTCGTCGAGCTTGTCTTTGAGCTCGACTACCAGCCGCTCGGCGAGTTTTTTGCCGACTCCGGGAATGCGCGTGAGCTGCGCGTGGTCCTGGGCGCGGATGGCCTGCACCGTGCGCTCTGGAGACAAACCGCTCAGCATCTTGATGGCGAGCTTCGGGCCCACGCCACCCACCGTGATCAGCCGCTCGAAGAGCCGCTTCTCTTCGCGGTCGAGAAAGCCGAAGAGAGCGATCTGGTCGTCCGAGACCTGGGTGTGGATATGGAGGGCCGCTTCGGCGCCGACGGAGGGCAGCGCTGTGAAGGTGGGAATGGAGATGGCAACGTCGTAGCCGACGCCGCCGGCCTCGACGATGGCCTGACCGGGCTGTTTGAAGATGAGCTTGCCGCGAAGATGAGCGATCATTCGGAACCTATTGTAGAATCTCCATCCGCTTTGCGACGCGTTCCATGGTTTCGAGGGCGCGATCGAGCTGGGCGTGGGTGTGTTCGCTGGTGACGATGGCGCGGATGCGGGCCTTGCCTTCGGGCACCGTGGGGAAGGCGATGCCCGTGGCCATCACGCCCTCGTCGAAGAGCGCACGCGAGAACTCCATGGCGGCGCGGCCCTCGCCGACGATGATGGGCGTGATGGGCGTCTCCGTGGCCGGCGTGGTGACGCCGCCGATGTTGAAACCGATGCGCTTGAGCTCGCCCTGGAAGTGGCGCGTGTTGGCCCACAGGCGCTCGATGCGCTCCGGCTCAGCCTCCAAGATGTTGAAGGCCTCAATGCAGGTGGCCGCGACCGACGGCGGATGCGAAGTCGAGAACAGGAACGGCCGCGCGCGGTGATAAAGATAATCAATCAGGTCGCGCGATCCGCAGACGTAGCCGCCCAGCGCTCCGATGGCCTTCGACAACGTGCCCACCTGCACATCGACCTTGCGGTGCATCCCAAAATGGTCAACAGACCCGCGGCCGTTGCGGCCGAGCACGCCCGAGGCATGCGCGTCATCGACCATCATGATGGCGCCGTACTTCTCGGCCAGCGCGGCCAACTTGTCCACCGGGCCGATGTCGCCGTCCATCGAGAAGACGCCGTCGGTAATCACCAGCTTGTGTCCCGGCGTTTTTTCTAGCTCTTGGAGCAGTTCTTCGCAGTGGGCGACATCTTTGTGCCGAAAGACCTTGATTGTCGCCCTTGAGAGCCGTGCGCCATCGATGATCGAGGCGTGGTTGAGCTCGTCGGAGAGGATGAAGTCTTCCTTGCCGAGAATGGCGCTCACGGTTCCCGCGTTGGCCGCGAATCCACTCTGGAAGACCACGCAGGCTTCGACATTCTTGAAGCGGGCGATCTTCTCCTCGAGCTCCATGTGGATGCGCATGGTGCCGGCGATGGTGCGGACTGCGCCCGAACCGACTCCAAATGCGTAGGTGGCGGCGACGGCCGCCTCAACGAGCTTGGGGTGATTGGCGAGGCCCAGATAGTTGTTGCTGGCCAGGTTGATGACCTCGCGCCCATCGTAGTGGCAGAGGGGCGCCTGCTGGTCGTCGAGCACGCGCAGCCGGAAGTGCGTGCCCTTGGCGCGGAGATCGTTGAGCACGGCAGTGAGGTGGGCGAGCTGGGGGCGGGGTGTGGCAGGGGTCATGGCAAAACACCTACGGACAAAGTGTAGCGTGGCGGCATAGCGCGGGAGCTGGATGGCCTTCCGGCGGGTGGCGCGTCAAAGTATGAAGCGGGGGAATGAGGCGGGGAATGGAGCGGGGAAAAGGGCAGGCGGTGGGGTTGGCTGGGCAGCGCCCCGGCCAGATACAATAGGGGTTTACGTGAAGGGAAACCGGCGAGCCGCCGCAGGGCGATACGCTATCTTTCTGGAAGAGTTGGAGCAGGTGCACGTGATAGGCAAAATCTGCCGCGGTCTGCGGCTTTATTGGGTTGCGGGATTCGGCATTGCGCTGGCGCTCTGCCCCGTGGCGCGCGGCGTCACCCTCGCCACAACATCCACCACCTTATCGGCGGGTTCCACCACGCAAAGCTGCGCGACGCAGGGGGATACCACGACGCTGACCACGCTGGCGATCGCCGTCACCGGCAGCGCGCCCTCGGGCACGGTGAACATCCTGGACAACGCAAGTCAGGTTGCGAGCGCAACGCTCAACAGCAGCGGCCAGGCCACGGCTTCTCTTTACCTCGGCGACGGCTCGCACACGCTCCAGGCCGTCTATGCCGGCGATGCGGCCAACTCGACCTCCAACTCCAATTCGGTGTCCGCATCGATCAGCTCGCAGTGTGACAGTTTCTTTGCGGTCTCGGTTTCCGATATCACGCCGTCCACTTCTTCGACGATGACTCTGTCGCCTGGTGAATCGGGAACGGCGACCGTCACGGTGACACCGTCCCAGGAGTACGTGGCCTCCCTGAACACGACCGGGGCCCCGGCGTTTGTCACGGTTTCCTGCTCGGGCCTGCCTAGTCTCTCGTCCTGCGCCTTGACGCCGGCGGATCTGGAGATCCTGCCGGGCCAGGATGCCGGCGTCACCAGCACCATTCTGATTCAGACGCAATCCGGAACCGTCCGCGCCGTGCCGCCCGCGGGGCTCGGGCATAGAAGCAGTCCCGTTGCCTGGGCCATTCTGCTGCCCGGAATGCTGGGCCTGGGAGGATTGGCGTGGGGCGCGCGCCGGCGCCGTTGGCTGCAGCGGCTTTCACTGGTTTTGCTGGTGGGACTCGTGACTACCCTGGGAACGACGGGCTGCAGTCCGCTCCATCGCTACTACAACCACGGCCCAAGCAACCCGCACGAGACGCCCACAGGCACGTTTAACGTGACCGTCACCGGGCAGTCGAGCAACGGAGTCACCGCCATCACCAATAGCACGACGATGGTGCTGACCGTCCAGTAAGGCCGTTCCCCTGAGAGCCTGGCGACAGGCTCTACACTGTCAGCATGAATCGCCGGCTTCCCGTTCCCGCGGAGGTCTATGCGCTGGTGGAGCACACGCCGGCCACGGTGCTGCTGGAGGGTGGAAAGCAGAACTACTCCGAAGGCAGTGAAGAACCGTGGACGCGCCTGTTCACGGCTCCCGTGCGTGTCTCGGCCGCTTGGCAGGCTGCAGAGATTCCTCAGCTCTTTCGGGAGATTGAGAGCGCCGTGGCCGCGGGCTGGAGCGCGGCGGGATTTTTCGCCTACGAGTGCGGCAACTGCTTTGAGCCGAAAGCCGGGATGCGCGCCAGCCGCCGATCTGCTCTGGAATCGCCGCAGCCGCTGGCGTGGTTCGGAATCTACGAGCGGAGCTACGCCTTCGATCACACAACCGGGAACTTTGCGGACGGCGAACCGGCGGAGCTGGAGCGGTTTCGAGGCCATAGAGCCGTTGCGGGGATTGGAACCAGCGCGCCGGAGCCGGAGATCGCCGCCAGCTTCGCTCTCACCGAAGCCGAATACGTCCAGCGCATCGCGGCGATTCATGAATGGATCCGCGCCGGCGACGTGTACCAGCTGAATTTCACGGCGCCGTTTGGCATTGAGACGCACGGCAGCGTTGCCGCGCTCTACGCGCGGCTGCGCGCGCGCCAGCCTGTCGATTACGGCGCGCTGTTGCATTGGGAGCGGGGGCGATTCATCCAGTCGTTCTCGCCGGAGCTGTTTTTCCGCATCGAGAATCACGGCGCCGAAGATCGACCTGGCCGCCACATCGTCACGCGCCCTATGAAGGGCACCGCGCCGCGCGGGCGCACCACGCGCGAGGACCGCGAGATTGCCGAGTGGCTGCGCAACGACCCCAAAAACCGCAGCGAAAACGTGATGATTGTCGACCTGCTGCGCAACGATCTGGGCCGCGTGGCCCGCACGGGGAGCGTGCGCGCGGAGCGGCTCTTCGAGGTCGAGCGTTATGCCACGCTCTGGCAGATGACTTCGACGGTGAGCGCGGAGTTGCGGCCCGAAGCGGGGTTTCACGAGATCTTTCGCGCGCTCTTTCCCTCAGGCTCGGTGACGGGCGCTCCCAAAGTGCGGGCCATGCAGCTCGTGGCCGGCCTCGAAGATGCGCCGCGCGGCGTGTACACGGGCGCCATCGGTTTTTTTTCGCCGCGGCAAACGGTTTTCAACGTGGCCATTCGCACGCTCGAGCTCGAAGGAGGGCGCGGCGGCGATATACGTGGAATCATGGGCGCGGGCAGCGGCGTTGTCATCGACTCCGATGCGGCGGGCGAGTACAGAGAGTGCTTGCTGAAAGGAAAGTTTCTGATGACAGCGGACGAGACAGTTGCGGATCGCTTCGAGTTGCTGGAGAGCCTGCTTTGGCGTGGGGAATATCCGCTTCTCGAGCTGCACCTGGACCGGCTCGAGGAGTCGGCAGAGTATTTCGGTTTCGCTTGCGAGCGCGAGGCGGCAAGGGCAGCCTTGCTGGGTTACGCGGCAGAATTGCAGGCGACGGGGCCGCGGAAGGTACGGCTGCTGCTGGCAGCCAACGGAGGGCTGCGTGTCGAGGGTGAGGCAATTGCGGAGGAGACGCTGGGTCCCTCGACCCGGCCACTCCGCGCGCGGATGGCGCGGACGCGGACAGACTCCGGAGACAGAATGCTCTACCACAAGACGACGCACAGGCCGCTGTACGCCAAGGAGCTCGCGGAGGCTGTGCGCGACGGGTACGATGAAGTGATTTTTTCGAACGAGCGTGGAGAGATCACCGAAGGCGCGCATCATAACGTGCTTGTGGAAGTAGGTGGAAGGATGCTGACGCCGCCGGTTGAGTGCGGGTTACTGGGGGGCGTATTCCGCCGGCATCTGCTCGCGACGCGCCCGGAGATCCGAGAGCGCGTGCTCTTTCCGGAAGACCTGCGCCAGGCCGATCAAGTTTACCTCGCCAATGCCGTGCGGGGGCTGCGGCGCGCCACCATTGCCTGGTAATTTGCTTGTCCGGGTGCGCGCCGCGGGTCAGCGATTGTCTGCCGGATTGTGCTCCGCTGTTGATGAATCTATTTCATGCGGCATCTCTGCGCGCAGCTGCTCGATCTCGTCGATCAGATCCAGAACCTGCTGCCGCTTGCGCTCGCTGAGATCGAGAAAGCGGATGCCCACCATGAAGCGGTTGTGGATGGCCTGAATAACGCCGCCGAGCCGGAAGGGCAGACCCTGAAGGTGGAATTCCGTTTCCACGCGCGTGTAGATGCCCACGGGGAACTTTTCGTCGGTGCGGATGCGGCAACCGCCTACGCTGAGGTCGAGAATGTGGCCCCGCAACGCCGACCCGACGTTGACCAGGAGGATGGTGGCAGTGGTGTCTATCTCGCTGCGGGCCTGTGCGCGCCGGTCGCGGGCCTTGGCGGGCCGATGCGCCGGGGGTTCAATCTTCGCGGGGGTCTCCGCAGCCGCGGCCTGTGGCGGAGCGGGAGGTTCAATGGCTTTTGCGGCAACGGTCGGCTTGCTTTCTGCCACCGCAACGGTCGGCTTGCTTTCGGTCACCGCAACCGGCGGTTTGGCTTCTGTCACCGCGACGGGCGGCTCGCTCGCCCTTGCTGCTTCCGGCTCGGCAGGCTTGGCTTCGACCGCTTTGGGCTGCGGAAGGGCAGGTCGCGGCGCCGCCTGTTCCGCAACCAATTGCTTGACAGCTTTCGCCCGAGCTGCCGCAGCCGCGGCCATCTCCTCAATCACTTCAATCAGTTCAGCCTTACGCCGCGGAATCATGGTCTCAAAGCGGATGCCGACCATGTGCTGGCCTTCGCACCAGCGCACGACGCCGCTGAATCGAAAGGCACAACCTCTCACTTTGAAGGTGATTTCAACAGGCCGTCCGAATTTGCCGGTGAATTTGTCGTAGGTGCGAACGCGGCAACCCTCAAGGCTTAGATCGACGACGCGTGCCTTCACAGGCATGCCGTGGTTGACAAGCATCAGCACGGAATCTTCGTCGACAGAGTAGCGTGGATGGGCGCGCGCTTCCTGCCCTTGGCTCGCGGAACACTCCTCGTGCTCATTCCCGTCCATCGCCTGCTCCGGCCTGTCCATCGCCTGCTTCGGAGCCGGGGCCCGATCGCACTCCCTTAGACGGCGGGGATCAGTGCCCGCGGGTCAATTTTCCAAGGCTCTGCGGGTTCCCAAGGCTCCGCGGGTTCCCAAGGCTCTGCGGGTCTCAGGGCTGTGCGGGCGCCGGCTGCGCATCCCCCCGTCCCATCAGCCGATCGTAGCGATAGACGTCGCTGGTTGTGCCCAGCGACTCGTTGTACAGGCTGATGGCGCCGGTCAGCTGCTTCAGCTCCTCGCTGAACGTGTGAATCGCCTGCAATTGGCTGGCCGAGGCGGGAAGCTCATATTGAGAAGTCTTAATGAATTTCTGGTAGCCGCGGTCGAGCAGCCGCGACACCTCGCCACGCACCAGCAATCCGGGATGCACAGCAAAGGCCGCGATCGCGTCTTCTGTGTTCGTGCTTTCGGGCGCTGCCACCAGCACGGCTCCCACGCCGTACTTCGTCACCAGCGCTCCTCGGGCGGCCGCGGCATAGGGAGCCACGTCGAAGCCGTGGGCGCGCACCAGTTCCAGCGTGCGATCGAGGGAAGGCTGTTCGGATTCTCTTTTCATGAAGGCATTCCAGTCTCAAAGAAAACGGAGTCGGCGGGCGCTTTCTCTCTCTTCAATCTCGCACACCCGCGCCGCATCCGCAATTTGGTTTGTGACCGCGCACACCTCCCCAATCCGCGTCCCGACGGCCGTGCGCATCGCGAACGGAACGCCGCCGTTTCTGCCTTTGCTGCGGGTGCGATCGCTCCCACATCTACATTCCTTTTCAAGAAACTTCTTTACATCGCGGGGGCTCGCCACGCATAATCGCTTTGCTTCGGAGAACTTGCGCTTCCCTTTCACCCTCCCCGCCGCAACCTGTCTCCGGGCACATCAAGGAGGATTCCACCCATGAAGATCATCAGCCCCGTTTTGCTGGGACTGTCTTTCGCGGTTGCTGGCAGCACACTCACCGCGGCGCAAAGCGTTCCATCCACCTCGACTCTTCCCAAGATTCTGCAGATTACGATCGAATACACCAAGCCGTATAAGGGCGGCGCCGCGCACGATAAGACGGAGAGCGCGTTTATTGCCGCGGAAACGCGCGCCAAGTTTCCCGTCTACTACGTAGCCATGAACGCCTTGTCCGGCAAGTCGCGGGCGCTTTTCATGACCCATTACGACTCGTTTGCGGAGTGGGAGAAGGACAACAAGCTCGTGGACGCGAACCCCGCCTTGTCGGCCGGCCTGGAGCGAGCCGGCCTGGCCGACGGTGAGCTGCTGGACGAAGTCGACCAGATGGTCTTCACCTACGACGAAGACCTGAGCTTTCACCCCCACACCGACCTCGACAAGCACCGCATCTACCAGATCTCTGTTTTTCACGTTCGCCCCGGCAAGCAGAAGGAGTGGCGCGAAGTGGTGAAGATGGTCAAGGACGCCCACGAGAAGGCTGGAACCAGCGCTCACTGGGGCATGTACGAAATTGCCTTCGGCGCTCCCGACGGCACCTTCATCTTGCTCACCGGAGATCCTTCCATGTCGGCCATCGATCTCGGCTTCGCGGAAGACACGAAGTTCCGTGATGCCATTGGCGGCGACGAAGGCATGCGCAAGCTCGATGAGAAATTCGGCGATGCGGTCGAGTCTTCGCGCAGCGAGCTATTTCAAGTCAATCCAAAGCAGAGCTACGTGAGCGACGACTGGATCAAGGCCGATCCTGAATTCTGGAGGCCAAAGGCCGCTGTCGCACCCGCTGCCGCACCCGCCGCAAAGCCCACAAGCGCGGCGAAAAACCCCACGCAATAACGCGTCTTTCTGAGCATTGCTCTTCTTGCACGCGAACGGCTCTGCCAGGTGCGGAGCCGTTCGCGTTGCGCCTCCGTCCCGGTAAACTGAACGTGAACATGACCCTCGAATTCTCCACTCTGGTCGGGACGCAGGTGCGCCTGGAGCCGCTGTCGATCAAGCATCTCGACGGCCTGGTTGCCGCGTCCGCCGTCGATCCTTCGCTCTACCGGTGGAGCGCAGTTCCGGTGGGGCGCGACGCGGTTTCATGCTACATCGAGACCGCGCTCGCCTGGCGCGAAGCGGGCAAAGCCGTTGCCTTCGCCACGGTTCGCATCGCGGATGGCGCGGTTCTGGGGTCGACGCGATTTTTCGACATCGAGACCTGGGCGTGGCCCGAGGGTCACGCGCGCCACGGCCGCCCGCACCCCGACGTCTGCGAGATCGGCTACACCTGGCTCACGCGCGACGCCATCCGCACCGCCGCCAACACCGAGGCCAAGCTGCTTATGCTCACGCACGCCTTCGAGGTGTGGCAGGTGCTGCGCGTCTGCCTGCACACNNCGCGCGCAACCGGCGCTCGCAAGCCGCGATCGAGCGCATCGGCGGGAAGTTTGAAGGCGTACTGCGGGCGCACCGCATGGCCGCGGATTTCGTGTCCAGGGATTCGTATCGCTACTCGATCGTGGCGGCGGAGTGGCCGGAGTTGAAGCTGCGGC
>PLSB01000168.1 GCA_003165005.1 Acidobacteriaceae bacterium | reverse complement strand
TACCAGTACCACGGCGCCAACCGCCTGGGCGCGAACTCGCTCGTCAGTTGCATCTTCGGCGGATTTATCGCGGGGCCAAACGCCATCGCGTACGCAAAAGGGCTCGTAGCCGTCGAGGGCGACGGCGGAGCTTCTGCCGAAGTGTTACGCCAAACCGAGACCAACAAAAAACTCTTGAACAACCAGGGCGGAGAAAACCCCTTCAAGCTGTGGCGCGAGCTGGGCAGCACCATGACCGAGCACGCCACGGTGACGCGTTACAACAAGAACCTGAAGATCGCCGACCAAAAGATCCTGGAGCTGCTCGACCGCTACCAGCGCGTGAACCTGAGCGACACCAGCCAGTGGGCCAACACCAGCTTCGCCTTCGCGCGCCAGCTCAAGAACATGCTCGAACTGGCGCGCACCATCACGCTCGGCGCAATTCTGCGCGACGAATCGCGCGGCGCGCATTTTAAACCCGACTTTCCCGATCGCAACGACGAGCGGTTCCTCAAGACCACCAAGGCCAGTTTCACCGGCGCGGTCGAGGGTCCACGCTTCGCGTTCGAGGAGGTCGATACGCAGTACATCAAGCCCCGCCCGCGGCGTTACGACGCGGCGAAATAATGTAGCGCCGGTCTCCAGACCGGCTGTCGTGCGGGTCTCCAGACCCGCACATGAACGAAGTCGAAGGACCTGCGGTTGCTTTAGGAGACCAGGCCGCTGATCACGAACCACGAATCACGAACCACGAAAAACACTATGTCCACCAAAACCGTCACTTTCGAAATCAAGCGCCAGGCCAACCCCGGCGCGCCGGCCACGTGGGAGCGCTTCGAGCTTCCTTGGCGCGCGGGCATGAACGTCATCTCCGCGATGATGGAGATCGCCGCGAACCCCGTCACCGCCGAGGGCCGCGCCACCACGCCCATCTCCTACGACTCCAATTGCCTTGAGGAGATCTGCGGGTCATGCGCGATGCGCATCAACGGCAAAGCCCGCATGGCCTGCTCGGCCCTCGTCGACAATCTAGACCAGCCCATCCGCGTCGAACCGCTTACCAAGTTCCCGCTGGTGCGCGATCTCCAGGTCGACCGTTCGGTTCTCTTTGAAAACCTGATGCGCGTCAAGGCCTGGGTTCCCATCGACGGGACCTACGATTTAGGTTCGGGCCCGCGCGTCTACCCGCAGCAGCAGGAGGCGAACTACCCGCTCTCGAATTGCATTTCCTGTACCTGCTGCATGGAAGTCTGTCCGCAGTTCAACGTGGCCACGGGATTCGTGGGCGCGGCCACCATTGCCCAGGTCAAGCTCTTCAACAACCATCCCACCGGCAAGGTCCTCAAAGAAGATCGCCTGCGCGCGCTCTCGGGCGACGGCGGCATCCAGGAATGCGGTTACGCGCAGAACTGCGTCCACGCCTGCCCCAAGCAGATCCCGCTCACCAACGCCATCAGCGACGTGGGCCGCGACGTGATTCTGCAGAAAGCCAAGGATTGGCTGAAGGCGTAGAGGCGAGTCGATTACCATGTATAGCGCATGACGCGGGATGCGATCCGCGCCAGCAATGGAGCACGTCATGTTCAAGTCGATCCTTTTCGTGTTCACGCCGATTCTGCTCGTGTCCACGTCGCTCCTGTTCGTGTTCGCGCAGGCCACGCCCCCGGCGGCGCCCGTAGAGGCGCGCACAGAGGACTCCGCTCTACTCCCAATTCCCGGAGCCGTGCTCTACAACAATGTCTATGGCAAGGGCGACATCGCCAACTACCGGCAATCCGTCTTTCGTGGTAAAGAAACAGGCTGGGACTGGGATTGGCCGGAGAGCGGCGGACCAATGCTGAAGGTCTACCCCGAGGTGCTGGTGGGCCGATCGCCGTGGAGCGATGCCGGCGGGTTCGCTGGCGCGGCCGGATTAAATGCAGGAGACCAATTGCCGCGCCGGCTTGCCGAAGCGCGCCAGACAATCGATTTCGACTTCACCACCGTCGCCGACGGGCTCTGGCTCGGGAGCTTCGATTTCTGGATCACGAGCTCCGATCATCCGACTACGAAAGAAATCGTGACTAACCTGTGCATCTGGACCATCAACCATGGGCTCAAGCCCTCCGACGTCTACAAAGGCCGCCACGAGATGCTAAAGATCGGCGGGCGCACCTATGAGGCCATCTTCGAGACGCCCAAGGAGCAGCCGAACAAGCCGTGGAAGACGCTCTGCCTGGTGGACACCGAACCTCGCAGCATGGGCAGCCTTGAGTTGGGGCCACTGATGGACGCCCTGATCGCTCATGGGCTGGCGAGGCCGACGGACTTCCTCGCGACGGCCGAGTTGGGCAGCGAGGTCGCGTACGGTAAGGGCCGCACGACGCTTCGGACCTTCAGGCTGCGGTGATGCCATCGCACGCCCTCCTCAATGACAGCGACTCCTTGCCGAGGCAACGCAATCGTGGCGTCTAGACCGGAAACAGAGATGCTGTACCCAGCGATGGTGGTCTCCCACCCTTGCGACAGAAAAAAGTCGCAAGGATGGGGCACGGAACTCTGGGGTACAGCAATCATGGTTCCGCTCTGGAGCATTTTCAGTGGTGGTGTAGGGAAACTCCGTGCCCCGTCCTTTTCACGTTCTTTGTGAAAAGGGTGGGANNAACCACGAAACCCGCCCTATAGGAATAGTGAAAATGCTTTAATTCGGCGTTGCCGTGCCTTCAACCGGCGGTGGGCTGGCCTTTGGCATGGCGCAGATATCCGGATCGACGGTCTTGTTTACTTCGACTTTGTTGACGGTGATGCTCAGCGAGAATTGCCCGCCAAAATCCACGCTGAAGGCATAGGGAACCACAAGGCCAATATCCGTCTTCCGGTAGTCGGAGAGGCTCGTCGTTATGGTCGCGTCCTGATTCTGGAATTTGCCCTTGCGCGCGATGGATTTGACCAAGTACGTGGCGGCGTCGAATACGTAGGTCGATTCTATGTTGTCCTTCGTGGTCAGTTTGACGGTGTAGGTGTTGGCGTCTTTGCCCAGCAACTCAAGCTTGTTGCCTGGGGCTGCGTAGTCGTGCAGATCACCGCCTACATAGATCTGGTTCTTGCCCATCTGGTACTGATCGTCGGGCATGGGCGTGGGATCGGTGATGCCCGCCATGGGATTCACCATCCATCCGCCCTTGGCGGTGAAGCACTGCACCACGATCGCGCCGTTGATAGCCATTTCCGTGCGGGAGGCCACACCGTCAAGGGTCACCATCGTGCCCGGAATGTCGTTTTCTTCCACATGGGTTGTGGTCTCCATCGAGATCGATTTCACTTGGCTGATCACGTCCTTGCCGCCGACCGCGGTCACGTGCCTGGCCAGAATGTCGTTGGCGGTTTGGGCGGCGAGTGAAACCGCGCCGGCGAAAACTGAGAACACAACGATGCTGCGGAAGATTCTATGCATGATGTACCTTTCACCTTTCAGGCGCCTCGCTGTCAAGCGGCTTCGAAAACAACCTGCGTACGTTCTTCGTTCGCGAATCTTGCGTAGTAGCGCCGAACCGCGATCTTGCGAGTCACAAGGTTCGACGCCACGGCGGCAACCTTCTCGAGGTCGGCGTATTGGCGTTCTGCCATGGCCCCTTTGATCGTCTTCAAGGACCCAAGCTTCTCAACCAGAGCGTGATACTTTCTGCAATCCTCGTGGCTAATGAGGATCACTTCCGTAATCGAGCCCATGTGTTCGAGGTAGAACTGCAAGCCTTCCTTCAGGACCTTGAAATCCTTGGGGAGGGCAAAGGGCTCGGAAAGCGAGGCGATTCCTCCCGGAACCGAGAGCGGCAAATACTCTCCCTGCTTGAAACCAAGCTCTTCCGTAATGAACGACGTGGTCGCCGCCAGGAAACGCGGATCCCCGCAAAAGACGATGATTGCCTTCGGCTCCGGATGAGGAAATGCCGGGTAGGTTTTGGACGTCATCGCATCAACCCTTCGGCTTCGCTGGGGGCGGCGCGGCTTCCGGTGCAGGAGCCTGACTCGTGACCCCGCCGAGCAGGCTGGCCATCCTTGCGGGATCGATCTTCAGCAGAGTGAGCAGCGGGGTAAGATCGAGGCCCGCGGCTTTGGCCGTTGCGAAGACTTTAAAAACCGTGGTGGGCACCACCGAGGCCAACTGATCCAGGCCTCGGCCGTTGCCGCCCATGTCCACGATATTGAGATTGTCAATCTGCCCCAGCGGAGCAGCGACGCTGCCAAAAATGGCGGTCATGACCTTGGCCGCGGCATCGCCTCCCTTGTCGAATAATCCGGGGAGCCTGTCCATAATCATCATGAAACGCGCCGATTCGTCCATGGCGGCCAAGGCCGCCGCAAGTTTCTCCGTGCCCTGCGCTTCGGCCAGCAACGCCTCCCGCTTGGCGGCGGCTGCGCCTTCCGCCTGAGCCACAAGAATGGCTTTCTGCGCCGCAGCCGAGCCTTCGCCTTCGAGAGTGGCGGCGTTCTTCCTGGCTTGTGCGGTCGCGGTCAGTGCCGCCGCTTCGGCCTCTGCGGCGATCACCTTGGCCTGCCTTGCGCCCTCGGCATTGATGATCGTCGTCTGACGGTCCGCCTCGGCCTGCTTCACAACCGTTGCTCCCAGCTCCTTCTCTCTGCGCGTGGCCTCCCTGGTCTGCACTTCGATCTGGGCTTCAACAACCGCAGCATCGCGCTTCGCCTGAGCGACGCGCAACGTCTGTTCCTGAGCCGTGGTTGCAATATCGAACGCCTTGTCCGCGATCGCCTGCTGCGTTGTTGAGGCCGCTTTTGCGTTTGCAACCTTGATGTCGCGATCCCGATTCGCCTCGGCGATCGTTGCCTCATTGGCGGCCTTCACCGATGCCGCCGCCTGCTCTGCATTGGAAACCGCGATGTTCTGGTCCCGTTCAGCTTCGGCAACCTTGATCGCGGCCTTCGACTTGGTCTCGGCCACCGCCTGCTTGCCGAGAGCGTCAATATACCCCTCGGCGTCCGTGATGTCCTGGATCACCAGGTTCACAAGTTCCATGCCGAGCGCCGCGAGCTCAGGCGCCGATTCCTCGACTACCCGCTTGTTGAAATTGTCCCGCTCCCGGAGCAAAGAATTGATGTCCAACTTGCCTACGATCGAACGCAAGTGCCCCTTGAGGATATTGCGGATGAACTCCTGGATCTCGGCATCGCTCTTCTCCAGGAACGCGCCCGCGGCCCGGTAAAGATTCTCGGGAATCTGAGAGACCTTGCAGGTCGCCACGCCCCGGATGACGAACTTCACGTTGTCAAAATTCGGAATGTTGTTCTCGTCGATGCCCACCTGGAATGCCGCTGTCGACATTTCCTTGCAGGATTCGACAAGAGGCATGAGTACGCGGCCGCCGCCCGTGACCACCATGAAGCCGCGTTCCTCCACCTTGTCGCCGAACTTGATCTTGTACTTCCGGCCGTAGAAAATCCCGGCTACGTTGGGTGGGAACTTCTTGTACCGGCTCGCGATGAACTTGAACGCAAGCACGAAGCAGATGGCAATAACCAGAATGATTAACGGAATGAAGTAGCTGTCGATGTAGTGACCCAGATCGTTCACGATTCCCTCTCCTCTTTCAGTTTTGTACGTCGTCAACCACGACTTCAGAGCCGCTGGTTGCGACCACGACGACCCTCGTTCCCTTGGCAAAATGCTTGCCTGGGGTTGCACGCGCCAGGTAGGTTGGGGCTTCCAACCCCGTCCGGACCGTTACCTGCCCAAGCGAGTTCGCATCGATATCCGTGATGACCAGTGCCGGGCTTCCGATAAGGGATGCTGTCTCGACCAGCGATGTCGACTGCTGCGAATACAGCAGCTTCATCGCGCCGTACATGATGGCCGCCATGAAGACGCCGACCAGGAGTCCGGCTAACGAGGATTGCAGCAAATTGCCCCAGTAATGCTGAGCGATCGCTCCGCCGCCGCCGAATCCGGTGACAAACGTACCGATGACCTTCGTTGAGAAGACGCTTACTGTGGCTTCATTGCCGGCGCCCGCGTCGTGGCCATGGTCATGGTCATGATCGTGGTCCATTCCACCATCATGATCATGCCCAAAAAGCGAACCGCCAATCGAGACAATCACTCCGGCGATCATAATTGCGAGGAATACGCGCATGACCCGCTCCTCTTCACTTTGAGATTATTCCGATGAACCATCATAGCTCTCCTGGTGTCAATGGCGGCGCAAACTACTTGCTCCGGCCGTATTGTCGGCCTTCGTCCAACTGGCCCGAACTGGACCTCGAAATGCTCAATCTCCCGATGGCCGGTCACACGAGGAATGACGGCATTCGGTACATTCAAACGGCGGCGACGTAAACCGCCTCTCCGAGTCTCTGGTTCGCATAGCAGATTCACTCGGCCAACTGTCCACTTCGACCCCTCAGTAGATCACCTCGCCGCGCGGCGGGGAAACTGTGGAGCCAGTCATGCCATATTGTGGTACAAAACACTTTTTCTCTTGACAGTAGAGTTAGTGTTATAGTTATGTATAACAGTGAACTGAAGGCTAGAGAGTGGTCCAACTGGCGGTTCGGTCTTCCGCTCGAGTTTCCAGCCATCGGGCAACCATGCCGCAGACCGCAATCGGGCATTTCAAAAGGAGGGACCAAATGATTTCAGTCAACGCTGGCGGGCAGATCTTCGGAATCCCGGCGCATCGCATGGCGCGGATTGCCGGAGCGATTTATGCGGTCAATATCCTGGCTTCGCCCTTTGCAATCGTTGGGCCCAAGACTTTTCTGGATTTATGCTGTGGCCTCGTGAGCACGGCCGCCTACATCGTCATCACGATCCTGTTCTATTTCCTGTTCAAACCAGTGAGCCGGAGTGTTTCTTTCGTCGCGGCACTGTTTAGTATGACCGGATGCATCGTGGGGAACTGGGTGGTTCACGTTCCACCGATTCCTGGGGTGCATTTCATGGTCTATTTCGGCTTCTACTGCGTTCTCATCGGGTATCTGATCATCCGATCTTCCTTCATGCCTCGCTTTGTGGGGGTATTGATGATGTGCGCGGGCGCAGGCTACCTGACGTTTCTCTGGCAGCCATTCGGCAATTCTCTCAGCCCATACAATGTGATTCCAGGTGCCTGCGCCGAGATCACGCTGACGATTTGGCTCCTCGTCAAAGGCGTCGATCAAGAACGCTGGACGGAGCAAAGCGGTGCGATCGCGGCTTCGGCCACTTCTTTTGTTGCCAGGCAAACCAGCATGAAAGGAAATCTCCAATGAAGCTGCTCCGCCCCATCTTGCCCATCCTGCTTCTCTCGCTCACAGCCGCCGCATCGGCGCAAACCGGCGCTCAACCAGCCGTCGCGCAGAGTCCTTCCGGCGCGCAAACCACTCCTGTTGCGCAACAATCCGAGGCGCAGAAATCCTTCGATCAGCTAAAGACCCTCGCCGGCACATGGGACGGCGCCGTCACCATGCCCATGCCCGGCGCCGACCCCTCCATGCCTCCCATGCACGTCCATGTCGTTCTCCGCGTCACCTCCACCGGCAACGCCATCCACCACGAAATGACGATGGAGGGCCGCCCCGACGATCCCATCACCATGTTCTATCTCGATGGCGACCGTCTGCTCGTGACTCACTACTGCGACGCCGGCAACCGCCCCCGTTTCGCCGCCCGCGTCTCGCCCGACGGCAAGACTTTCGATTTCGATTTCCTCGATGTCTCCGGCCCCCTCAATTACGGACACATGCAGCATGTCGCCTTCACGTTCATCGACGCGAACCACCACAACGAGGAGTGGACCTTCCTGATGCCTGACGGCAAGCCCGGGCTAGCCCATTTCGATCTCACTCGCGCCAAGTAAGCAGCTTGAATACGCCCAGGCCGCCCCGGCAAACCACCGCCAATCTCTGCCAAGATCGATTGAGGAAACCCCATGGACCGCGAGTGGAACGACAATCAGCCGATCTACCGCCAGCTTCGCGATCGCGTTGCCGCCATGCTTCTCGACGCCGTGCTCAGGGAGGGCGATCCTCTGCCCTCCGTGCGCACGGTTGCGGCCGAGTACCGCGTCAACCCTCTCACCGTCCTCAAGGCCTATCAGGAACTGGTTGACGAAGGCCTCGTGGAAACCCGCCGCGGCCGCGGCATGTACATCAATTCAGGAGCGCTTGCCATGTTGCTCCAAGCCGAACGCAAGAGATTCCTCACGGAAGAGTGGCCGCGGATCTGCGCCACCATCCGCCGCCTCGGCCTCACCCCGGCCGAACTTCCCGATTTCCCTGCCGCCGCCGCGTCGACATCCGCGGCCGACACGCAACCCGTGACCAACCTGAACACCAACCCTCCCCTGGAGGAACGCTGATCTTATGAACTGCATCGAAGCTCGCGGCCTGCGGAAATCCTACGGCGCAACCGTCGCCCTGGACGGCGTCGATCTCTCCATCCCTGAAGGCCGCATCGTCGGACTCATCGGCCTGAACGGCGCCGGCAAGACTACCGCCCTCGACGCCATCCTCGGCCTGACTCCCTACCAGGGCGGCCTCCGCGTCCTCGGCCTCGATCCCTGGACGCAGCGCGATCTGCTCACCCGCGACGTCTGCTTCATCGCCGACGTTGCGGTCCTTCCCCGCTGGCTTCGCGTCTCCCAGGCCGTCGATTACGTGGCCGGCGTCCATCCCCGCTTCGATCGCGGCAAAGCCGAGCGCTTCCTGGCGCGCACCGTCATCAAGCCGCGCTCCAGTGTCGGCGAACTCTCCAAAGGCATGGTCGCCCAGCTTCACCTCGCTCTCGTGATGGCCATCGACGCCCGCCTGCTCGTACTCGACGAGCCCACCCTCGGCCTCGACATCCTTTACCGCAAGCAGTTCTACGAGTCGCTGCTCACCGACTACTTCGATGCCACGCGCACCATCCTCGTCACCACCCATCAGGTCGAAGAGGTCCAGAACATTCTTACCGATGTCATGTTTATCCATCGCGGGCGCATCGTCTTCAACCGCGCCATGGACGATCTGGAATCAAGTTGCTTCGAAGTCGAGGTTGCGCCGCAGCATCTGGCCGCCGCGCGCGCCCTCCATCCCATCCACGAGCGCGAGATCCTGGGCCGCCGCATCTTCCTCTTCGATGGCGCCGACCGCCGCACGCTCGCCGCCCTCGGCGATGTTCATACTCCGAGCCTCGCCGACCTCTTCGTCGCCACCATCGGCAATCAGGCTTACGCTGCCCCGTCGCAACCCTCGCAGCCCGCTGCCCAACCTAACTCTGCCCCCAACTCAGATCAAGGAGTGGCCCAATGACAACTCCATCCGCCGCCACCGCCGCAACCACCGCAGAAGCTTCTCCGCACGCCCACGCATTCCCGCGGCACATCTCCGCTGCCCGCTGCTTCTACTGGTCTCTGCTGCGCGAGTTCTGGGAGCACCGCTCTCTCTACATCGTTCCGTCGGTCGTTGCGGCGCTCGTCCTCGTCAGTACTCTCGTCGGGGCGTCTCGCTTGCGCGACCTGGCGCGCGCCGGCTTGAACCTCGACGCCGCCGATCAGCTCGCCAACGTCGAGAGGGCCTTCACTGCCCCCGCCCTCGCCCTGATGGCCGCCACGTTTATCCTCGCGTTCTTCTACTCACTTTCCGCTCTGCAATCCGATCGCCGCGACCGCAGCATCCTTTTTTGGAAATCGATGCCCGTCTCCGACGTCATCACAGTCCTTTCCAAGGCCACCATCCCCATCGTCTTCGTTCCCCTCATCACTTTCGTCGTCAGCGTCGTCACGCAGTGGATTCTGCTCCTGCTCATGTCGGCCGTTCTCGCCGGCACCGGTTTCAACGTCGCCAGTCTCTGGACCCATTTCTTCCTTGGTCACATGTGGCTCATGCTCCTTTACCACTTCCTCACCGTTCACGCGCTCTGGTACGCGCCCATCTTCGGCTACCTGCTTCTGGTCTCTGCCTGGTCGCGCCGCGGGGCGTTTCTCTGGGCCACAATGCCGCCAACGGTGATCGTCATCCTGGAAAAGATCGCCTTCAATACGCACTACTTCTCCGATTTCCTCGCCTACCGATTCCACGCCGGACCTGAAGGCGGCATGTCACCCAACATGCTCTTCATGGCCCCCATGTCGAACCTCACTCCATTGCAATTCCTCTGGAGCACCGGCCTCTGGGACGGCCTTGCCCTCACCGCAATCTTCCTCGCGGGCGCGGTCCTGCTCCGCCGCTACCGCGGCGTCACGACCTCCTGATCGAGATTATTGCGAGGTTCCGGGCGATGGGCCGAGAGCGCGAGCCATGGTCTCAACAAGCGCGCCGGAGGGATCGTCGAGGTACTGCCAGAACATGGCTCCGCCAAGCTTGTGCGTCTTGATGTAGGCGCATTTGACGGCAAGCGACTCGGCGTCTTCGTACGACACAAATTCCTGCCGGTCTGCGCTGTACAAATAAGGCACGCTGGCCGTGTCGTCCCAATAGCGCGTGAAACCGTGGCCGAGCATGGTCTGCTGGATGGTGCTGTACGGAGCGAAATCGCCGGGCGCGGGTTTGCCGGGCTGGAAGAGACCGTGATTCCGATCCGCAACCTGCCCCCATGGACGGCCGAAAAAGGGAACTCCGAGAAGGATCTTGCGGGAAGGCACGCCCGCGAGCTCGAAGGCACGGATCGAGGCGTCGGCGGAGAGCTGACTGGGCGCTGCTGGATCGGCAAACAACGGCGCGTTGTGGCTGGTGATGGCATCGACGGACGGCATCGCGTAGTCGTATGTCATCAGATTCACCGTATCGGCGTAGCGTTGCACGTCCTTCATTTCGGTGTGCGCCAGATAGTCGCTGAACGCCGCGGCGGCAATGGTGAGAATCAGGCTTCTGCCGGTTGCCTTCTCTTCCCGGTCAAAGCGCGAGCGCAGATCTTTGAGCAGAAGCGTGAAGTCGCGCTTGTCTTCCGGGCGGAAAGTGTGGCCCGAGCCGGGCATGCCGGGATACTCCCAATCCACATCGAGGCCATCGAGATCGTAGCGGCGGAGAAAATCGACTGCACTCTCGACGAACACCTTTCGGGATTGTGCGCTGAGCGCAACGTCGGAGAATGCGCCCGATCCGAGCCATCCGCCGACCGAGACCAGCACCGTGAGCGAAGGGTTCTGCTTGCGCAGGCTGGTGAGAAGCGCGAGATTCTGCGCGTCAAGATTCTGCGCGTCAGGATTCGGCGCGCCAGGATTCGGCGCGTTAAGGGGCGACCCGGCGGCAAGACGGCCGTCCTCGATGGCGGCGAAGGCGTAATTGATGCGCGTGAGATTGTGGGCGTCGATCTGGCCGGGCGCGAGCAGACTGCCGCGCGGAAAGACATAGCCAACCACGGCAAACTCGCGCGGAGATTTTTGCGCGGCCGCGCCCAACGCGGCCAGTGCCAGCATGGATCCTGCAGCCATCTTGCGCAACCCCGATCTGTTCATCGCTCCCCCTCGCGCCTCCCTCGGGCCCCGCGCACCTTGGAAGAAATCAAGCCGCATGTGGCCCGGAAACGAGCCTGCCGCTCAAGAACGAAGCGGCGAGAGTTCCGTCGGGGCCGACCGCGACCAGATTCGCAGCGCCGCCGGAGGCGAGCGAGCCGGCTTCCGCGCCAAGTCCAGCGAGCCTTGCCGGATTCACGGTGAGCAGCCGCAGGCCTTGCTCGAGGGTCGCGCCGGTGAAGGCGAGGAAGTTCTGAAGTGCGCGGTCGAGGGTAAGGACGCTGCCCGCGAGCACGCCGCCGCTCATGGCGCGCCCATTGGCGACCTGCACGGTAAGCCCGCCGAGCCGGTACTCGCCATCGGGCATGCCCGCGGCGCTCATGGCGTCGGTGACGAGGATGGCGCGCTCCGGCCCTTTGGCGCGCCACCAGATTTTTGTCATCTCGGGCATGGAGTGAATGCCGTCGCAGATCAGCTCGGCAAAGAGCGAGTCGCCGGCGAGAACGGTGCCCAGAATGCCCGGCTCGCGATGATCGAGCGCGCGCATGGCGTTGAAGGTGTGCGTGGCGCTTGTGGCTCCAGCGGCAATGGCGGCGCGGGTTTCCGCGGCGGTAGCGTTGGAGTGGCCAAGCGAAACGCAGACCCCGCGCCCGGTGGCGTGCGCCGTCAGCTCCGCGGCTCCCGGCAGCTCGGGGGCCAGCGTCATCAGCCGCACCTGTCCTTCGGCGGCCTCGAAGAGCCTGTCGAAGACCGCGATGTCGGGCGCGAGCAGATGCTCGGCGGGTTGCACGCCGCGCTTCAAGTGCGAGAGGAACGGCCCTTCGAGATGAATTCCCAGTGGACGCGCGGCGTCGCCGGCCGGCGGCTGCGCAATGAGCCTGGCGAGCCCGCTGACGGCGCCGAGCGTCGCGTCGAGCGGCGCCGTGACGGTGGTGGCAAGAAAGTTGGCAGTGCCGTGCGACGCTAGAAATCTGCCCATCGCGGCGAGCGCGTCCGGCGTGGCTTCCATGGCATCGTGGCCCACTGCGCCGTGAATGTGAATGTCGAAAAAGGCTGGGGCGAGAGTAGCATCGGGGAAATCGACGATCTGCGCTCCAGGCGGCACAGCGCTTTCTGCGCGCGCAGAGATGGACGCGATGCGGCCGTCTTCAACGGCCACGATGGGGTGGTCGACGAGATGGCTTCCGTCGAAGAGGCGTCGTGCAGTGATAGTCGTCAATCTCTGAATCATCGGGAAGAATCCTCTGCGGAAGCTGTCAAGTAGTATCCCTCGGAAGAGGCATAAAGGAAAACCGGCTCGGGTCGAGTCGCGGCGATCTGCCGGGAGTTCAAGCTGGGAAAGCGTTACACGTACGAAGGCGCGGCAGCAGGGAAGAGTCCGCTTGTTGAATCGCAGGGCTGTTTGCGATCGTTCTCTCAACCCCCTTCGTTCTACTTCATTTCTGAGAAGTCCGTGGGATGCATGAACACTTCGTCGACTTGGAACACTCCGTTTACCTGTTCGATCAAAGGCACGGCCGCGGTTCGGTAAGGGAGAAATGCCGGGTCGGCATGGAGCGCGTCCCAGTTCTTTTTGGCATCGTCTTCGCTGGTGTGAGCGATAAGGTAGACAAACGTGTCCTTCCAGGCGGGAGAGTCGTCGTTCGGCACCCAATAGCCAATGACGTTGAGTCCGTGTTTGGCCTGTAGTTTCGACAGATCCTTAAAGACGGATTCAAGCGCAGGCACCTTGCCTGGCTTCGCGTGATAGACCATCAACTCGAAGACGCGATTGCTATCGGCCTTCACCTCTGGCACATGGGTCAGGTGGGCCGTGATGAGCGATCCCAAAGCAAATGAAGCCACGGCCGTGGCGCAGAGCTTCCATCCATTGAACTTCCAGTGCGATGACATAGGACCTCCAATGGAACCAAGTATGCCGGAAGCAACCGGTGCAATGCCACTTTGTGCAAGCTCGGCCTTCCGGGAGGATTGTCGCCTATCGTTCAGTAACCCTTGGGTATGTGTCCCCGCCTCAGCGGGTGATGATGACCTCGGAGACGCTGTCTTTGGCGAGGAACTGGCGGTGCCCGGACCAGCCCGCAAACAGGCGCTCGATGCTGCGGTTGGTGAAGGCCCGCTGAATGGGGAACTGCTGCGACCTCTGCATTTCGACGTCGTCGCCGGGGGTGAGGTGGTAACGGTAACGAATCGCATCCTCGGCCTGGGTTCGGGTGTGGAAGAAAGCCAGCACCTGGCCGCCGGGATTCATGGCCTCAAACAGATGCGCCACCAGCGGCGCCAATAGCGGCTCGGGCAGAAAGTCCAGCGCGGTCCACAGCAATACGACGTCGTAGGTGCGCCCGGAGAGATGGAGCGCGTGATCGAGATAGCCTTCGATATTCCAGATCGGATTACCGTCCTCGCCGGCGCCCGTGTGCCAGTCTCCGGTGTAGGCATCAAAGACCAGGTCGGCGAGGAAGACGCTATGGCCCAGGCCGGTGAGGAAATTGATATTGGCGGGCGATGTATAACCGGTATCGATGATACGCAGCCCCGGCTCGGCTTGAAGGCGCTTGCGTAACTCCGCCCATGCCCCGGAATGGCGCGGCACGCGAGCCCCCGCGAGCCCTCCGGCTGGAGGGGGCGCGGCAGCCTCATGTTTCCTGTCGAACCAACGCAGCAAAGTCGATTCCTCACATGGCCGGGGGAATGCAAGGGGATAAGAAAGCGCCCGGCGCGAGTTCTTCCATTTCTAGAGCGTGTTTCAAAAACGGCCACGTGAAAGGGCACGACTTAAGTCGTGCCGAAAAGGACGCGAAAATCGAGGGGTTTTAACCCCTGAGGGATTCGGGTGGCCCAGTCAAGCTATTTTTGAAACACGCTCTAGGTAGTTCCGCCACTGCGCTGCGCGTCCCCGCCCTCGGGCGTTTTCGCCACCGATTGCGTCAGGTCCACCTTGCCGCGGAAGATGGCATTGTCTTCGACGGCTAAGCGCAGGGCGCGGATATCGCCCTCGAGGTTGCATCCGGAACGCAGCTCCACGCGCCCGGTGGCCACCACATTGCCCTGAACCCGGCCCAAAACCAGTACGTCCCTGGCGGAAAGGTCGGCCGCAACATCTGCATTGGGACCGATGGTCAGCCGGCTCTCTGCCAGGCTCACCGTCCCCTCCACTCGCCCATCCACAATCAGGTCCTCTTTGCCCTTCACTTCACCGCAAATTACGATGGATTTTCCGATCCGCGCGGAAGAATTGTCCCCTGCCATCATGGTTTGATCCCTTTCAAACTGCCTGAGATGTCCTGCCCGCACTATATCAACCCTGCCACAAGGGTTCAATTCGTGGGCGCCGGCCATGGCCGATTCCGCGCGAGATTCCTCGCCGCCGGGCGGATTGTGGCCCAGAAAATCGATCGGGCGGCCTGCACCTTACACTATTGGTTGTGTACCGACTTCTTTCGCTCCTCCTCCTGGTTCCCTGGGCGAATCCGGTCTTCGCGCAACCCACCTCTGGCCATGAGGAGGGTGCGCCAGCCGTGGCGGGCCAAGCCCTCGTAGACCGCGCACTGGCGAACGAATTGAATGCGGCCCAGGAAACGAGTCAGGACCAAAGCCATCCCATGCGCTACCGGTTGCGCAAGACCACTCCGCGGCTGACCTCGACCAAAGAAATCCTGGAAACCCGGGATGGCGAGGTGGCGCGGCTGATCGCGATCGGCGACAAGCCGCTCAGCGCCACCGCCGAATCCAACGAAGAAGCGCGGCTGAACGCATTGCTCGGCGATCCCGCGCGACAACGGCGCCGCAAGCAGGCCGAGGACGACGACGCTGGCCGCGCGCTGAAGGTGTTGCGCGCCTTGCCAAGCGCATTTTTGTATCAGGATGCCGGCCCCGGCGAAGGACCCACGGGCAAGGTGGAGAAATTCACCTTCCGGCCCAATCCGGCCTTCTCGCCACCCGATCTCGAGACGCAGGTTTTGCCCGCCATGACGGGCGAAATCTGGATCGACCCGGTGCTTCTTCGCGTGGCCAGGCTCGAAGGCCACTTGCAGCAGGACGTGGATTTTGGCTGGGGAATCCTGGGCCGGCTTAACAAGGGTGGCTGGATCGTGATCGAGCAGGCCGAGGTGAGCGAAGGCCAGTGGCGGACGGTGCGCTTCGAGATGCAGATGAGCGGAAGGGTGGTCTTCAGGAACCGGGTCTTCGACACCACGGAAGAGCAGACGAATTATGCGCTGCTGGCCGCCGGGATGAGCTACCAGAAGGCGATTGAGACGCTGCTCGACAGCAAATAGCCGCCCGTAGCGCCGGCCTCATGACCGTCCGTAGCGCCGGCCTCCTGGCCGGCTGTCGTGTGGGCCTCCCGGCCCACACACCGCCGGTTGGATCGGCCATTCACGGACAAACCTCACGGCATTTTCACTGATGGTGTAAGGAAGCTCCGTGCCCCATCCTTTTCACGTTCTTTGTGAAAAGGGGAGCATGTCCCGCGCGTAGTTGAAAGTGGCAGGCGGCGGTTAGGTTGATGTTACT
>PLSB01000279.1 GCA_003165005.1 Acidobacteriaceae bacterium | reverse complement strand
GCACACCGCTGAACGGAGTCCTCGATCTAAGCTGGGCCGATCAACTCGGCATCCCCCGTCTCTGTTGACCTCAACTCCTTGAACCGCCGGATGCGGACCCGCATGTCCGGTGGTGTGGGAGGGGAGAGGCCGTCAGGCCTCCCCCTATCCCGATCTGCTTGAGCCAAGTCGCCCTTTTCGATCCGGCCCTGGGGTATTTCCCGCGACAGGGAAGAAGAGCAACCGCGGATCATTCGACTCCGCATCGCTCCGCTCAGAGTTGGTGACTTTATTGAATTTGCACGACTTTTTGACGAATAAATCGTTTGTTTTCAGCATCGGTTTTGGTGAGAAATCAAGAAAGTCACAAGCTCTCAGGATGACGGTTCTACCGGTGCCGCAATTCTTCTGGACCGGACCAGGAACCTTCAGCTGAGAGATATCACGGCTTCACATACCGGCCCTGCGCGCAGCTTCTCCGCTTCAAAGCCGCCAGCGCCAGAAGACCGCTGGCGAGCAACAGCCACGCCGAGGGCTCGGGAGTGGACGAGAGAGCCTCGGATCTAATCGTAAATGTCCCATCGTCCACCAAGGCGGGCATGTCATTTGCCATCTCTTGGACGGCGAGCCAGGAATAGCCGGCGTCTGGATTGTCTACACTCACGTCGTCGGGCGGATTGAAGAAAAGGTTGACGAAGTAGGTCCCAGAATCGAAGGAAAACAATTCACCGTCGATGCTGAAGAGCGTTCCCATCCCTGAGACGTTGAGAATGTTGTCGTAGGCGAAGGTGGCGGCGGCGTTGTAGTCGTAGACGCTGCCAAAACCTGCGGGGCCGGACCAGGCATAGGTTTCAGTGGACCCGTCCAGGGTGTAGGAGGCGCCCGGGCCGCTTACTGTACCGTTGACCCTCGTGATGCCGTAGAAACCGCCGCCCAGAGCGGTGGCCGTGACGGTCTGCTCCAAGTCATAGTGGTTGCTGCTCCCATCCACCAGGTCAAAACTGAAGTTGAAGGTGCTGTCGGCCCTGCCGATCGCCGCGCCGCCAAACGCCGTGAGCAAAATGATCGAAAAAAGCGGGATTCTTCCTGCGAACTTCATCGTCCTCTCCTCTTTTTAATTTCCATGCGGGCGGGGCGGCAACACGCTTCCCCATCTTCTCCGCTGTAACGGAGCCTGCGCGAGGAAGAAAGCCAATCTTCTCCGCCTTTGCGCTGTGTCGTTGAATGTCGACGAATTATAACGCGCGGCAATCGTCTTCTTCAAGCGTCGGCGGGGTCCACGCTCGGGCAAAGAAAAGCGGCGCAGCCGATCTCCGGCCGCGCCGCAGTTGCTGTATCAGCCTGAGCCGTTTACTTCGCGGCCGGCTGGGGAACCTCGCCGATCGTCTTCACAATCTGCGAAACGATCTGGTAAGGATCGGCTTCGGAGTTGGGGCGCCGATCTTCAAGGTAGCCCTTGTAATCGTACTTGATGAAGTTGACCGGCAACCGGACGGAAGCGCCGCGGTCCGAGAGGCCGTAGCTGAACTTGTCGATGGCCTGGGTCTCGTGCAGCCCGGTGAGGCGCAGGTGATTGTCCGGACCGTAGACCGCGATGTGATCGGGAATATTCTTCTCGAAGGCCTTCATCAGCGCTTCGAAATATTCCTTGCCGCCCACTTCGCGCAGGTATTTGGAAGAGAAGTTGGTGTGCATGCCGGAGCCGTTCCAGTCGCCCTTGATCGGCTTGCAATGCAACTGCACGTCCACTTCGTACTTTTCGCAAAGGCGCGCCATCAGATAGCGCGCGGTCCACATGTCATCGGCGGCCTTGTGCGAGCCCTTGCCGAAGATCTGGTATTCCCACTGGCCCTTGGCCACTTCGGCGTTGATGCCCTCATGGTTAATGCCGGCGTAGAGGCAAAGGTCGAGGTGCTCCTCGACGATCTGGCGGGCGATCGAGCCCATGTACTTGTAGCCGACGCCGCAATAGTAGGGGCCCTGCGGTCCGGGATAGCCGTGCTCCGGGAAGCCGAGCGGACGGCCGTCCTTATAGAGGAAATACTCCTGCTCAAAGCCGAACCAAAGATCCGGATCATCGGGGGCCGTGGCGCGCATATTGGTCGGGTGCGCCGTGCCGTCGGGAAGCATGACTTCGCTGAGCACGATGAAGGCGTCTTTGCGGGCGGCATCGGGATACAACGCCACGGGCTTGAGCACGCAATCGGACTTGTGGCCCGCAGCCTGCATGGTGGAGCTGCCGTCAAATCCCCACAGGGGCAGATCGGCCAAAGTGGGCGTTTTGTCGAATTCCTTGATGTTGGTTTTGCCGCGAAGCTCAGGAATGGGCTTCTTGCCGTCAAGCCAGATGTACTCAAGTTTGCACTTTGACATGGTTCTCCTTAATCGTCGGGAATTGTGTGTCAACCCCGGCGAAGCTGCAGCTCGCCGATGTGGGTGGGTTCACTCATAGAATAAATTGTGATCCTTCGGATCGTCTAAGGATCGTATAAGGAAATCGCAAAAACCGGCCCAGTGCGGGGCAATTTTGCCGCATTGTGCGATGGTTCTCCAACCGCGGACGGGGAAAGCCTTTCGTGTGCCTCTCACCGTGTGCGACCCTATCTCTCAGGAGTTCCGCTTCATGCGCCGTCTTAGCCGCATCTTCCCGGCAGGTTTGTCCCTGTTGGTCGTCTCCCTTGCGCTGCCCGCTGCCCGTGCGCAGCAACCGCCGATCCTGATCACCGCCGACCTTACCGACGCGCCCCGCCGGCTTTATCACGCCGAAGTCGACCTGCCCGTAACGCCCGGCCCCATCGCGTTGACCACGCCCAAGTGGATCCCCGGCCATCACATGCCCAACGGCCCGGTGGAAGAGATCACAGGTGTCGTGTTCACTGCCAACGGCCAAACGCTCGCCTGGCGGCGCGACGATGTGGACCTTTACCAGTTCCATCTCACGATTCCGCCGCGGGTCACCACGTTGCACGCGCATCTGGACTGCATCGTGACCTCGCGCGTCTCGCAAAAGCTCGCGGCCATGGAGTGGGAGACGCTGTTGCTCTATCCGGCCAACGCGCCGGTGCGCGACATTCCGATTCAGCCTTCGCTGAAGGTTCCCGCGGGCTGGGGCATCGGCACCGCGCTCACGCCGGTCAGCTCCGGCTCCTGGCCGGTTCCCGCGCCCGGCGCAGTCACGCAGTTTGCCGTGACCAGCGTCGAGCAGCTTCAGGATTCACCGATCGTCGCCGGCCAGTACTTTCACGAGTTTCCGCTGGCGCCTGAGATCTCGCCCAGGCACTACGTCGATGTGGTCTCCGATCAACCGGAGGACTCGAAGCTGCGTCCCGCCGTGTTGGCGGCCCTGAGCAACCTGGTGCGCGAGGCCGATGCGATCTACGGCTCGCATCATTATCGCGTCTACCATTTCCTGCTCACGCTTTCCGATGTGGCCGGAGGCATAGGGCTGGAGCACGGCCAGTCGTCGGACAACGGCGTGAGCGAAAAGGGATTTGCCGACGACATGCACGAGTTGCGCGAGTCCGATCTGCTGCCGCACGAGTTTACGCACTCGTGGAACGGCAAGTATCGCCGGCCCGTGGGTCTTTACCAGCCGGACTTTGCCACGGCGCAGCAGGGAGCGCTGCTGTGGGTGTACGAGGGCATGACGGAATATCTTGGCGATGTGCTGGCCGCGCGCGCGGGCTTCGAAACCCCGGCGCAGTATCGCGACCAGTTGGCAGGGACCGCGGCGACCCTCGATTACACGCCCGGCCGCGAATGGCGCTCCACGGAAGACACCGCCGTCGCCGCCAGCGTGGTGCGCGGCAACACTCCCTGGCACAACTGGAGGCGCGGGCAGGACTACTACGACGAGGGTGAGCTGCTGTGGCTCGATGCCGATACGCTCATCCGCAAACTGACTGCAAACCGGAAATCGCTGGGCGACTTCGAGAAGATTTTTCTGGGCAAAGGCGGAAACACCGGCCCGCTCATCGTGACCTACGATTTCAACGAACTGGTCGAAGACCTGAACGCCGTGGTTCCCTACGACTGGGCCACCTTCCTCCACGACCGCGTCGACAAAATCAATCCTCATGCCGATCTGGCCGGGATCGAGCAGGGCGGATACAAACTGGTCTATAAAGACAAGGAAAGTGCGACGGAGCAAGCTATAGCCGCAGCTCCGGGGAGGCGCTTTGGCGGCACGAACTACTGGTTCTCCATCGGCTTGCGCCTGGGCAGCGACGGAACCATCACCGATGTGCGCTGGAATAGCCCTGCCGACAAGGCGCGCCTGGCGCCGGGCGAGAAGATCATCGCCGTCGACGGGCAAATTTACTCGGCCGACATGTTGCGCGCGGCCATTCGCGCGGCCAAGGGCACGACCGAGCCGATTCACCTCATCGTGCAGGCCGACTCCTTCGTCTCCATGGCCGAGATCGACTATCACGATGGTGAGCGCTTCCCCGTGCTCGAACGTGTGGAGGGCGCGCCGGACTATCTGGACGAGATTACCAAGCCGCTGACCACGCCCGAAAAAGCGCCAGCCGAAGAGAAGAAAGCGGAGGAGTAGGAGCGCAGGCGGGTGTCCTGCTCGCCGCCGCGCATTCCACTCTTCGGCGCTCTCTTGATCCCGCCGCAAGATAGTGCCACCGTGCCCCATCCCTTTCCGCGCCTTTTTAGGGATATGGGTGGGAGAATGTCTCACTGTCGATGGGCCGGATCAACAGGGCGTTGCTTGATACTCGTGGTTGCGCCCGGCATTCGCGATGCCGTGGTGCGACGCGATTTCGACGTACAATCGAAGAGGACCGGCAGACTGCGGAGAGGTGGCCGAGCGGTTGATGGCTCCGGTCTTGAAAACCGGCATACCCGAAAGGGTATCGGGGGTTCGAATCCCTCCCTCTCCGCCATTACATTGATTATAAATGGCTTACTGGTATCTTTACTCTGTCCTGTTATTAGTTTTGTGGAAATCGCCAACTTCTCAGTATTGACACCTGAGGAGAAAAAGATGGCGAACCTTACCGCAAAACTCTACATTCGCTTCAAAGCTGGACTCTGCAAGGCTCCCAAGAAACCCGCCGACCTGCCTGAAGGCTCAACCTACTGCCTCTACTGGTACGAAGACGGCAACAAGCGGAAGGCCGCGAACGTCGGACGCTTCGCCGACGCTGCCTGTGGAGCCCGGAACAATAAGGTGGCCGAACTTGGGAACGCAGCCATCGAAACAGCCAAGACCCAGCCACCCACCCCTGAATCCGAATCCAAGCCGGAACCTGAATCCAAGCCCGAAGTTAACGCTCCCGTGTCCGTCAGGCGGTTGTGGACTACCTCAAGGCTGTTGAAGGCCGCATCGGCAGGGATGGATACGGTGCGTCCCCCCGGACGCTGCAAGACTACCGGGGACGGCTGGCATACCTGCTGGAGTCCGACCGCTATGTCTACAACGTGCTGCAAGCCACCAACATCTTCTTCCGCACCCTTGACATCACATCGTGTGTCCTGCTCCGGAAATGGCAGCCACTTACGGGATCAATAACCGAACGGCTGATCTCCCGACGGCCCCCCTCGCGCCGATTCGGGTGTGACCGCAGTCACTTACGAAATTTCCTGTCACACAAACGCCGATCCCATTCGTTCTCTATGTACAAATGCTTTATGAATTCCACTGAGTCAGAGTGATGATCCCGAGGATGAGGAGTGCAGCGGACAACCGTAGTTTCGGCAGAAGAAAGTTTTATTTCCCGGTTTTCCGCCCTGCTCCAGGCGCGGCCACCCATGGATGTGAAACAAGAAGTCGTGCGGGCTTGTGAATCCGTCCCGGTCTCCGGTGCGCCGGTATTTGGCAGTAGTGCATGGCGATGCATCGGAAATCGAAGGTTTTACGCAGGAAACGCTTCTGCGGCTCTTTTTTGGGTCCGGCCACGACGATGGCCGCTGAACAACTTCGGTCGCGCGTTTTTCGGTTGATATGGATGCAGGAAATCGCTTGGGGTGCTTCTGTCGGCAGAAAGTATCCAGCAGAAGCGTGAATCACAAGCGGTTGGGGAGCAAGGCCATGAGGCGATGGGTATGGAACGCGGTTTGGATCGGCAGCGCGCTGAGTCTGCTGATGACGGCCTGCGGAGGCAGCACTAGCTCCAGCATCACTTCGGTGACGGTAACGCCGAACCCCGCCACGGCAACCATAGGAACCCAGGTGCAGTTCACGACTAACGTAACCGGAACGGGTATCTATAGTGGTGCAGTGACGTGGTCGCTGGCCGGGCCTTCGGGCAGCTCGCTGAGCCCAGGGACGCTCACCTCGAGCGGCCTCTACACTACACCGTATCCGGCTCCGGCAACCGTCACGGTAACGGCCACCAGCACCCAGGACACAAGCAAGAGCGACAGCGCGACGGTGACTCTCACGGCTCCTGCAGCGGCCGCCGGGCCGGCCCTGACCGTGGATGTGGGCAACCAGACCCACGCGATCAGCCCCTACATTTACGGCATGAACGATTATTTGCTGGACGCCGCCACGGTCACGAGCACCGGCCTCACCGTAACCCGCTGGGGCGGCGACAATACTTCACGCTACAACTACCAGACCAATACCTCCAACTCCGGCGCCGACTGGCACTTTGAGAATTCGAGCGGCTCCGTCGGCCAGTGGCCCGACGGCAACTTCAACGATCTGGTCGCGGCCGCCAATCAGTACGGCATCAAGACCCTGGGCACGGTGCCGGTACAAGGCTATGTGGCCAACAGCAATCCGGCCGCCTGCAGCTTCACGCAAACGTCGTACCCCGGCCAGCAGTCGTACAGCGGCAATTGCGGCAATGGCGTATATGCCGATGGGACCAATGGCTGTAGTAACACGGAGGGGTGCGACTTATTTGGTCCAGGGACGTTGGCGTTCGACGGGATTACCAGCATCTCTGAGCCTCCGCCCATCCCACCCGCCGCCAGCGCGGCAACTGGAGCGTGGGCCCAAGGCACCTGGACCGGCGGCTGGGTGGATTACCTGGTAGGCAAGTTCGGCACCGCGGGCAGTGGAACAGGAGTCGCCATATACGAGTTGGACAATGAACCTGATTGGTGGGACTACCAGCACCGCGACGTGCATCCAGTGGCCTCCACCTATGACGAGGTGATCGATGCCGGCATCGGCTCGGCACTGGCCATCAAGACTGCCGATCCAAGCGCCGAGGTCAGCGGGCCCGTGGTTGCCTTTTGGTGGAATTACTTTTACTCCAAGAAAGACATTGAGAACGGGTGGAGTAACGGCAGCCCCTGCGGGCAGCCGTGGAGCAACCCAGTCGATCGCGAGGCGCACGGCGGCGTTCCCTTCATCGAGTATTACCTTCAGCAATTCAGTAAGGCGGAGACCACGTACGGAAAGCGCCTGCTGGATTACCTGGACATGCACACGTATTTCGCGGCCGACTATCCCAACCCCACCGATGGCAGCGATTCGGTCGCCTTCATCGCTGCCGGAGATACGGGCACACAGCAGGCGAGGTTGAACTCGACGCGTGTCTTCTGGGATTCGACTTATACCGATCCCAATTACTCGCAACCGAACTACATCACCGATTCGAACTATTCCCCAAGCTGTTCGACACCGTTGCAGGCTCCGCAGCTGATTCCGATGATGCGCAACTGGGTTGCCGCCGACTATCCCGGCACTAAACTGGCCATCACGGAGTACAACTGGGGCGGCGTGGAAGCGATTAACGGTGCGCTGGCGCAGGCCGATATCCTGGGCATCTTCGGGCGCGAGGGGCTCGATCTGGGGACCATGTTCCCAACCGGGACAAACCAACAGACCGACTCCTCCACGCAGGACCCCGTTAATTTCGCTTTTGCAATCTACCGCAACTACGACGGCGCAAACGCTCGATTTGGGGATACGGCCCTAGCCTCGACCAGCGCCAATCAAGGCCAGCTCTCGGTTTACGGCGCGATCCACACCGCGGGCTCCGCGATTGGCACAGTAACCGTAGTGGTGATCAACAAGACATACGGCGATCTGACGTCAACCCTGTCGCTGGCCAACCTGACGGGTTCGAGCGCCATGGCCCAGGCGTACCTGTACAGCAACGCCAAACTGAACGCAATCGTTGGACCGTCCAGCGTAACCCTGACACCGCCCGTATCGGGGAGCACGACCAGCACCATCGCCAACTACACATTCCCAGCGCAGTCGATCACCCTCTTCGTTGTGCCCAACTAGCGTGGGCGCTGTGTGAACCACGGGCCTGGTTGCATCTACTATTGACTCCTGCATAAATAATGCAATAATGGGTATTGAGGTTCAGAATACCTATGCCCCGGCTGAAGGGAAGCGCCGGTCTTCTGGAGGACCGGCGGAGACGCGCGTTGGCATTGCTGGACGCGGGCAACTCTCTCCACGAGGTGGGCCGCCGGATTGGGTGCAATCCCAGTTCGGTGATGCGCTGGCGGGATGCCCGGCGCTGGGGCGGGGCCGGCGCCCTGCACGT
>PLSB01000156.1:3048-7945 GCA_003165005.1 Acidobacteriaceae bacterium | reverse complement strand
GAAGAGTTGAAGGACGAGTTGCGTAAGTGGGTCTCGAAGGAGATCGGCTCCCTGGCCCGCCCCGACGATATTCGCTTCACCGAAGCCCTGCCCAAATCCCGCAGCGGCAAGATCATGCGCCGCCTGCTGCGCGACCTTGCCACGCACGGCGAGATCAAGGGCGACGTGACCACCCTCGAAGACTTCACGGTGATCGCCAAGCTGCGCGAAGCGGAAGAAGGTTGACTCGGGCTGTCACGCACATCGGGCGTACAATATGAACCACGGAGTATTGCACCATGGCTGCACAGCCTTCCCTCATCCCGGTCGAAGAATACCTGAGGACAACTTCGGATCCCGACTGCGAGTATGTAGATGGTGTCATCGAGGAGCGCCCGGTGGGAGAGTACGATCACGCAACCTGGCAAGCAATCCTGGTTGCTTTCTTTACGGTTCGGCAGGATGAGTTGGGTATCAATGCGCGCCCCGAATTGAGAGTACAGGTCAGTCCAAGGCGCTTCCGCGTCCCCGACGTAACTCTTCTGAGCCGGAAATCTCCGCGAGAGCAGATCATTACCCACCCGCCACTTGCCGTCTTCGAGATTCTTTCCCCGGAAGATACGATGGCTCGGATGCTTGAGAAACTGGCGGATTACGAGCGCATGGGTATTTCCGCAATCTGGTTGATCGAGCCGACGAAGCAGGTGTATTACCGATTTCAGGCCGGGGAGCTAACTCCGGCCGCGATCTTTTCGCTGCCAGGAACCTCCTACACGGTCCCCTTCGCCGAAATAGCCGCGCTCGCTCAGTAAATGCATCGGATTCGATGAGCCTTTGCGCTCGTGCAATTCGTTCGTCTCCCTATAATAGATAGGGATCGGCAGAGCGCTCCGCGCACTCGCCGCCGCATCGACCTTTCTATTTGGGGAACGCATGGCTGCACTGATTGAAGCAATCGATGTAAAGCGCAAGATGGTTTTTGAGTTTGAAAGCACACCGTATTACTGCCTGGAGGCGGAGATTTCCACGCCCACGGCCCGCGGTGGCCAGACTCTCGTCCGCCTGAAGATGCGCAACCTGCTGACGCGCGCGGTGTTTGATAAGACCTTCAAAGCCGGCGAAAAGTTTCGTGAGCCCGACCTGGAGCTCGTCGAGTCCTCCTACCTTTACAGCGACGGCGACGGCTCCTATTTTCTTGACCAGCAGAGCTTCGATACGCACACGCTCTCGCCGGGGATGGTGGGCGACGCGCTGGACTTTCTCGTGGAGGGAGCGCTGATTCAGTTGCACAAGTTCAACGGCAACCCCATCGGCCTGCAATTGCCGGCGCAGGTGGAGTTGAAGGTTGCGTACTCCGAGCCAGGAGCGCGCGGCAACACGTCAGGCGACGTGACCAAGCTGGCGCGGTTGGAGACGGGACTCGAGATCAAGGTTCCGCTCTACATTCAGGAGGGCGAAAAGGTGAGAGTTTACACCGAAACCAGGGAGTTCGCCGGGCGGGCGTGAACGGCAATTTCCTGATGCGGATCGAGACTGGATGATTTCCAGTACTAGCCGAAAGAGGAAGGGTCGGATGAGTACGATTGATCCCACTGAAATGCAGCGCGATGGGTCAAGCAAAGCCCGCGCTTCACGGCATGAATCTGATTTCGATCCCTCCGATCCAAAGAACGCCGTCTCTGTGATCGTGCCCGCTTACAACGGAGCAAAATATATTGCGGAGACCCTCGAGAGCATTCTCAAGCAGACGGTTCCGGCGGCCGAAGTCATTGTGGTCAACGATGGCTCAACCGACGATACCCCTTCGATCATCCGGTCGTTTGGCAACGCCGTAACCTTGATTGAGACGCCCCAACAAGGCGTTTGCAAAGCCCGAAACCTGGGGGCGCAGAAGGCAGTCTCGAACTGGCTGGCCTTTTGCGACCAGGATGACATCTGGCTTCCGCAAAAATTGGAAAAACAGCTCCGGCTCGCCCATGAGCTTCCCGAGATCGATTGCGTGATCACCGACCACACAACGTATGCAGATGGCGTAAGGGGCTCCCGAAGTCACTTCTCCTACGCACCCAGGGACTTTTGGAATCTTGAGCCCTCTCCCTCCGGCTGTGTCGTGCGCCAGCCGATCGCCGGAAGGCTGACTGCATTTCAGCCCAGTATCACCTCGGTGCTTCTCGTCAAGCGCGAGTTTTTCCGCCAATTTGGCGGGTTTGATGTCCATGCCCAGCGTTGGTCAAGCGAGGACACGTGCGTGCATTTCCGGTGTTTGAGTGTGGTTCCTTTCGGCGTGATCCCTGACGTGCTCACGCTCTACCGTAGGCATCCCGAGGCCTTGAGCGCGGATCCGTTCAAGCAATTGCGCAACACAGTTGACGTATGGGAGTACATGATCGCCGAGTATCCCGAGACGCAGCCGTGGAAGGATGATCTTCAGGCGGGCTTGACGGCCATGCGCAAAGAGGTTCGCCAATGCGTTCGCCACCGGCGGCGGCAAAGGATAAAGAGAATCCTCATGCGCCTTGGTCTGTGGCACTCCTGAGGCGGCAAGTTTTTTTAACGTGGAAGCAGGCCGCTGGCGCACGGCCAAAATTCCGGGCGTGAAGGGCTCATCTTGGGATTCTCATCCCCGCCAGCCAAAAAGACATAAGCAAACCGTGAAGACGGCGGTTCGCTGGCCGGATTGCGTAATCCGCCTCGGCCATATCGCCGTCAATTCCTGTGTGAGTACCGCAGTCGAAGTCCGCTATCGTTGCCCCTGCTGTGGATACAAAACCCTCGACGCGCCCGGCGCCTTGCGGTTGTGTCCAGTCTGCTGGTGGGAGGACGACGGCCAGGAAGACGAGGACGCCTCCGATGTCCGCCTGACGGTGAACGGCCAGCTGAGCCTGAACCAGGCGCGCACCAACTATGCGGAATTTGGCGCCGCGCATCCGCGCTTCCTCCCTTACGTTCGTAAGCCCCAGGCCGCAGAACAGTAACGTGCCTTCGGCGATGCCTTTCAACTGGCCAAGCGGCTTCCGGGGTTTGACCCCTCCTGCAAAGCCCCGTACCATAAAGAAGGGTTTTCCCCGGCTAAACGGCGCTCCATCGCCCTTGAGGCAGCCGTGGCCGCATGGATAACGGCGCGAGCCCCCGGAAGGTACATCTTGACTGCCAGCGGCACCCTCGAAAGCAACTCCGAAGCGGCTGAACCCCAGCACAACCACGATCACGCCGAAGAGCATCACGACCACTCCCACGGGCCGGTCCTGAACCCCGAGTGCACGCGGGAGCTGGTCATCGACGTCTCCGCGGAGGAAGTCTCCCGCGCCTATGCCAAGGTGGCCGCAAACTACCGCAAATACGCCAAGATTCCCGGCTTCCGCGCCGGAAAGGTGCCGGAGTCGGTCGTCCGCCGCCGCTTTGCCGCGGACATCCGCAAGGAAGTCATCGACACCCTGTTGCCGGAGCGATTCAACAAGGGTGTCGCCGATCTGGGCATTCGTCCCGTCGGCCAGCCGCAGGTGACCGAGCTTTCGGTCGAGGATGGTTCCCCGCTGCACGTGAAGGCGGTCTTCGAATTCATTCCTGCGTTCTTGATCGACGGCTACAAAGACGTCACTGTGCCGAAGCCCTCGGTGGAAGTGACCGAGGAAGAGTTCAAGCAGGAGCTCGGCCACCTTCGCGATTCGCGCGCCACCATTGAGCCTGTGGAAGAGGAGCGCGCGCTTGAGGACGGCGACTGGGCGCAGATCAGTTACAAGGGCGAGATCCAGAAGGACGAGATCCGGAAAGACGGGGCCGCATCGGCTCCCGAAGGCGCCGAGGAAGCGCAGCCCGAGGAAGCACGGTCTTTGAGCGGGGAAGATACGCTCGTCGAGATCGGCGGCAAGGATACCGTGGAAGCATTCACCAATGCTCTTCGCGGGGCCAAGCCCGGCCAGGAGTTGAAGGCCGAAGTGATCTACCCGGCCGGCTACGCGGAACCCAAGCTGGCCGGCAAAACGGTTGCATACGACGTGACCGTGAAGGCCATCAAGAAGCGCATTCTGCCCGAGCTGAACGACGAATTCGCCAAGGAGATGGGCCGCTACGAAAGCTACGCCGAACTCGAAAGCAGCGTCCGCGAGTACCTGGCCAGTCGCAAGCGCCGCGGCGTCGAGTCCGAAACCAGGGACCGGCTCTTCGCCGCGTTCGGTCAGAAGTTCGCCTTCGCGGTTCCGGAAACGCTCGTCCAGGAACAGATTGACGCGCGTCTCGAACGCGGACTCCGCGCCCTCGCGGCGCAGGGCATGTCGGCCGAGCAGATGCGCCAGCTCAACTTCGCGCGCCTGCGCGCGGCGCAACGGGACAACGCGGTCGCCGAGGTGAAAACCAACATCCTTCTCGATCGCATTGCCGGCGAGGAAAACATCACCGTCAGCGACGAGGAGATGGACAAGGAATTGCAGATTGCCGCCATCCAGTCGCGCGAGCCGCTCGATACCCTGAAAGCGCGATTGACCAAGGAAGGCGGACTGGCTAGGATCAGGGAGCAGATCGGGCGCGAAAAGACTGCGTCGATTTTGTACCAACGCCTGCCCGCGTAAAGAAGCGAGCGGCTGGAACGGGTTGCATAAATCCGGTTTTGAAAGGGCACGGCTTTAGAGCCTGTCCTGAGCGAAGTCGAAGGGTGCCGTGAAAGGCTGGGTGCATAAATCCGGTTTTGAAAGGGCACGGCTTTAGCCGTGCCGTGCAAGGCGCATAAACAGTGGGGCTTCAGCCCCTGAGGGAAGTTCTTCAATCGGCTTCGAGTACTTACGCAACCAACTCTAGGACTCGGGCGGTTGCATCCCGAAGAGCACGGCCGGTAGAGGCACGAACAAAGCTGAAAGCTGATGGCTGACAGCTGGCAAAGAACAGCTAGGAGCTGACGAAGCATGGCATTGGTTCCCATGGTGGT
>PLSB01000156.1:2789-2983 GCA_003165005.1 Acidobacteriaceae bacterium | reverse complement strand
GCCATCTACGACACCATGCAGTTCATCAAGAACAACGTGGTAACGTACTGCATCGGCCAGGCCGCGAGCATGGGCGCGTTTCTGCTGCTCGCCGGCGCCAAGGGCAAGCGTTTTGCGCTGCCCAATTCCCGCATTCTCATTCATCAGCCTTCGATGGGAGGCTTGAGCGGCCAGGCCACCGACATCGACATTCA
>PLSB01000156.1:0-2759 GCA_003165005.1 Acidobacteriaceae bacterium | reverse complement strand
TGGACGAGATTATCGACCGTCCGCGTACGTAGCAGCTCTAAAGGATTTGGATTAAACTCGTCGGGGGGAGCAAAGGGGATGAAAACGCGGATGGGACCTGAAGAAGCGTTACGCTGCTCGTTCTNNATCTGCGACGAGTGCGTCGCCGTCTGCAACTCCATCCTCGAAGACGACCGCAGCGGCGAAGCTCCCGCCACCACCGCCGGCCATCTTCCCAAGCCCACTGAGGTCAAGAGCTTCCTCGACGATTACGTCATCGGCCAGGATCAGACCAAGAAGAAGCTCGCCGTCGCGGTCTACAACCACTACAAGCGCATCCAGATGAACAAGGTGCGCTCGGGCGAAGTGGAGCTCGCCAAGTCGAACATTCTGCTCATCGGTCCCACGGGCTCCGGGAAAACGCTGCTGGCGCACACCCTGGCCAAGATGCTCGATGTGCCCTTCGCCATTGTCGATGCCACCACGCTCACCGAGGCCGGCTACGTCGGCGAGGATGTCGAGAACATCATCCTCAAGCTGCTGCAGGCCGCCGACGGCGACGTAACCCGCACCCAGCAGGGCATCATCTATATCGACGAGATCGACAAAATCGGCCGCAAAGACGAGAACCCCTCCATCACCCGCGACGTCTCCGNNCCAACATTCTCTTCATCTGCGGCGGCGCTTTTGTCGGCCTGGAGCGCGTCGTGGGTCGCCGCATTGGCAAGAAGGCGCTCGGCTTCCGTTCCGCCGACGCCGATGCCGATCAGGCAACAACGCGCTCGCATCGCGACACCGAGCTGCTCCGCAAGACCGAGCCGCAGGACCTGATCAAGTACGGATTGATTCCCGAGTTCGTGGGCCGCTTGCCGGTGATGGGCGTGCTCGACGAACTCGACGAGGCCGCGCTCATTGAGATCCTCACCAAGCCCCGCAACGCCATCATCAAGCAATACCAGCGCCTCTTCGAGTACGAGAACGTCCGTCTGCACTTCACGCAGGAAGCGGCCTGCGCCATCGCCCGCGAAGCCCTGGCCCGCAAGGTGGGCGCGCGCGGCCTGCGCATGATCCTCGAAGAATTAATGCTCGACCTGATGTACCACCTGCCCTCGAGCAAGCGCGCCCGCGACATCGAGATCACCAGGGACATGGTCGAGCGCCGCGACCTCTCGCTGTGCTTGCTGGAGAAAGCCGGCTGAGCGCCAGTCGAACCCGCACAGAATCGAAAAGGCCGCGCAGTGCGCGGCCTTTGGTGTCAAGACCCTCCGGGCGCTACTGTTTCGTGGCCACCCAGCTACCTCCATCGCTGGGGTAATAGCAATTCGAGCCGCGCGTTATTGTGTAGGTCCCCTGCATGTTCGTAGAAGTAATTGTGCCAGTTATGCTGATGGAGTCTGTCTGTGTGCTGCTCGGGCAAGGAGTTGATCCTGTGATTGTAATGGTGCCGCCGGAAAGAGTACCGATGAAGCTAAACTGGAGTCCCTTTATCGAATCCGTGAGCGTGCCGTTCAGAGCGGTGCCAGACTGCGAGACCGCAATTGTGCCGATAGGAGCGGTAAGCGTCGTCGCCCCATTTTTGCCGAGCCCAACCCCTGACTGCGCCACGGTTGCGGTGCCGGAAAAGCTCCCATGACCCTGGGTGGATACTGTATGAATTGTCCAGCTTCCCACCATGTTCAGGGGGGAGTTGCCGCTCGCGCTCCCATTACAGCCGCAGGCCAGGGAAAAAACGAAAAGACATAGGAATATGGGCAGACACGATGCGATCAATCTTCGCGAGATCATGAGCACCCTTTCAAGTTACAGAATAGGCGCAATATAGAGCCCAAGCTGCCCCTCTGTCAATCAATATCGGCACGCGGTAGTGGGGCAATTCAAACTGACCCACTACCCGGCACACGAGATTGCCAAATACAGTCTTGACATCGAGCAAGAGAAAGAACCAGAAGATACACAGTTCGAGTGGCGGCAGGATCTGAAACCACGTGTAGTGCCCGCCCTTTTCCGATACCACCATGGCTATTTCAGCGATCAGCCAAACTAAACATAAAAGAAACACCACAATGATTCGCGCCTTTTTGCTCTTGTCCGCAGAAGCAGGAGGAGCAGCGGTTCCGCTCGGACACATTGTGCAGTCCTCTGGTACTGAAATTGATGCTGAGGAGAGTTGTACCTCGTTGGTGCGCATCAATGGTTACCAATGATTACGGCAGCGGTGCGTTGCCAGCCCTTTGCTTGAAATGACCATCGCTGTACAATCCCATAAAGGCCTCGCGTCCAGCCTCGCATTCCGGCGGCGGCTGCGGGTGTACTATATTGAGACGAACCGATGACTGTGCCTCGCGACAAAAACGAACCGCGCAAGCTGCCCATGATGCCCATCCGCGACATGGTCATCTTTCCTTACATGATGACCCCGTTCGTGGTGGGCCGCGAGTCCAGCGTGCGCGCGCTCGAAGAGGCGCTCAACGGCGAACGCAAGATTTTTCTCGCCACGCAGCACGACGCCTCGATCGACGAGCCCAAGGCAAAGGACATCTACCAGGTCGGAGCCATCTGCAGCATCGTGCAGAGCGTGAAGATGCCCGACGGCAATATCAAGGTGCTGGTCGAAGGCGTGGAGCGCGCCAAGTCCCTTGAAGTCACCGACCGCGACGGCTTCTTCGTAGCCACGGTGCGCACCGGCAAGCGCGAGTTCGAGATGACGCCGGCTGCCGAGCAGTTGATGCAGCGCGTGACCACGCTGTTTGAAAACTACGTCAAGCTGCAGCAGTCGCTGA
>PLSB01000283.1 GCA_003165005.1 Acidobacteriaceae bacterium | reverse complement strand
ACGACGTCGTCGTCTTCACCGTCTCGCGCGACGAAGCCCGCGCCGCCGAGCTGCGCAATCGCGGCGTCCGCGTGGAAGTGCTCGATGCAGATGCCGGCCGCGTCCCGCTCGACAAGGTCCTGCTGAAACTCGGCGAAGAAGGCGTTCTNNCGACGCCGTCCCCGCCTTCCGCGGCCTGCCCCAGTTCGTGCTCATGAATGACGTCGAAGTCGAGCGCTACGGCAACGATCTCGGCCTCTCCTCGCTCCTCATCGATCCCTGGCCGAAAGACAGTGGGCAGTGAACAGTGGTCAGTTGCCGGCACCGACTGCTTGTTGAATGAGCGAGCGCGCGCGGTCCTTCTTCGTTTCGATGCGCTCCATACTGTACGCTCAATACAGTATTTTTCTGGCTTTGGACGAGATTTGTGATTAAACAAGAAACATCCTCGCGCCCGTTTTTTTACCCTCAACCCGGCGCAGCCCTGCATTGCGGGGGCGTCTCGCTGGAGTCGATGGCGCGCCGCTTCGATACACCGCTCTACGTTTACTCGGCCGACCAGATCGTCGAGCGGCTGAGGCTGTTTGAGCAGGCGCTGGCAGGCCGCGAGCATCTGGTGTGCTACTCGGTCAAGGCCAACTCCGCGCTGGCGATTCTCAAGCTGCTCGCCGAGAACGGCGCCGGCTTCGACATCGTATCGGGCGGCGAACTGGAGCGGGTGCTGGCCGCGGCGCCCGAGGCCGTGGGCCGCGTGGTCTTTTCCGGCGTGGGCAAGACGGCCGCGGAGATCGATCTAGCGCTGAAGGCGGGAATTCTCGCGTTCAATGTGGAAAGCGAGGCAGAGCTCAAGCTGCTCGCGGCGCGCGCGCGCAAACACACGATTCGCGCCCGCTTTGCGCTGCGCGTGAATCCCGACGTTTTTGCCGAGACGCACCCTTACATTTCGACGGGGTTGCGCGAACACAAGTTCGGCATCGACATCCGCCGCGCATTGGGCATTTACAAGAGCGCGGCCAAGGAACGCTGGCTCGAGCCGCACGGCGTGAGTGTGCACATCGGCTCGCAGATTCGCTCCGCGGAGCCGTTTGGCGCGGCCATCGAGCGCGTCAGCAAGCTGGTAAGGCAGTTGCGGCGCGAAGGCATCGAACTCCAGACCGTCAATGCCGGCGGCGGGCTCGGCGTCGATTATCACGCCGGCGCCTTTGACGCAGCAGCCAAGGTCGAGGAGTACGCCGCGGCCATCGAAGACGCGCTGGGCGATTTCGAAGGCCGCCTGCTCATCGAGCCGGGACGCTTTCTTGTCGCTCAGGCCGGGGCGTTGGTGGCGCGCGTGCTTTACGTGAAGCGCAACGGCAAAAAGACCTTCGTCATCACCGACGCGGCGATGAACGACCTGATTCGCCCCGCGCTCTACCAGGCCTGGCACGAGATTGTGCCGGTGCGGCCGAGGGCAGGAAAGGCGCGCGTTGTCGATGTGGTGGGGCCGATTTGCGAGACAGGCGATTTTTTTGCGCGCGACCGCAAGCTCGCGCCCGTCTTGCCCGGCGATCTGGTCGCCCTGCTCGATGCCGGCGCGTACGGCATGACGCAAAGCTCCAACTACAACACGCGGCCCCGACCGGCGGAAGTGCTGATTGAAGGCAAGAAGGTGCGGCTCATCCGCCGCCGCGAAACCATGGCCGATCTGCTTGCGCCCGAGGTGGTGTGAGGGCGCGGCCGGCTAGGTTTCCGCCCGCGCCCTGGTCATCTGCGCGGCCATCGATCGAGGACCGCCGAGCATTCCTACCTTGACCGGGCAGTCGCTGCCGCAGCGCGGAACAAGATACCGATAGCGGCCCCCGGCGTCATCTCCGGCGCGCAAAGAGAGGCCAGGAAAAAACAGGGCCTTGGCCTCCTGTCTTACTCTTTCAAGCGCAGGGCCTTTCCATATCTCCAAAATGTCCTGCTCGAAGATATTCCCTAGAATATGTATTGGCGCGGCCAGGGCGCAGCAGAGATAGACGTTTCCGCTGGGCCGGATGAGGACTGAAGTCCAGGGAGCGAGGCAGGGTTGCTCGGCGACGTTGGCCCAGGTTTCAGAGCCCGGATTGTCTTTTCCCTTGCGCGCCTGGTCCGCAGGTCTTCTCAATTTGCCTGCGCCGCCGCGCGGGCGGCGAAAAAAGGCGTTCCTCATCTCGGCAAGGCGGCCTCTTTCGGGCGATTCCGTTGCCAGCAGGCGCTCCAACTGATTCTTCAATTTCGGCAGGCATTCCAAAAGAAAGCGATCCGAGTAGGTATAGCAATTCAGTTCGTGGATGGTGTAATCGATATCCAGATCCTGGCAGAGAAGAATCATCTGCTCGAGCTTGTCAAAGGTCGGCTCATCGAGAGCGAAAGTTGCGTAAACGCTGGTTCTTTGCGTTTTGTCGAGCTGCTTGAAGGCGCGGATGTTTTCGATGACGGTATGGAAATCCGCAGGTCTTCTCTGGGTGACCTTGGCCCAGCTTTCGGGCGTGGGAGCCTGCAGGGAGATGTGCAGGACTTCAAGCCCGCAGGCAAGCAGGCGTTTGGATAACTCCGGGGTGAGGCGGATTCCGTTGGTATCGAAGCGGGCCAGAACCAGGCCCGATCGATGGATGATCTGGAGCATCCTCAAGATATCGGGATGCACCGTCGGATCGCCGCCGCCGGAAAAGCGGACGGCGCGAAGGCCGTTGTCAGTCAGCCGCCCGACGACCTGCCGAAATGTGTCGAGGCTGAATTCCCTGGCCTGGGCCTTTACCCAGTCCTGGTTGCAGAAATAGCAGCGCGAATTGCAGCGATCGGTGACATGGATTTCGAGATAGAGTGGTCCGGGCAGGAGTTCGCTCGAGCGAATCCCCGCGGAAAGGCGGCGGATATCTTGGTTGCCAAGCACATAGCTTAAGTCTGAATGGCACATTTCTTCTCCGCAGCGCCTCATTTGGGCCTCGCGATACGGCCAGGCCGAAAAACTCAATCGCCTTTTGCTTTCTCGATTGAGGAGGCCTCATCGCTGGACTCGTCCATGTTGGCGCAGGTATCCCAAATCATCCACTCTAGGATGTTCTTGGCCTGAAAGCATATCCGCTCGTCGATCTGCCAGATGCTTCCCCGGGTGAGAATTGCCGCGTAGGGGCAGCCGCCCCCGCAGATGGAGATGGCGAAGCAATCCACGCAATCGCTCATATTCAAGGGATAGCGGTGGCGCCACTCGTCGAAGAGCGGGTCGGCGTACACCATCTCAGAGCGCAACGCCTGGCCGGCATTGCTCAACTGCTGTCCAAGAATGGGGAAGTACTTCTCGTCGTCCAGCCCCAGCATGGCCTGGCAGGGCCCGATCCGCCCGGAAGGGCTGACGACGATCTGGCCGCCCACGCCCATGCAGTCCTTGAAGTGGAAGTGGCCATTGACGAAAGGCTTGACGCGGCGCATCACGCGGTCTTCGTAGATTCCCGCGCGGCGCAGTTTCTCGAAGGCCCGTATCAATTCATGCGCGGCGAATTCATGATCGAATTCCGGGGTTTGCGAGGCCGCGCAAACGCGGGGCATAAGCACGTTGAAGCCCAGAGCATGCGCGCCTAAATCCTTGACGATGAAATCGACGACTTCATCCATGTGGTGGAGGGTGAATTCGTTGATGGTGCAGGAGACCGAGGGGTCCAGCCCGGCTTGCTGCAAAAGACGGAAACCGCGGAGGGCGCCGTCAAAAGAGCCCTGCCCGCGCCCGTCCTTTCGGGAGGCGTCGTGCAGATGCCGCGGCCCGTCGATGGAGACGGCAACCAGAGGCCTGGCCTCTTTCAGTTCCTCCACAATCTTCTCGTCAATGAGGGTGCCGTTGGTGAGCAGTGTAATGGTCAACCCGTGCGGGAATTCTCCTTCGCGTTCCAACTGGCGAAGCCGGCGGATGGCGAATAGCGTGGTGCGCGCATTCAGGAGCGGCTCCCCGCCATAGATCACCACACTCGAGTATTCGTCGTAACCGCGGGCCAGTCGCGCGAAGGCCTGGATTGCCTCCGCCGCGGTGGTTTCGCTCATGTGGCAGGGCTGCACATGCCGGTTATCTTCGACGAAGCAGTAGCGGCATCGCAGGTTGCACTCGGAGGTCGTCAGCAGATACATGTGATGAATCTGATTCTGCAACAGTCCGCCGTGGAAGAAGCTCTTGCAGACGAGAACGTCCTCGTCCGCCGAGCCTATCAGCAGGCCCTTTTCCTTAAGCGCGTCAATTGCCTCTTCCAACATCTTTGCGGAGATGCCCTGGCCGGAGAAGGACGCAACGGCGCTGGCAACCGATAGGGGCGTCGCGAAAGCCTCAAACAATGCCGCCAACACCTCCTCGCCGAAGAGCATCTGCCTGGTCATGGAGTGCAAGACGCAAGCCCTGCCGTTCTTGCGGAAGAGATGCGCGAAGCGGGACCTGGTGAGAACAGTCGGCGGGGCAGGGCCTTTCTTCGCGCTCTTGGAGCGAAGCGGAAGGGCAGGGGTTGATTGCAGGACCGGCATGGTGAGCTCTCCGCTTTTTATTGCTGGCGATAAGACTGCTGTTGGGCACAAACCAGCGTTCGGCGCCCGCAGGGCGCCGCGTCAGTCACTGTTGAAAAGCTATTTCTCCACCTGGGTCGAGATGCGTTCGAGGATCTTGGAAATATCGCCGAAGCGAGTCTTCATCAGCGACTCCATCCGGCCCAACTGCTGCTCCATCTCCGTGATGCGCTCTTCCCACTCCCGGGCCGAGCAGCCACAGTCACACGTGGAACAGTAGCAGCCGCAATCACACGCCGAGCACCAATCCTCGGCATGTCCGGAGCCGGTCCGAATGGCGCCGGCAACCTTCTTACGGTGCGCTTCCGAGGGCGCCTTTGCGATTCCGGCCTTGCCGGCCTTCTTCACCGGCTTCTTCCCTTGAGACCTTTTGGTTACCATGAATGCTTCCTCCGATGAAACGAACTTACCCGGGATCTGCAATGTGGTTCCCAGGCACGGCGCAATTATACGCGCCGTTTTCACCGTGAGAAGAAATAATTCGGGGGAGCGCGCGCGAGGAACCCGCAAATACAAAAGGGCGCGCGATTCCGGCAGGTCGTCTGCCGGAATTCCTATCTGCCCGGCTCCAGGCCCTTCCTGTTAAGGTGTCAAGCGGGAGATATCAGGATGACAAGTCGTTGCGTGCGGGCAGTTGCCGTTTTGGGGTACGCTCTGGGGCTGGCGCATTTTGCCCAGGCCGATCCGCTGACGGTGAAGACCGCGCAGGGCAAAGTGCACGGCAAGCCGATCAGCGGCGGCAAGGTGCGCGCCTTTCTTGGTTTGCCCTACGCCGCGCCTCCGGCAGGCGATTTGCGCTGGAGGCCGCCGCAACCCGCGGCGAAATGGAAGGGCGTGCGCGATGCCACCAGCTACGGAGCACGCTGCATGCAGGTTCCATTCCGCGATATGAGCTTTCAGGATGCGGGCATGAGCGAGGATTGTCTCTACCTGAACGTCTTTACATCCGCAGGCGCGAAGGACAAGAGCAAGCTGCCGGTCATGTTCTGGATTCATGGCGGCGGGTATTTCTCCGGTTCTGCATCCGAGCCGCGGCACAACGGGGATTTCCTGCCCATGAAGGGCGTCGTGCTGGTCACGATCAATTACCGGCTGGGCGTGTTTGGCTTTCTGGATACCGAGGAATTGATGAAGGAGGGCGGCGGCGCGGCGGGGAACTACGGGTTGATGGACATGATTGCGGCGCTCCACTGGGTGCAGGGAAACATCGCCGGGTTCGGAGGCGACCCTGAGAATGTGACGATCTTTGGCGAGAGCGCGGGATCGATCGCGGTCAGTACGCTGATGGCGTCGCCCTTGGCGCAGGGACTTTTCAACAAGGCGATTGGCGAGAGCGGCTCGGCGCTGAGCGACGAATTTGGCGGCAGGACAGTGGCCCAGGTGGCGCCGGTGGATACCGATTGGGTTCAGTCCCTGGGGGCGAAGACGCTCGCTGAACTGCGCGCCATGCAGCCCGAAACCATCCTGAAAGCTTCCAGAAAAGACGACGCACCGGAGTTTAAGCCGGTCATCGATGGAAAAGTATTGACGGAACCAGTCGCCGATACCTATGCGGAAGGAAAACAGGCGCACATTCCGCTCCTGGCGGGCTGGAACCGCGATGAGGACACCTCAGCCGCAGCGCTGGGCATCACCGTAGCGCAATGGAAGTCGGAAGCCGAAGAGCGTTTCGGCGATCGTGCCGCGGAGTTTCTTGAACTCTATCCGGGAATGAACGATGAGCAGGCGGCGCACTCTGCCATTGACTTTGCCGGCGATACATTCATTGCCTTCGACACATGGAAGTGGATTGAGGCCCAGGTGAAGACCGGCGAGGCGCCGGTCTATCGCTACCATTTTGAACTGGCCGCACCGCCCAGCAAGTTCCATTTCGGCTGGTTCGCCTTTCATTCCGACGACATCGAATATGTCTTTGGGACGCTGGACACGCGTCCCGGCGCGGTATGGCGGCCGGAGGATCGCAAGCTGAGCGAAGAGATGATGAGCTACTGGACGAACTTTGCGAAGACTGGCAATCCCAACGGGGCCGGCTTGCCGGATTGGCCGCGCTACGACAAGGCCGGCGCGGTGTTTGATCTGGATCGTGAGGCACACGCAGCGCCGGATACAACGCGGGCGCGGTATGAGTTCCTGCTGAAGGGATTGCCGGAGGCCAAGCCTTGAGAAAACCCCTGGCGTTTGGGCCGGATTTGCCAATAGCGGTATGATTTGAGGTGAGGCTGCCGTGGATGAGCGCATCACAATCGAGCCGGGAAAGCGATCGGGCCAGCCGTGCATCCGGGGATTGCGGATTACGGTTTGGGATGTGCTGGACTGGCTGGCGGCGGGAATGAGCGAAGAGCAGATTCTTGCCGACTACCCGGAACTGGACGCGGCTGACTTTCGCGCCGTTTTCGACTATGCTTCGCGCGTTGGACGGCGTGTGGCGTTGTGAAACTCATCTTCGACGAGAACCTCTCGCGACGGCTCGTTGCGCGCATCGCGGATCTTTTCCCCGATTCAACTCATGTGGCGATGGAAGGTCTGCTGCGGGCTCCGGATTCCGCTGTTTGGGAGTTCGCAAAAGCGCGGGGACTTGCGATTGTGACCGCAGACGCGGACTTCTATGAATTGGCTACTACGGTTGGACCTCCTCCAAAAGTGATCTGGCTGCGCGGCTGCGATTACCCGACAGCCGTATGCGAGGAGCTGATACGCCGCCAGGCGATCCGGATTGGGCAGTTTCTTGACGACGCGGGAATGGCCGTGCTGATTTTGCGGCCGTGACTCTAATCAGATTCGGGCTCTACTGATTCACGCCGGACCCGGCCACAAAACCTGAGGTTTGCGATGAGGGCGTGCTGTCCGCGGGCGTCGGAGGTGCGAAGCTTGAGTCCTTGGCGTTGATGGCAGTGGAGTAGTCGGGACCGAGCCCGAGTTTCATCAGGGCGCGCGAATCGGGCATGAGCTTGGTTTGCCATCCGTGATCGGCCTGATACTTCTGCATGGCGGCAATGGTGGTCGCGTCCCACTTGCCGTTGGTTTCGCCGGTCAGGTAATGCTCGCGGATCAGCGCCCGCTGAATCTGGGTTACACGTTCCGGCTGGATGGCCTGCTGGCCGCGCGCGCGGCGCGTTCTGTGTTTGGATTGAGTGAGCTTGTGGGCGTGGGCCTGGCCGCTCGTGGGCGAGCGGTGCACGTTGGTTGCGAATGCGGGCGGTGCAACGAGGACTGTGGAAATCAAAATCGCCGCAGTGGGACGTAAAAAAAACATGGCTTTTCCGCCTGACGGTTCGCCCAATTTCTTCGGACTCTTGCGTAAAGTGTAGCCAAGGTACCGCAATACGGCAAGGTGGTCAATCGAACAAACGTTGCAAGGAGCCAATTTGGGAAACAGCGCCGGCATGCGGAATCGCCGCCGGCGCCGTTGACTGTGGAATTATAAGGTTCCGCCAATGTAATTGATGCCCTGCTCGGGACGGCGTGGGTCGATCACCTCGAACACCACATCGTCGCCGGTTTTGAGCTTGCTCACCACGGCATCGAATTGCTCCTTGTTGGGGGTGGGTTGGCGGTTGACGTGCGTGATCACCAGTCCCGGCTCCAGTCCCTGCAGGTCGGCAAAGGATCCCGTGCGCACGGAATCGATGAGCACGCCGGAAGCGTGAATCTTCGCGGCCATCGCTTGCGTGATCTCGTGCACCACGACGCCCAGCTTGGCTTCGCCGGCGCCGCCTTCGCCCTCCTGTTTGCCTTGTGGCTGCGGGTTGTTCAGATCGGCAAAGACCTTGTCGCGATCGCCGATGGTTGCCGTGGTGTCCATCGGCTTGCCGTCGCGAACGTATCCGAGCCGGATGGTCGATCCCGGCCTGCGGCTGGCGATGTCGTTCACCAGTTCATCGCCGTCCTTGATGGAGTGTCCATCGACGGTGGTGATGATGTCGCCGGCCTGGAGGCCCGCCTTTTCCGCGGGACCTCCCGGCTGAACCTCCTGCACCAGAACGCCATTCTTGAAGCCGTAGACGCGATTCACGGCGCCCGAGAGCCCTTCCTTAAACTGGATGCCGATGGAGCCGCGCGTCACCTTGTGGCTGGGGCCGATGAGGTCGTTGTACACGGCAACCACGGTGTTCGACGGCATGGCAAAACCGATTCCCTCGTAGCCGGCCGACTGCGTATAGATGGCGGTGTTGACGCCGATCACTTCGCCGTTCATGTTCAAGAGCGGCCCGCCGGAGTTGCCGGGGTTGATGGCCGCATCGGTCTGGATGAAATGCTGGAACTGTCCCGCCGCGCCCTGTTCGATGGTGCGGTTCTTGGAGGAGATGATGCCTGCCGTCACCGTCTGCTTCAAGGCAAACGGGCTGCCGATGGCCTCCACCCAGTCGCCCACATGGGTGTAATCGTCGCCGGAGTTGCCCATCTTCACCGTGGGCAGCGGCGTGCTGGTGTCGATTTTGATCACCGCCAGGTCCGTGGCCTTGTCTATACCGATCACGCGTGCAGGCCGGCCCAGGTCCTCGTTATCGGGATCCGTCGCGAGTTTCACATAAATCTTGTCGGCTTTATCGATCACGTGATTGTTGGTGATGATGTAGCCATTGGGATCGACGATAAAGCCGGAGCCGAGCGACTCCTGCACCTGGCCGTTTTCGCCATCATCCTGTCCGCCGGGATTCTGCCCGCCGAAGAAACGGTTGAAGAAGTCCTGGAAGTTGTCCGGGCCTCCTTGCTGCTCGTTGTCCTGGTTGTCGTCGGGATTCTGCTGGTTGGGCTGGCCGCGGAAGTGGAAGTTGTGCTGCTTGCGGTTGTCCGTCTCCTTGGGCAGCGTCTGCGTGTTGATGTTGACCACCGCCGGTCCCACCATCCTGGCGATTCTGACGAAATCGTTCGGCGGAACGGTCGAATCGACAACCTTGAGGGGAGTGGCGTCGCTCGAGTCGCTCTGCTTTTCCTGGCCGCGCACTCCGTGGGCGGCAAACGATCCGGCCACAATGACAGCCGAAAGCGTGCCAAGCAGCACAAACGCCGATGCAAGACGGCGCGAGCGAAGCCGTTCGAAGAACAAGTTCATAGTTTCCTTAACCTCTTGAGGCGTCCGGCCAATCGGCCCTGATTACGATGACGCCGTCCTTTCAGTATAGTCAACCGATGGTCCCGGCCGCGCGCATGGACGCCGCTTTCCGTCTTCACGGTAGCCGGAAGAAACCCATCTGCGTTTCAACAATTAGACGTTCCGCGCAGCAAAAGAGTCTCATGACGGCCCCCTGCGGGAGAACTACTGCTCCGCGGCCCACTCCAGCATGGCCAGCGTCAGCAGCAGGACCCGTTTGAGCCCCAGTTCGCGGTCCTTCGGCGCGTACCATTCCTGGAGCGTGTGCGCCTGGCCGCCTTCGCCGCCCGCGCCCATCGACAGCGCCGGCACGCCCAGCGCCAGCGGAATATTGGCGTCGGTCGATCCCAGGCGGAGATCGGTGCGCAGGCCCAGGTGCCGGTCCACGGCGCGCAACCCGGCCAGAAGAGGCGAATCGCCCGCCAAATTCGCCGCGGGCCGGTCGCCTATCTTCGCGATCTCAAAGGCAAGCCGCCCGCGCGAGCCGGCCCGCGCCTCCCTTGACCGCGCATTCCACTGCTCCACGGAATCTTCGACAGCGCGATCGAGCGCAACTTCGAGACGCAGCAATTCACTCGGGGCCGTCGAGCGGAAATCCACCGTGGCCTCGGCGCTCTCGGGAATCGAATTCACGCTGATGCCGCCGCGCACTGTCCCCAGGTTGAGCGTGGTGCGCGGCTCCTCGGGAAGGGGCGTCTCGGCCACCTGGGCCAGCGCCTTGGCCAGCGCGGCGATCGGGTTCGGTGTCCCTGCGTCGGTAAAGCTGTGGCCGCCCGGACCGGTAACCGTCACACGATAGCGCCGGCTGCCCAGCGCCTGCGTCACGGCCGATTCCGCGCCCGCGCCATCGAGCACAATGTGCGCGGCCACGCGCCCTGCGAGCGGGCTGTGCTGGTAAAAATGACGCACGCCGCGCAAATCGCCTTCGCCCTCTTCGCCCACATTGCCCAGCACTACAAGCGGCGCCGGCAACTCCACCTTGGCGTGGACGAGGGCATGAACCATGGCCAGCATTCCCACCACGCCCGCCGCGTTGTCGCATGCGCCCGGAGCTTGCAGACGGTCGTTTGCGATCACAGGATGGAGCGGCGTGCCGGCGGGAAAGACGGTATCGAGATGCGCCGAAAGCAGGACCACGGGGCCGGTGCTCTCCGCGGGCAAATTCGTTGCGGGCAAAACCGCAAGCACATTGCCCGCCGCGTCGCTTTCGACCGCACTCGCGCCGGCCTCGAGGAAACGCGCCTGAAGCCAGCGCGCCCGCTCTTGCTCACCGTTCAGCGGCGCGGGAATGCCCGCCAGATCGATCTGCCAATCCATCATGGTTTTGGGATTCGCGTGCAGCCAGGAAAACGCCGCATGAACGGGCCGTTGCGTGGCCAGTGTGGTCACGCGGGAAAATGCCGAGGTTGGGGAAAGAATCGGCATGGCGATGGATTCAGAGTAGCAGGGCTGCGGGTCGATGCGCGCTGGCTCGGCAGGTGCATCAGGAGATCAAACGGCGCGCCAGCAGCGATTGCATGTCGCGCCGGCCGTCGGCGATGACCGCAATCAGGATTGTCTCTCCGCGGGTTTTGTAGAGAATGCGGTGCGGCTTAAAGAAAACCTGGCGATAATCGCGCCTTCCCAGCGCCAGCAATTCCGGGGGATATGCACCTCGGGCAGGCGCTGCCGCAAGCGACAATGCCTCTTCGACGATTCTCCTCGCTACGTAATCCGCCTTCTCCCGCGAATCGTTCCCGGCGATATAGTCATGGATGCTTCTGAGATCCCGCCGTGCGCCGGGCGTGAACTTGACGGCGAAGGTCATCGCGCTTGCCTGGCCTTCATGCCATATTCGGCCATGATCTCATCCGCGGAGATCGTCTCGCCGGCCTCGATCTCCTTGTCGGCAATCGCCAGTACCTTCAACAGGGCCAAGGTCTCCTGCGTCTGCTCATAGCTTGCTAGGTCCATCAGCACCGCGCGCGCTTCGCCGTTTTGCGTGATGATGATCGGCTCGCGCTCCTCGGCGATCCGGTCGAGAAGCTCGGCGGCGTGAGCCTTCACGTAGCTGATGGGTTTGATCTGTGTGGAATAACGCACCTGGGCCTCCGCGATCCTGCAATACAAACTAAATATAGACCGAATTCAGTCTGAATTCAATCTTTATTTGGCGAAAATGCGGTCTTGTCATACTCCACCGAGTGCAAAAACAAGCCACGAGCCGGCGCTGTGGGCCCTGCCGCGGAGCGATTGCGCGCCGCAAGAATTCGCGGGATCTCTTCGAGCGCCAGTTGTCCGCGGCCTACATCCAGCATGGTTCCTACCAGGTTGCGCACCATGTGGTGCAGGAAGCCATTGCCGCGCACGCGATACACGAGAAGCGCGCCGGCGTCGCCCGGTTCGAGTTCCCACGCCGAAGAGTAGATGGTGCGCACCGTCGACAGGGGGGCAATGCGGAGCGCCGCGTCTGCCGCAGTCTCTTCGCTTTGGGCGCCTGCTTCGCGCTCGCCGAGGTCGGGATCGCTGGCGGCAAAGCTCCGGAAGTCGTATTCGCCCTCGAAGAGCCGCGCACAAGCCTGGAGCTTGTCGAAATCCAACTGCCATGGGCAGGCGTAGACGTAGCGGGCAAGAAACGGCGGGCAAATGCCTTCGCGGAAGATGCGGTACTCGTAGGTCTTGGCAACCGCCGAGTGCCGCGCATGAAAGGTGCTTCGCACCGTACTGGTTTCGGAGATGCGAATCGACGCGGGGAGGGTCCGATTGAGCGCGCGAAGCAGGTTTTCCGGCGGGATGGGAGCGCGGAGGGCGAAACTCGCCACCTGGGCCAGGGCGTGGACTCCGGCGTCGGTGCGGCCGGAGCCTTGAGGGAGGGGCGATTCGCCGGTAATCCGGCCCAAAGCCGCCTGCAACTCGCCCTGGATGGTGGGCAGACCGGGCTGCACCTGCCAGCCCTGGAAGTCGGTCCCGTCGTAGGCCAGGGTCAGCCTCCAGGTCTGGAGCGCCGCATCGGGTTGGCCGCCGTCTATCACAGAAGTTGCTGCATCTAGAGTATCCGATGCCGAACAACCAGCCGCGACGACGAGTCTCCCTGCCCAAGATCGAGATTTCAAGGGAGTTTGAGCGGCAGGGGTTGCCACGCGGGACGATTTGGGGTATTTTACTAACCAGTTAGTTAATTTGGCCACAGAGAATCACTTTTGCAGCGATTCCGCTCGCCGGAGTGCGATTTGAGGATCCCTCAACCGGAGCTTTGAGTGCGATTTCTGCTGACACCGGGAACGATCGGGGCGTCGATCTCGTAATCTTGGAAGTAACGTGCAGTTCCACAGAACAGCGATAATCGTCAAGAGAAACCCGAAGCCCGCTTCCGGACAGGTTTCCTGGCCGTCTTAAAGCGCAACCGGGGAGCCCACATTGCGGGTGGATCGCGTGCCGCAATTCTTAGGGAGAAAAACATGCATTTTTTGAGGACTGGTGTATTGGACAGGGAGCGGGCAACCGAATGCAGTGATTGCAGGGGAACAACCCGGACCAGGGGAGCGCAGGGACCCGCCGCCGGGCGTTTGCGCGCGGCTGCCGCCATTCTGCTGACGCTGGCGGCGACGACGCCCTCCGGCTTCGCGCAGCAAGCGGGCACAGCCCCGGCACGGCCCGATAAGGCCGCCTCCGATCTTCCCGTGGCGCCCGTGCCGGTTCCAACCCAAGTGTCGCCGCTGCGCACCTCCAGCCGCGATTACTCAAAGCCCTACGGGTCGTGGCTGGGAGATCCGATCAATATGTATCGGCCCACCACTATCTCCAAGGCGAACTTCGGGAACTCCGTGCGCCTGGCCGATCTGGTCAAGGACGGCAAGATTTATTTGAGCCTCTCCGATGCCATTGCCCTGGCCATCGAGAACAACTACGACATCGCCATTGCCCGCTACAACCTGGACATTGCGGACACGGACATCCTGCGGGCGCGGTCCGGCGCACCAAATCTCCTGGGCGCGCCGTCGGGCCTCGTGACCAACACCCTCGGCGGATCGACTTCGACTCTTTCGACGGGCGGGGGGCCGGGCGGGACGACGGTGGGCTCCGGAGGTGCGGGATCGGGAAGCGCCGGCCTCACGTTGACCACATCGGGCGCGGGGCCTGCCCCCGAGGCTCTCGATCCCGCGGTAACCGGTACGATCCAGTTGGAGCGGCAAAAATCGCCTCAATTCAGCGAATTTCAGCCGCGTTCGTTCACCAACACCGACCAATACAACTTTGCATTTAACCAGGGATTCGTCACCGGATCTTCGTTCGCGCTGACCTGGAACAACAGCCGGACAACCTGCGTGGGCTGCTTTGACAGCTACAGTCCGCAACTGCTTTCGAGCTTCAAAGCTACCGTTACGCAACACCTGTTGCAGGGAGCCGGCATCTGGGTAAACAAGCGACTCATCTATCAGGCTGAGAACGACCGGCGCATTACCGACTCATCCTTCCGCCAGCAGATCCTTTACACCGTCAACCAGGTGGAGACGATCTACTGGGGGCTGGTGCAGGCTTACGAAGATGTGCAAGCCAAGCAGCGCGCCCTCGAGCAAAGCAACCAGTTGCTGGTCGACAATCGCAAGCAGTATGAAGTGGGCTCTATGGCGCCGCTGGACGTGGTGAATGCCGAAATGAGCGTCGCCGCCGACCAACAGCAGCTCATCAACGCCCAGAGCGCGCTCAACTACCAGCAGCAGATCATCAAGCAGGCCATCACGCGCAACCTGAACGACGCCGCGCTTTCCGCAGCGCCGGTGATTCCCACCGACCGCGTGAGCCTGGAACCGATCTCGGAAGAGAGCCAGCCCGTGGAGGCGCTGGTGCAGGAGGCATTCCAGCGCAGGCCCGAGCTGGAGCAGGCGGTTCTAACGCTGCGCAACGATGAGATCACGCTCAAGGGCGCGCGCAATGCACTATTGCCGACGTTGGATGTTTACGGCTTCTATTCGGCGCAGGGGATCAGTGGCCAGCCCAACACAAGTTGCAGTTTTGGGGCGTTCGGCTCGTGCGCCGCAACAACGGGACTCGGCGGCTATTCCGGCGCGCTCAGCAACCTGGTCAACGGATCTTCGCCCGACAAGGGTGTGGGCTTCAACCTGACCATCCCGATTCGCAACCGCGAGGCACAGTCGGTGCAGGAGCGCTCCTTGATGGAATACCGGCAGGCCGAGTTGCAACTGGAGCAAAGATACACACAGATTCGCATGCAGGTGGTGAATTCGATGTATGCGCTCACCAACGACCGCGCGCAGGTGCGGTCGGCCGAGGCTGCGCGCGACTATGCGCAGCAGAGCCTCGACGCCGAAGAGAAGAAGCTGCACCTGGGCGCGTCGACGACCGCCAACGTCCTGCAACAGCAGCGCAGCCTGGCCACGGCAGAAGATAACCTGATTGTTGCTCACGCTTCCTATGCCAAGCACCGCGCGGATCTCTATCAGATGCTGGCCTCAACTCTGCAGCACTACGGCATCAATCTGCCCGAGGCCGCGGCGGGAACGGTGACGGCAGAGCCGGTGATTCCCGGGGTTGAGCCCGCCAAGCCCGGCAACGAGCCCACCATGACGCCGCCCGCGGCGCCGAGTCAGCAGGCCTTGCCGCCGGCGCAATAACGCAGCTTGCATGATCGGGTAGGAGGCGGGATCACTAACGCCGTCCTCCCACACCACCGGACGTGCCGTTCGGCATCCGGCGGTTC
>PLSB01000183.1 GCA_003165005.1 Acidobacteriaceae bacterium | reverse complement strand
TCGAATACCAGGAGTCCATCAACAAGGCCCAGGCGGTCATTCGCGCCATCGAGCGGGCGCGGCAGATGTGAGAGACGGGGACCGAGGGAAAAAGAATGCTGGAACCTTGCGTCGATTCTTCAGTTCCCAGGCTCCGTTTTTATTCTGCTCCGAAGATCCGCCGGAAGAACTTCCCGATCTTGCCGAAGAATCCCGGCTTCTTCTCCTTCGCGGGCGCAGGCGGAGCGGGAGCTGCGCTCGCGGCCGGCGCGGTCGTCACGGGCGCGGCGATCTTAGCCGCATGATCGGCGCCGTTGTAACTGAGCGTGGCGGTTGCCGGTGGAGCAGCAACCACGGGCGCCTGCGACCCGGGCGCAAGCCCTTCGCTCTGGGCCAGCGGAAACTCGTTGCCGCGTGCCTCGGCGAGCGGCGGCGGGCAGCCGCAGGGTTCTTTCTCTTGATCGACGACCGATTGCAGGCTGCCGCGCTCGAACATCACGCGCTGCCCCGGCTGCACGCGATAGATGCCGCCATCGAAGACGCTGCTCACGACCACGTAGGGCGCTTCGGCGCCGGCGTTATCCACGCAGGTGTCGCCGTGCTCGCCCAAGCGCACCTTCACATCGGCCGCGTTCGGCCCGCCGATGAGAATGCGGAAGTAGGGCGTCAGCAGCGTATCGGCATTCTTCTCGCGCGCGGTGCTCGGGGCCAGGCTCATCTCCACCGCACCGCGATCGAGCGCCATGAGCAGGCCCGGAACCTCGCCGGCCGGAGCGCTCGCGTCGGCCGCCAGCTTCACCGTGCTCGACGCGCACACGCGCAACGTTCCCCGCGAGGGCAGCGCGACCTCGGCGGTCGCGGTTCCTGCCGTGATGCTGCCGCTGCCGGTCAGGTAGGCTCGGCCGTTCCACGCCTCGATCGGCCCGTCGACTTCGAGCGCTGCGCCGCGGATCGATTTGTCCAGCGGGACGATGGCGACGGGAGGCGTCGTGAATCCCGGCGCCTGATCGGACTGTGCGGTGGTGTTCTGCGCGGCCGGCGTCGTCGCGGCCCCACTCGTCGCAGCTGGACTCGTCGCGGCTGGTGCGGCCGGCGCGTTCGCTGGAGCTTTTGCGGGAGCGGCCGCCGGCGTAGTCTGCGCATGGAGCGCCGCCGCCGCAATCAGGATCGCGCACAGGCTGAGAACGCGGTTCCATCTCCGCGCGCACAGCGGGCTCGCGCAGCGATTCGCGGCCTTGGGAGCATCGTGCATGGCTTACATGTCCAGAAAGTTGCGGATCATCTGGTGGCCGCCCTCGGTGAGCACGCTCTCGGGATGGAACTGCACGCCCTCGACGGGCAGCGTGCGATGCCGCAGGCCCATAATGATGGTCCCGTTTGTCTCCGTGGTCCGCGCCGTCACGCGCAACTCCGCGGGCAGCGACTCCTGCTCGACGATGAGCGAGTGGTACCGCGTGCAGGTGAGCGGCGTGGGCAACCCGCGGAAGACGCCGGTTCCGTCGTGATCGACGGCGCTGGTCTTGCCGTGCATGAGCGTTTTGGCGCGGACGACCTTGCCGCCGAAGGCTTCGCCGATGGCCTGATGGCCCAGGCAGACGCCCAGAATCGGCGCTTTCCCCGCCATGTGGCGGATGAGCGGCACCAGGATGCCGGCCTCGGCCGGCGTGCAAGGCCCCGGCGAAAGCAGAATCCGTTCCGGCTTCATGGCCTCCACTTCCTCCGGCGTCACTTCGTCGTTGCGGCGCACCACAACCTCCGCGCCCAGCTCGCCCAGGTACTGCACCAGGTTGTAGGTGAACGAATCGTAGTTGTCGAGTACGAAGACCATGCCGATCTCCAGTGTAGCGCGACGGCTGGAACCGCAGCTTGCGCCCGCTCGCGCCCATCTGCAAAACTGGCCATTGACCATGGTTCTTCACTTCCTCATTCAAGGCCGCGTGCAGGGCGTGGGCTTCCGCTGGTTTGTCGAGCGGGAGGCCAGCCAGCTCGATCTGCGCGGCTGGGTGCGCAACACCGAAGAGGGCGACGTGGAAGTGGTCGCCGCCGGCGAGCCTGCCGACCTCGACGACTTGCGCTTGAGCCTCAAGCGCGGCCCGCGCGGCAGCCGTGTGGATCGCGTCGTCGAGCACCTGCTCAACGACAGCGAGGCCCAGGACCTCTCCGCCTTCCGCATCGACGGCGCGTGGTGAAAAGACAGGGGCCAGTGTGAGTGTGAGTGTGAGTGAATCCGTCCGGCACACTCACACACTCACACTCGCACACTCACACTCACACTCGTCCCCACTCGCTGGCTTCTAGCGATAGACTAGAAACTGACCACTGACAACTGAGAACTGACCCAGGAGCGAACCACTGCCATGCCGGAAACCAGCAAGCCCGTGAACATAGAGGACCTGAAGAAACTGGTCCGCACTGTACCCGATTTCCCCAAGCCGGGGATTCTTTTTTACGACATCACCACGCTCCTCAAGGACAAGACGGGCTTTGCGAAACTCATCGACGCGCTGGCCGCGCATTACATCGGGCGCAACATCGACTTGATTCTGGGCATCGAGGCGCGCGGCTTCATCTTCGGCCCCGCGCTGGCCTATCGTCTCAATGCGGGCTTCGTCCCCGTCCGAAAACCAAGAAAACTGCCTGCGCCGGTGGCGCGCGTTACCTACGATCTCGAATACGGTACCGACACGCTGGAGATTCACATGGACGCGATCGCGCCCGGCCAGAATGTGGTGCTGGTGGACGATTTGCTCGCCACCGGCGGCACCATGGAGGCCACCGTGAAACTGGTGAAGCAGTTGGGCGGCGTGATTGCGGGCCTCGGCTTTGCCATCGAGCTCGACTTCCTGAAAGGCCGCGAGCGCTTCAAGGAATACGACGTCTTCAGCCTGCTGCACTACGACGAATAGAGCGGTGCTAGCGGTGCTAGCGGTGTTAGCGGTGTTAGCGGAGTTGGCGGAGTTGGTACCACCTTCACACGGTTTCGGCCGACCGGCAGAAATCAGTGCGAGTGCTTGAGGTAGTAACTCATGGGCCTTTCAAGCTCCGACAACTCCCCGACAAGCGACGGATACTCTGAAACTCGTTTTTGATCTCGTCCAGTATCAGGACACCCTCTTCCGCCCCGATGGTAGTTTCTTGGGAGTCGTGCCCTATGGCCAAAGCAATCCTCAACTGGGGTGCCCTAATTTGTCCGTTGGCTGCGCCCGATTGCCTTAAGTCATCCTTTGCAGAGAGAATTTCCGCGATCTCCTTCCAAATTGATTCCTTGACGATATAAACCTCAGCAAAGTCGACAAGGGGACCGCCGAATAGTTTCTGTTTATACCGCTCGGCCTCTTCTGCCGAACTGCTGATGATGATCGGAGAAATAAAACGATTATTCGGCCCATCATATTCGAGGACGACCGTGGTGTACCCATGATCGGACTTGGCGTATACCCAGGGACTTAACAGGGCGACTAAGACGATTGTGATCGCGATTGCCTTTGCTCTCATTGCGCCATTAACTCCGTATCTGTCCGTTGGTTTCGAAGGTCGCTGTCCCCGGTAGATCTGTTCGCATGGGCGCGTCACGTCGTATAGACGGGATGCGGCGCCGAAAGCTACGCGTCCTCTTTCGCCTCTTCCGGCGGCTGCGGCTCGCTTTCGTCCGCCGCGGATTCCGGTTGAAACGTCATCGCGTCGGCAAAACGGTAGCCCACATAAACATCCGTGAGCAGGTAGACCGGACTCGAGGGGTCGTCTTCGATCTTCTTGCGCAGTTGGCGCACGAAGGTGCGCAGATACTCAACTTCCTCGCGGCATTCTGCGCCCCACACGGCGGTGAGCAGCTTGGCATAGGTCACGACACGCCCCGCGCGGCTCATCAGGCAATACAGAATGTCGAACTCCTTGCGCGTCATTTTCACTTGCTCGCCGCGCTTGGTCACGCGGCGCTTCACCGGATCGAGATGGATCTCGCCGATCTCCATGGGCGCGTCCTCGGGCCGCGCCGGAGCGCGCACGCGCCGCACTGCGCTGCGAATGCGGGCGATCAGCTCGCGCGTGCTGAAAGGTTTGGTCACATAGTCGTCGGCGCCCAGGTCGAGCGCCTCCACCTTGTCCTCTTCGTCGTCGCGCACCGTCAACATCAGCACGGGCAGGCGCGGCGCGATGGCGCGGATGCGCCGTAGCGTCTCAATGCCGCCGATGCCCGGCATGTTGATGTCGAGCAACACCACATCGTAAGTGCTGCTGCGCAGCGCCTGCAGCGCCTCTTCGCCGCGCGAGGCCTCGGCCACCTGGAAGCCCAGTTCCATCAGCGGCGGGCGCAAGGCTCTGCGGATCGCCGGCTCGTCGTCCACCACCAGAATGCGGATCGCTTGCTGCATGGTCACGAAGTCTCCTTCCCTGCTGTCAGCGGAATGGCTGCAAAAAACGTGGTGCCTTCCTGCTCGTCGCTCGTCACCCAAACGTAGCCGCCGTGAATCTGCGCCGCGCGCTTGGCCACGGAAAGCCCGATCCCGGTTCCGGGCGCGCGGTTCGCGTAGCCCGAAGAGCGGTAGTAGCGGTCGAAGATGCGCTCGCGGTCGGCCATGGGAATCACGGGCCCGAAGCTGTGCACGGAAAAGATCGCCTCCGCGCCGGCGTTAAGAACCCGGATGGTGATCGTGGTGCCGAAGTTCGCGTACTTGCACGCGTTGTCAATGTACTGGGTCAGCAGCATCACGATCAACTGCCGGTCGCATTTCAGCACCAGGTCCTCGTCCGCGATTTCGATGGCCACCTTCATGCTGGCCAGCCGCTCTTTGAGGCTGCTGACGACTTCCTCGACCAGGGTTCCCGCGTTCACGCGCTCCACGTGGATGGCGACGTCGCCGGCATCGAGCCGCGCCGTGGTCAGCAGGCGTGTCGTCAAGTCGGCCAGCACGCTGGTCTGCTCATCGATGAGCGATACCAGCTCCGATTGTCCCGGCGAAAGACGGCCCATCTCGGTCAAGCCTGTCGACGCCGCGCGAATCGCGGTCAACGGCGTCTTGTAGGCATGGGCCAGGCTGTCGAGCACGGTGGCGCGCAACTGCTCGGTGCGCCGCTCGGTCTCGATGCGGCTCTCGTTGGCGAAGGCGCGGTAGCGGTCGAAGGTGATGGCGATCAGCGAGGCGATGGCATTGTTGGTCAGCGGACTGGTGTCGCCGCGCACCACCAGGCTGCCGATGGGCACCGCTCCCAGGCGCACCACGCGACGCCCGATCCCGATCTCCGGTTCGTCATCCGTGGTCTCGAAGTAGTAGACGTTTTGCGCCATCTCCTGCGGGTCCACGTTCCAGTATCCCGCCTGATACACCTTGTGCAAATCGGCGTCGAAGAGCGCAACCGCTTCGAGGTCGAAGATATCGTGCACAAGTTCGGCCAGTTGCTGCCCCGGCTCCATGTAGAGATTCATCTGCAGCGTGCGCCGCGTGAACTCGTAGAGGCTCTCCACCTGCCCGCCGCGCGACTCCACCTCGCGCGCATGTTCGGTGACGCGCGACGAAAGCCGGCTCACGGTAAGGGCTACCAGAACAAACACCGCCAGCGTGATCGAACTCGCCGGATTGGCCGCCAGCGCCAGCTCCGGCTGCCGCGCGGAAAACAAGCTTTGCGCCACCACCGCCGCAAACGAAACAATCACCGCCTGCCAGAAGCCGCACAGCAGCGCCGTGGGAACCACGACCAGCAGATAAAGCAGCGCCGCCACGGGAAGCAGCCAACTGGACCAGTGCGCCAGCGCCGCCAGCAACACCACGCTCACTGCGCCCAGAGCGGATTCGAGCGTAAACAGGAGAACGCGCGTGCTGGAACCACGCGACCGCCATGGCCCGAAAACCGAACGCGCAAGATAACTCTGAGTCAATCCGGCACTCACCTTCTATTCTCGCTGGCAGTGTGTCGAGCGGCGTTGCGCAGTTCCAAAAGGTCAAGCCGCCTGCGCCTGAACCTTCCCAGCGATGGAAATCGCCGCCGATGCTCGAGCGGAATTGTTCTCTAAAGCAGGAGAAAGAAAAGTCTAGCAGGTTCTTTACACGATTTTCACGCCTGTACCGGCACACGCCACGCTCAAGAATTCACCGTATAGCCATGCTAATAGAGGGAGATAGCGTCATCCATTCGCGTCGGCGCAAATCTTTTTGCAATCCTCATATTTTCTTTATGCTTTGTTTGCGTTACTGGTGTTAGCCGATTTCACTCTTACCACGGCCCTTGCACGCTAGCTGATTGCCGGATGGCTGCCGGCGATCTCAACCGCTACCGTGCGTTGTTCCATTCAACCTCGAAAGACCCTTCCATAGGGCTTGAGAGGGCGCACGTTGACGCGCCTGAACGATCTCAGTGTGTCTGCGTTATTACAAAATTCTTTTCTGGAGGATTCGTGCCGATGAATTCGAAAGCCATGGTCATACTTCCATCGATCGCACTTCGATCCATTGCTGGAGCCGCGATGGCAATCGCGCTCGTGGCAGGCGCACAAGCGCCCGATCAATCGCCAGCGCCGGCCTCATCGCAGTCGCCTGCGCCAGCTTCCGCGCCGGCCGCGCAAACCCCCGCGCCCGCTGCTCCCGCGGCTTCGCCCACCCCCGCGGCAGCGCCAACATGGAGCGTCGGTCCCATGGATCTGAGCGGGTTTATCGACGGCTACTACAGCTTCAACGCCAACCGGCCCAATACTACCGACGGCTACGACCAGATCAACCAGCTCTACAACTTTAACGACAAGACCGACCAGTTCGAGTTGAGCGCTGCCAAGCTGACGTTGAACCACGATCCCGACCCGGTGGGCGCGCACGTCGATGCCGTCTACGGCCGCACGAATAGTCTCATCAACTCCGCTCCCAGCAACAGCAACTCCGCCGACCAGCTCAACTATATCGAGCAGGCGTTCCTGAGCCTGAAACCGCCCAAGGCCAAGGGCTTCGAGATGGACCTTGGCAAGTTCGTCACCTCGGCCGGAGCCGAAGTAATCGAGGCCAAGGACAACTGGAACTACTCGCGCTCGCTGCTCTTCGTCAACGCCATTCCCTACTGGCATTTCGGCGCGCGCACGTCGCTGCCCGTCTCGAAGACTGAAACCATCGGCTTCCAGTTGGTGAACGGGTGGAACAATGTCTCCAAGACCAATGGCGGCGTGACCGGCGTCTTCACCAGCGCGTACACCAAGACGAAGTACACCTGGGACCTGAACTACATCGTCGGCCCTGAGAACGTGAACACCACCAGCGGCCTGCGCAACCTCGTCGACACCACGTTGCTGCTCACGCCCAACGCCAAGTTCAACGCCTACATCAACTACGACTACGGCCAGAATCGCGACGGCGAGTACTCGGTCACGTCCACTTGCGACGACGGTGACGAGGGGGTCAAGAAGCCCAGCACTTCCGCCATTTCTACCTGCACCACTACCTACGGCGACAAGAATCTGAACCACTGGCAGGGCGTGGCCTTTGCCGCGCGCCAGCAGGTTACGGGCACGCAGGCGCTGGCCGGCCGCTTTGAGTACTTCAACGACCCCAACGGCTTCTCAACCGGAACCATCCAGCACTTGTACGAGTTCACCGCGACCTACGAGTACAAGTGGGCGGAAGGCCTGCTGGTGAGGGCTGAGTACCGCGGCGATTTCTCCAATGTAAGCTACTTCCACAAGCTGGCCAATCAGACCGCCGACCAGCAGTCCACGCTGACGGTAGCATTCATCGCCTTCTTCGGCCCCAAGCGTTGAGAAGAAACAGGCGGAGTTAGCGGAGTTAGCGGGGTTAGCGGAGCTAGCCTTGCAGCCTCCGAGCATTGGTTAGAGATCCCGTTGCGGCCGGATGCACCGGGGAGACTAAAAACACACCGCTTGGCCCGTTTTTTATATCGTCCTCATGCGTTGGACGATAGTCTCACAACACCGCCGATCAACCGGGACCGGCCAGCGTTCTATATGGCCGGGCCTGCACCAGGCAACGCCGCATCTCGGCTCGGCGTACGCGGTAGAGGATGCGCCGCAACCAGTGGTTTTCGCAAATTCCCGGCGACTGTTCGCCGGGATCCGCCAGACGAATTTCAAACCTCAGGAGAATGCTCATGGCAGATCCGAAAGCACCTCAGATGCAGGCCACTCTCGGCCTCACTGGTTTAACCAGTA
>PLSB01000174.1 GCA_003165005.1 Acidobacteriaceae bacterium | reverse complement strand
CGGCCGCGATGCCGCCCACCCCCCAGCCCAGCACGCCCAGCCCGTTGTCGATCGGGGTGTGCGAGTCGGTGCCGACCAGCGTGTCGGGATAAGCAACCGCTTCGCCATCGATCTCAGCGGTGAAGACCACGCGCGCCAGATACTCAAGATTCACCTGGTGGCAGATGCCCATGCCGGGCGGCACGGCAGAGAAGTTCCGGAAGGCCGACTGGCCCCACTTCAAAAATGCGTAGCGCTCGCGGTTGCGCTGGAATTCGAGCAGGGAGTTGGCCTCGTAGGCCGCGGGCGTGCCGTACTCGTCCACCTGCACGGAGTGGTCGATGACGAGCTCGGCGGGCGCGAGGGGATTCACGCGTTCGGGATCGCCGCCCAGAGTCTTGATGGCGTCGCGCATGGCGGCCAGATCGACGACCGCGGGCACGCCGGTGAAGTCCTGCATCAGCACGCGGGCCGGCATGTAGGCGATCTCGCGGCTAGGCTCGGCCTTGGCGTCCCAGTTGGCCAGGAACTCGATGTCGGCGGCGGTGACGTTGATGCCGTCTTCGCGGCGCAGCAGGTTTTCCAGCAGAATCTTGAGGCTGAAGGGCAGGCGCGCGAGATTGAAGCCGCGGTCGGCGAGCGCCGGCAGGCGATAGATGGTGTAGGAACGACTGCCGGAGGTGAGCACGGCTTTGCTCTTGAAGCTGTTCATCGGTAGATCCTCCCAGCGGAGCTAGCGGTGTTGGCGGAGCTAGCGGGTTTAGCGGAGCTAGAGCCTCGGCACCGAGCTATTCGCAAGGACTCGTGCAGGGCGTGGGGCCAGGGCAATGCTCATCGAAACTAGATTACGCAGCGGAAAGGGTCAGCGTCCACGGTCGTGGCGGCCGCGGCGGAAGCGCCTGAAGAAGGGCGGGCCGGCGATGGGAAGGCCGCACATGGTCTGCGCATTCATTTTATCGCGGCCGCAGAGAACCAGGAAAGCAGATTCTTGAGAGATCGCGCGACTAAATGGCCAGAAGACGCCGGAATCCTACTCCTATACTGAAAATGCACGGTTTTTTCTCCGAGGTTTCCACTGCATTGAAATACTGGATTGGCATTCAGGGTCTTTGTACGCGTTTTTTTGCGTGGCTGGCGCGGCGCATGCCCAACGAGCGGCAGCGGCTGTTGGCGCTGACAATCGTGGCCGGCGGCATCTGCGGCTTGGCTGCGGTCGCCTTTCACGTGAGCGTGGCGTGGCTTTATGGGCTGCTGATCGATCGCTCCGCGTCGGCTCCGGGGCACGCGTGGATTTGGTGGACCATTCTGACGCCTGCGGTGGGCGGCCTCGTGGTGGGCCTGGGACTCACTTACTGGGTTCCGGCGGCGGCGGGCAGCGGCATTCCTCAAGTAAAGGCCGCATATACCTTCCGCGCCGGCGCCATCACCATGAAAGAGACCATTGGGAAGTTCGTGCTCTGCGCGCTGCAACTGGGTAGCGGAGCGTCACTGGGCCTGGAAGGCCCGACGGTGCAGATCTGCGCCGGCGTGAGCAGTTTTCTCGCGCGCATGGCGCGGCTGAGCCCGGTGAACCAGAAGCGCATGACCTCGGTAGGCATGGCGGCGGGCATTGCTGCAGCCTTCAACGCGCCGATTGCCGCCGTTACGTTCACGCTGGAGGAGCTGATCGGCTCGCTCGATCAGACCATGCTTTCGGGTGTGATTGTGGCCGCGGCGCTGGCGGCTGTGGTGGAGCAAAAGATTCTCGGCTCCCACCCTGTGTTCTTCGTTCCGCGGCTCGAAAGCTATAAGCTCGCCAATAGCTCGTCGCTGATTTGGTATGCGCTGCTTGGATTGCTCGCGGCCATGGTTTCGGTAGTGTTCACCGATTCGCTGCTGTGGCTGCGCAAGTGGTTCAGGGAATTGTCGGGCGTTCCTCCGTGGATTCGACCCGCGATTGGCGGCGCAGCCGCCGGAAGCCTTGCCGTTGTCGCACTGCTGTTCTTTCATTTGAACGGCATCGCCGGCAATCCCTATCCCACGCTCACGCTGGCGCTGCTTGGCGGACTTCCGGTGACTGCCATGGCGGTATTGTGCGTGCTCAAGCTGGCCGCAACGGTCACATCGTACTCGAGCGGCGGCTCGGGCGGCATCTTTGCGCCGGCGCTGTTCATGGGCGGCATGCTGGGCGGCGCGGTCGGCTTCCTCGATGTGACGGTCTTCCATCACTCGGCCGATTCCATCGGCGCCTTCGCTGTGGTCGGCATGGGCGCGGTCTTCGCCGGCATCGTGCGCGCGCCCATGACCTCGATCCTCATCATCTTCGAGATGACGGGCGGCTACGGGCTGGTGCTTCCCCTAATGATCGCCAACATGAGCGCCTTTGCGCTGGCTCGGCACTGGCGGCACACGCCGGTGTACGAGGCTCTGCTGAAGCAGGACGGCATTTTTCTGGATCAGCGCCAGAAGCCGCACGGGCCCCGCGTGACACCCATATTGCCTCCACAGGAGTCGAGCGCAAAGGCAGCCGAAGCGCTGCTGCAGCAAGCGCCGTAGAGACTCGGTTGAAGAAGGTTGCCGGGCAGTAGCCGTGCCGCTACTGCGGCTCCACGTTGTAGAGGAAGTAGGCGCGCAACTCGAGATAGGGGCCGTGGAACTCATGCGGCAGCGCCGGATAGCTCGATCCCGAAATCGCGCCCCAGGCCGCGCGGTCCAGGCCCGAATCGCCGGAGCGGCCGTCGAGCTGCATATCGACAACCTGGCCGTTGGGCAGCACTTTGAAGTGGACGACGACCACGCCCTGCTTTGAAATGGGCGGGTTAACCTCGTCGGGAATCAGCGGGTCCCAGGTGTGCTGCGTGATGTAGTGCCAGCGCGCAATCCAGGAGCTGAAATCGACACCCTGGGTGTCGGAAAGAATGTCGATGCCGCCCGTGCCGGCGCCGGGATGCATGGACAGGCCGCCCGATCCCTGATCGCCGTAGCTCTGTTGCCCGTGGCCGTGCATGGCCTTCTGCATATCCTGGCGAAGCTGGTCGGCGGGATTCTGCGAACCCATGGCGAAGGCCTTCTTGGGGACTTCCTGCGGGTGCGGCGCTTCGGGCGCCTGCGACTGCGGGTTGTTCGGAATGGGCTGCGTGGCCTGCGGCTGGGGCTGCTCGGGCGCCTGCTGCTCGGCGGGCGGCGGAGGCGGCGGCTGTGCATCACGCTTCATCTCTGCCATCGTCTGCTTGTCGATGAGCGGCTTGTTGGACGGCGGCTTGGGCACAACTCTGGGCTTTTCGAGTTTGCGCACCGCGTCCGGCAGCTCGTCGAGATAAGTCAGGTCCTGGCGTTGCTTGATGGCGTCAAAGGGATCGATAATCCTGGGCGCCTTGAAGACGTATCTGGGAATCCAGGTGAGACAGGAGAGCAGAACGATGTGCACCAGTACGGCCCACAGAGCGCCCTCGCGCAGCCGCGACCAGCGCCGCTCGTCTTCGAGCTCGCCGATCATCTCCAGCAGTTCGTGGGTGTTGTAGTCGACCCAGCGCGAGCCGCGCGCTACCGGTGCGGCCGCTTCGCCCGGTTCCCGATCTTGAGGGGTCAGATTTCGCGATTCCGGAGCCTGGAGCCCCGCATCTCGGGGCTCCGAGCCGCCCGCAGCTTCCAGGCCGGGCTTGGGGAAGGTGTTCAATCCCAGAATCGAACCGGTGATCGACGACTCCCGCGCGGAAGCTCCCGTTGGCGCGTCTGGCGCGGCGGGCTGATTGGGCTCGTTCACTTCGGCTGGCGCTTGGCTGGTGGGCATTGCATGCGATGGAGCCCTATGAGACGCACACGTCTCCCGGGCCGGCTCCGAACTCGATTCCTCTCTGTCTATTCTCTCATTTTGGCCAAAGTCCTGCGCAAGACCCGCCCCGTACAATGGTCCTTGTTGAATGGACGCAGGATGGGCGGGAAGGGGACGGCGTTTGAAGGGTTTTTTTAGGCACGTGACGGCGGAATGGAAGCTGGTGTTTCTCCCCGGCCTGTTGAAATGGGGGATCTGGGGCGTGGGCGCGGTCGCGGTGCTCGATTCGTCGAGCATTCCCGTGCCCATGGACGCGATTCTCGCCCTCTACATCTGGAACGACAAGCCCCATTTTTGGCTCTACTGCCTGGTGGCGGCCGTGGGATCGGCCATCGGCGGCTTGCTGCCCTACGGATTGGGCCGCGCCGGCGGAGAACTGTTCCTGCTCAAGCGCGTGGATCGCGCCAAGTTTGAGAAGCTGCGCGACCGCTTCCAGCGCCAGGAGTTCCTGGCCGTGATGATTCCCTCGATGATGCCTCCGCCAGCACCGTGGAAGGTCTTCATCTTCGCCTCCGGCGTCTTTGAGATGCGCGTGCCCAATTTTCTGCTGGCGGTGCTTACGGGGCGGCTGGTGCGCTGGCTGATTCTTTCGCTGCTGGTGCTCAAGCTGGGCCCGGGCGCGGTAGATCTGGTGGCGCATCACGCTCTGAGCGGGGTCTTGATTGTGGGCGCAGTGGCCGTGCTGGGGTTCGCGTGGTGGTGGATGCGGAAAAAGCGCTCGGGCAAGCTGCTGGAAGACGAATAAGAAATGTCGGGCGAACCCGCCAACTCGCGATGTCGCGAAGCGACGCCAATAAGAAATATCGGGCGAACTCGCCAACTTGCGAGGTCGCAAAGCGACGCCAATAAGAAGTATCGGGCGAACCCGCCAACTTGCGAGGTCGCAAAGCGACGCCAACCTGCGAAGAATGAATGGCTTGTTTCTTCCACCGCGGGTCCGAACCGCCGACGCCAGGCGAATCAGGAGGCGGGGCTGAATCAGTCCAGCAGCTTTTCGATTGCTGAAAGGTCGAACCGGCAGGCGCTGCCGGGAAGATCGAATGGCTCCGGAGGCAGCGGCTCCAACTTCCCGGCAAGATAGCGGAAGTGCCGCCCATTCGGGTCGAGGACGAGAATCGTCTTGATCCCCATGCGTTCGTAGTCTGCCAGCTTGGTCATCATGCGGTTGAGAGAATCCTCGGGCGACAGGATTTCAAAGACGGCAATGGGCGGATGCGTGACGATCTGTTCGACGGGTAGGTTGCGGTCGAGGACGGCCACGTCGGGAACGCGAATGGTATTCGGTCCGGTCCGGATTCGAAGAGAGGGGCGGACGCGAATTCCGAATTCTGTTCGCCGTGAACCGAAAAACTGATCGACAGCCCCGTGCCAATTTGCATGGTCCCACAGCGCCGCCGGCCTTTCCTCGACTGCGCCGTCGACATACTCCGCGTCGGGCTCGTAGGAGGATTTCAGATAGACTTCGAGGGGAACGCGCGTAGGTTGAAAAGCGGCCGCCATTCTTTCTCCCTCGAGCGTGTTTCAAAGGCCGGTTTTGTAACCAGGGCACGGCTTTAGCCGGACCGAAAAACGCAGGAAATACAAGGGGCTTTAGCCCTTGCGGAACGAGAACCGGAATCTACGCAACCATCTTTGAAACACGCTGTAGCGAGTTCATTTCGACGCCATCCTACTTCCCCGCCAGCGCCTCTTGCGTGCGAGCCTCATTGCTGCGCCGCAGCAGCGCCGGAACGCCCAGCGCCACGGCCAGCACCAGCGAGGTCGCCAGCAGGTCGTTGCGATAGAACGGAACGCCGGCCCCATAGCAGGCCGCGAGGCCGGCCAGCGTGTGCGGATAGGCGCCGAAGCCGCCGCAGGCCCAGACGCCGAAGTTCGAGACCAGGAAGAACGAGGTCGGGCCCAGAAGCGCGCCCGCGGTTCCGCGCATGAACGTTACGCGCTTGCCGAGCAGAGCCGCGCCCAGCAGCATCGCAGCCAGGTACCAGCCCCAGCTGAATGCGGAATCCCAGCGGATCGAGTAGCCGTGATACCGGAAGACTGTCAGGTAGCAATCGGCCGTGATCAGAGCCGCCAAAGGCGCAAGCATCTCGCGCCACGGGCGCTTGGCGCCAAAGTAAAGCAAGCTGCCGGTGACAGCCGTAAAGCTCCACCACGGAGCGTGAGGAACTACGCGCGATAAAACGGCGATCAACAAAAGCAAATATGCGGCCATGTCCACCTCAAGATGCAGATTCTTCCGGAGACTCCGGTGCAAAACGAACTCTAGAAAACAAAGAACCTCTTTCATTCTGCGTTGCGCGCGCCCAACGGTCAACCCAAAGGCTTCCACAAGAGCAACAAATTTTTCCGCCGCGGCAAATCCGCGAGGGTCTGTTCCGGCTCATGGAAGGGTGCGAAGGCTGCGAGCAGTCGTTCCCAGTGGTTGTGATTTGGTTGCCGTTTGTGGATGGGTGCGGGCGTCCTTGCCCGCGGGCGCCCGCTCGATCGGGCGAAGGATCTGCCCCGGAGGCCGTGGAAAGGGAGCGGTTGGTATCGACCAAGCCCTATGCTCCTACAATGGTCCTATGATCCTTGAATCCTTTCCCGTCGGGTTGCTGGCCTCGAACTGCATCATTCTGGGCGATGAACAGACCCAGGAGGCCATCGTCATCGATCCTGGCGACGAGGCGGCGCACATCCATCAGCGGCTCACCGAGCTGGGGCTCAAGCTCAAGCAGATCGTCTTAACCCACGCGCACATCGACCACGTGGGCGGGGCGCTGAAGCTCAAAAAGCTGACGGGCGCGCCCATTTATCTCAACGAAAACGACCTGCCGCTGCTCAAAATGATGGATGCGCAGGCGGCGTGGATCGGGATGCATACGCCGGAGGTCGCTGTGCCCGACGGAGGCCTCGCGGATGGCCAGATCGTGGGACTGGAGCACTATCCGGCCCAGGTCTTGCACACGCCCGGCCACACCCAGGGATCGGTGTGCCTGCACTTTGCCCCGCTCAAGCTGCTGGTGGCCGGCGATACCCTGTTTGCCGGCGGCATCGGCCGCACCGACCTGCCCGGCGGCAACTTCGACCAGATCATGGAATCGCTGCGCCACCGGCTGATGACGCTGCCCGATGAGACCAGGGTTCTGCCCGGCCACGGCCCGGAAACCACCATCGGCGTAGAGCGCATAAGCAATCCTTTTCTTCAGGAGCGATAGGATGCGCGCCGGGCTCGCGGTGGAACTCGCACCACCGATTCTGCTAGCTCTGCTTCTTTTCTGTCATCGAGATAGCGGAAATAGTTCAACCAATGGATTCGCCAGACGCGCTCAGGTTTTACCGTCTTGATTCGTGCGAAAGTAGTCAGTAATAGTAATCAATCCTGCACGGAACTCCCGTTCGTAACCTAGCAGGCTCATCACCAACCAGCCCGACTCCGGAAGCCCGAAAAAGTAGCCGGGATGGACCCAGACGCCGCGCTCGAGGAGCGCAAGCGCCGTCTGCTCGTCCGGCTCGAGCGCGGGAACCCGCAGGACTGCGTACCAGCCGCCTTCGAAGGCAAGACGTTGCAGCGTGGGGAACGCGGCGAGCTGGCGGTCGAGCTCGGCCAGGTTGGCGCCGGCGCGGCTGCGAATCTGCTGCTGAATCTCTGTCCGGTTGGCGAGCCACGCCGGCAGCGCCCACTGCACCGGCGCATTCATGGAGAGGAAGGTATCGGCGATCACCTCCAGCCGGTCCAGCGCCTGTGCCCTTTCCGGTCCGGTAGCAACGATCCAGGCGGCCTTCATCTGCGGCAGACCGGCGATCTTGCTCAGGCCGCTCACCACGAAGACCGGAACCCCATCGAGTCCCGCGGCAAAACTCCAAGGCGCATCACTCCCCTCCCTTGTAGCGCCGGTCTCCAGACCGGCTGTCGTGCGGGTCTCCTGACCCGCACCCGTTCGCCCCGTCTCTCCCTTGCTTTCGGTGGCCGCGCCTATCGCGTAGTCCAGAAACACCTCGTCCACAATGAGCGAAAGCCCGTGCGCGCGGCAGATTCTGGCAAGCTCTTCCGCCTCCCAGGGCTTGGTGAAGTGCCCCGTAGGATTGTTGGGATGCACGGCGACGATGGCTCTGGTCTGCGGCGTAATCGCGCGGCGAATCCCCTCCGCATCGATCTGCCAGCCGTCGTGATACACCAGCGGCGCGGCCTTGATGCGCACATCGTCGAGCGTCGCCAGGAAGTCAAAGAGAGGATAGCCGGGCTGGGGAATGAGGATTTCGCTCCCCGGATCGCAGAGCAGACGGAAGAGAAAGCTGTAGGCCTCGCTGGTGCTGGTGGTGAGCACAATCTGAGCGGGATCGAGCGCGACTCCGTGGTCCGCGTAGTAGCGGCAGACGGCCTCGCGCGCCGGGAGCAGGCCGCGCGGCTGCGGATCGTAGTCGAGTGCCCGCGGATCGGCGAGCGCCTGAAGCAGGGAAGCGGAGTACCCGAAGCCGCACCGCGTGGGATTCGAGGCCGTCAAGTCGGCGATCGGCAAGCCGGCCTCGCGGCGCAGCCGGTGCGCGCGCGCCAGATCGCTCTCTTCGGTGTTCCAGCCGGTTCTCTCGGAAAATCGCATGGGCATCTTGCAGTATCTCGAACCTTAGTCCGTCTCTTTCAACTCTCGAAAAAACGTGGGTGCCCCACATCTCGATTCTGAGATGTGGGAAGGCACGAACCCGCGTCTGTTAACCGAGCACGAAAACCGTCGTGCACAATGAGAAAAGCGCCCTCCTCAACCATACACGGGCGCAAAAGGGGTTCGAGCTTGGCCCTGCGCGCGGCGATCTTCGACTACGGAATGGTGTTAACCGGCCCGCCGGACCCGGCAGCGCACGCGGAACTGGTGCGCATCACGGGGCTTCCCGCGGAAAAGCTCGATGCGCTTTACTGGGCAGATCGCAATGCCTTCGACGCAGGCAAGCTCAATGGCCAAACCTATTGGCAGGGCATTGTCAGCAAAGCCGGCCTCGCGTTGAGTCCCGCAGCAATTGAAGAACTGATCCATTGGGATGCGCGTTTGTGGATGACGCTCAACCCGCCGATGCTCGCTTGGGCTGCCGCACTCCAAGCCCGCGGATTGCGCACCGCCATCCTTTCGAACATGGGCGATACCGTGCTCCAGGCCATGGAACGTGAATTCGACTGGCTCGCGCGCTTCGACGTGCTGGTGTGGAGCTATCGGTTGCACATGGCCAAGCCCGATCCGGCGATCTATCGATACACTCTGGAGAAACTCGGCACGCGGCCCGAGGAGACGCTCTTCGTCGACGATCGGCAGGTGAATGCGGAAGCTGCTTCGGCGCTGGGCATCAAGGCGCTGATCTTCACGACGCCGGAAAACCTTCGCGCCGACTTGATCGCTGCGGGCTTGGATAAGGAACTTCCGCTGCCCGCAAGCGCCTGACCTCGCTCCTGTAGTCCCGTAGTCCCGCAGTCACGCGACTTCTCGTTCCCTTGTTCCTTGTCTTCTACACTCTCATTATGGCCCTTCGCCTCTACGCAGCCACCACCAGCGCAGGCAAATTGCGCGACTTCCGCACCGCCGCGCAGGCGTTTTCGATCGACCTCGATCCGCTCCCCGGAATTGCGGAGATCCCCGCGCCGGAGGAAGACGGCGACACGTTTCTGGCCAATGCCGCGACCAAGGCCGTCTATTATTCGCGTTTTGCGCCCGGCGAGCTGGTCATTGCCGACGATTCCGGCCTCGAGGTCGACGCGCTCGGCGGCGCTCCCGGCGTGCGCTCGGCCCGCTATGCCGCCGACGCCGGCCTCAAAGATTCGCCAGACGCCAACGACAACACCGACGTGTGGAACAACATGCACCTGCTGCGGAAACTGGATGGAATTCCAGCGAAGCTGCGCACGGCCCGCTACCATTGCACCCTTGTCGCCGCGCGCGATGGCGAGTTGGTGCAGTTGGCCGATGGCGTAGTCGAAGGGAGGATTCTGGAAGCGCCGCGCGGCACGGGTGGATTCGGCTACGATCCGCTTTTTTATTTGCCGGAACTCGACAAGACCATGGCGGAGATCGATCTTGAAACCAAGCTCTCGCTTAGCCATCGCGGGCGCGCGCTCAAGGCGCTGCTGCCCATGCTCTCGCGCTAATCGCCACCGGCGCTCGAAGGCCCCGGCGGTTCACACGCTCAGATTCCGTTCCCACCATTTGGCATCGGCCAGAACGACTGAGGTTTCCACCTGTCGCTCCGGAATGCTCCAGTATCTCCGCAGCAGGATTTCTTTCGTCTCTTGCGAGACCGCGCGGAATCCATGCTTCTCATAGAAGCGGATGGCCCACACGGCATCGGCCCATGTCCCGATCAGTACCGGAGCCGTCGCCAGCTTACGCAAGTGAGCGAGCAGAAGCGCGCCAATGCCTCGCCTCCGGTCCGCGGTGCGCACGTACGCGTGCCGGATCAGAGTCACATCCTCGACCGGCTGAATCCCCATCGTGCCGGCCAGCGCGCCGTCCACTTCGTAGACCCAGAACTCGACCCCATCGCCAATCTCACGGCGCAATTCCTCCGCGGGCATGTAGGGTTCGGTCCAGCGATCGCTGGGAATCACGCCCTTATAGGCGCTGGCGCCGTCGTTGATGATAGCGTGAATCTGGTCGAAGTCGCGGTCCTCATAGCGGCGAATCAAGCAATGTCCTCCGTGGAAACGAGATTACGCGGTTGGGAATGGCTTTGGCGGCGCAGGACAAAGGCCGGCCCGCCCTCGGAGATTGGCCTCGTGCCGCAAACAATCCAAAATGCGCGTGAACTATGGCCCTTTGACGCAAGAAGATTCTCACAGTGAGCGGCCGCTGCGCTGGAAGCGCTGCTGCCTGAACTCGCGCGGCGAATTTCCACAACTCTCGTCCAAGACCCAAAAGCGCGGAGCGCGCCTTGACGGGCGTTGCTTCCGCCTCGAATAATGCATGTGATACAGAACACTGCTCAAAGTCCCTCAATCTAAGACTGCTACGGCCTGCAACTTTTAGGAGCCAACTCTTCATGGCAACCGTCGAATCCTCCGCCGTGCCCCAAATTCGCAGCGGCGTCGAGCCGCTACGCGCCGGGCAAGGCACGAGCTTCCTCTGGCACAAGCTGCACTCGCTGCTCGGCATTGTGCCCATCGGGGCATTTCTGCTGGAGCACCTGCTCTCGAACTTCGAGGCGCTTAAAGGCCCGCTCGCTTACGGCGACCAGGTGAAGTTCCTCAACAGCCTGCCGCTGGTGCGCGTGCTGGAGTGGGTCTTCATCTTTCTCCCCATCCTCTATCACGGCATCTACGGCGTCTACATCTGGCTGCGCGGCAAGTCGAACATTGTTTACTACCCGTGGGCAGGGAACTGGATGTATATCGCCCAGCGCTACACCGGCCTCGTGGCGTTCGCGTACATCGCGCAGCACGTCTGGCGGCAACGCTTCACTGGCGTCATGCTGCCGGAGAATCCCTACTACGCGTTCCATAAGGTGCAGGTGGAGCTTGCCAACCCCTGGATGCTGGCCGTCTACGTCATCGCCATGATCGCGATTTGCTGGCACTTTGCCTACGGCGTGTGGCTGTTCGCGGCCAAGTGGGGCATCACATCGGGAGAAAACGCGCGCCGCCGCTTCGGCTACGTTTGCATCGCGCTCGGCGTGATGCTCGCAGCCTTGGGGCTGGCCAGTATTTGGGCGTTTGTTGGTCCGTGGTTCGCCAACGCGCCGGTCCCGAACCTCTAGCAGTCCGCTTTTGGCTAGAGGCTAGAAGCTAGCTAGAAGCTGTTTTCCGAAAGGTACTTCATGGCAGCACGCAAAATCATCGTGGTGGGCGGAGGGCTCGCCGGACTGGCGGCGGTGATCAAGATCGCTGAAGCCGGCGGCACGGTGGAGCTGTTTTCCATCGTTCCCGTCAAGCGCTCGCACTCGGTGTGCGCCCAGGGCGGCATCAACGCGGCCAAAAACCTGAAGGGCGAGGGCGACACCACCGCGCAACACTTTGACGACACCATCTACGGCGGCGACTTTCTGGCCAATCAGGCGCCGGTGAAAGCCATGTGCGAGGCCGCGCCCGCCATCATCGACCTGCTCGACCGCATGGGCGTGCCCTTCAATCGCACTCCCGAAGGCCTGCTCGATTTCCGGCGCTTCGGCGGCACGCTCTACAACCGCACTGCCTTCGCCGGCGCAACTACCGGCCAGCAACTGCTCTACGCGCTCGACGAGCAGGTGCGCCGCTACGAGTCCGAGGGCAAGGTGAGCAAGTTCGAGGGCTGGGAGTTTCTGTCGGCGATCATCGACGGCAAGGGCGTGGCCCGCGGCATCGTGGCCATGAATCTGCGCTCCATGGAGGTGAAAGCCTTCGCGGCCGACGCCATCATCTTGGCCACCGGCGGCATCGGAGCTATTTTCGGTAAGAGCACCAACTCCGTGGTCTGCACCGGCTCGGCGCAATCGGCCGTCTTTCAGCAGGGCGTTTCCTACGCCAACGGCGAATTCATCCAGGTGCATCCCACCTGCATCCCCGGCGAAGACAAGCTGCGCCTCATGTCCGAGTCGGCGCGCGGCGAGGGCGGCCGCGTGTGGGTGCCGCGCACACCCGGCGATAAACGCGACCTCAAAGCCATCCCCGAGTCGGAGCGCTTCTACTTCCTCGAAGAGTGGTATCCGAAGTACGGCAACCTTGTGCCGCGCGATGTGGCTACGCGCGCCATTCACAAGGTGGTTTACGAAGAGGGTTTGGGCATTGACGGGCAGCCGATGGTGTATCTGGACCTGACGCACATCGATCGCGAGACGCTGAACCGGAAGCTCGAGGGGATTCTCGAAATTTACGAGAAGTTTGTCGGCGACGATCCGCGCGATGTGCCGATGAAGATCTTCCCCGGTATGCATTACACGATGGGCGGGCTTTGGGTTGACTTTAACCAGATGACGAATATTCCCGGCGTGTTTGCGGCGGGGGAGTGCGAGTACCAATACCACGGCGCGAACCGGCTGGGCGCGAATTCGCTGCTCAGTTGCATCTTTGCCGGCTTCCACTCCGGGCCGAATGCGCTTGAGTATGCGAAGAATCTGCCGGCGGCCGAGGGGGATGGCGGCCACGCTGCCGAACTGGCGCGTCAGGCCGAGCTGAACGGCAAACTGATGAAGAACGAAGGGACGGAGAATCCTTTCCGGCTGTGGCGCGAACTGGGCCAGACCATGACCGAGCACGCTACCGTGATCCGCTACAACAAGGGGCTGAAGCTGGCCGATGAAAAGATTGTGGAGTTGCTGGAACGCTACAAGAAGGTGAACCTGAGCGACCGCAGCCAGTGGGCGAATACCAGCTTTGCGTTTGCGCGGCAGTTGAAGAACATGCTGGAGCTATCGCGAACTGTTGCGCTGGGCGCGCTGCTTCGCGACGAATCGCGCGGGGCACATTACAANNTTCGAGTATGAAGAAGTGGATACGCAATACATCAAGCCGCGTCCGCGCAGTTACGGCGCAGCGAAATAGGTGCTGCGCGCGGCGGAGTTTTGGATGAGTTCTCCGATCGCATGATTTCGTACTTTGAGCTCATGCGATCCCAGGTCCCAAAATCGGGACCTGGGGCACCCGCAATTGGTACAAGAACAAGCGGTAAGAGACGAAAGATCAAGCGGGAGAAATAGGGATCATGGCAACGAAGACTGTAGCCTTTGAAATCAAACGTCAGGCTAACCCCGATGCGCCGGCGGTTTGGGAGAAGTTTGAACTGGAGTGGCGGCCGGGGATGAACGTGGTGTCGGCGATGATGGAGATTGCCGCCAATCCGGTGACGGCCGATGGGCGCCAGACGACTCCTGTTACTTACGACTCGAATTGCCTGGAAGAGATTTGCGGGTCTTGCGCGATGCGGATCAACGGCAAGGCGCGGATGGCTTGTTCGGCGCTGATCGACAACCTGGAGCAGCCGATTCGCCTGGAGCCGCTTTCGAAGTTTCCGCTGGTGCGGGATCTGCAGGTGGACCGGTCGGTACTGTTCGAGAACCTGAAGGCCGTGAAGGCGTGGGTGCCGGTGGATGGTACGTACGATCTGGGCTCGGGGCCGCGCGTGTTTCCGCAGCAGCAGGAGGTCAATTATCCGCTATCGAACTGCATTTCATGCACGTGCTGCATGGAGGTTTGCCCGCAATTCAATGAGGAGACGGGGTTCGTGGGCGCGGCNNAAGGAAGAGCGTCTGCGGGCGCTGGCGGGGGACGGCGGGATTCAGGAGTGCGGGTTTGCGCAGAACTGCGTGGAGGCTTGCCCGAAGCAGATTCCGCTGACGAATGCGATCTCGGACGTAGGCCGCGACGTGCTGGTGCAGAAGGCCAAGGACTGGCTGCGCGGGTAGCGGGGCGACACGATTACGCCGCAGGCCGTAACCACTCGGCTACAGCTTGTGGATTCTTGTCGATCACCATCAGATAGGCGCGCGCGGGGGCGTCGGGATTCTTCCGGCACTGCTCCCAATCGCGCAGCGTGCCGACGGGAATCCGATAGGTGGCGGCAAACTCTTCTTGAGTGAGCGCGAGACGCTCGCGGAGCCTTTTGACATTCACCAAACGGTGCAAACCCAGCTTCGCCAGTTCATCGTCGCTGCCGAGAGGTATCGGCTGCGCATCCGGATCGGCGAGGGCTGCGGCATGAACCTGTTCATTGGTAAGTGCGTCCACTGCGGCCCAATCCGTGTCGGTTTCGCGGTAAGGGTCGCCAGGTTCATGGTTGAGCGAAATCATATTGTTCGATTTCATCTTCCTCTGCCTTTCTCACGGATATGATTCGTGTCAAGGTTTCATCGCGTTCGGTCGAAACCACAAAAAGGAGTCGATTCTCATTCAGCCCCAAGGTAAGAATGCGTTCTTCTCCATAATCGAACCGGTCATCGATCCACGAAATGCTACGTGGGTCATCAAGCGCAGGAACTCCTTCTTCAAGGGACAAACCATGCTTGCGACGGTTCAGGGCATCCTTTTCTGGATCCCACTCATACCGCATGAAGGTAGAGTACGGCTAGGCCGTAGTCGTTGTCAATTGTAAAGAAAGGTGCAGGGGCTATGCGGGGAGGCATGACCCCTTGTGTCGGCTAAAGCGTCTTGTTGTCGACGGTGGCGAGGGTTGTGTCGGCGGCGGCGCGGCTCCAGCCTATGCGGAGGTCCTTCACGTTTTGAAGGACGAAGGCGCCGTCGGTGGTGCGGGGCGCGGTGATGGCGAAGAAGTCGGCGCGCTCGACGTCGTTGAGGTAGAAGGCGGGGCGGGCGTCGGGAACGGTGTTGGCGATTTCGACGTGACTCATTTCGAGGTTGCGCATGTGGCGCAGAAAGAAGCCCGAGGAGGGCGTTGTGCCGAAGCGGCCGGGATCAGGATAGTTGTCTTGCTGCTCGGTGGGGTGGGCCTTGGCATCTTCAGCGGCGCCTCCGCCTGCGGACTCAAAATAGATGTTCGAGAGTTTCACATCTTCGATGGCATAGCCGGGAATGCCGGTGAGGATGGAGGCCTGGTTTTTTGTTGCGTTAAAGCAATCGAGATTGCCGATGAGAATCCGTTTCATTGTGCCGACTTTGGTGGTCTCCCTGGGGCCGCGCAAACGCGAACCGAGGCGCATGAAAAGCGGCCCGGTGTACATGTCGCGCATGGTGGAGTTGGTGATGGCGATGTCTTCAAGCAGGGCACCATCGACGGACTCGAGGGCGTATCCTTGGCAGCCTTCCATGATGCAGTTGGAGATGGTGATATTGATGAAGCCGCCGTTGGATTCGGTTCCACACTTGATGCGGCCGTTGTGGGACAGGCGTGCATCGGGCGCAAATTTCTTGAAGGTGCCGTCGAGCACGGAGCCTAATTCGTAGTAGCCGCTGACCCAGCAACTGTCGATGGTGAGATTGCGGGTTGCGCGAGGGTAACCAAGAGCATAGCTGGACTTGGGGCAGATGCCGTCGTCCCAGGGCGAGTTGACGGTGCAATTGGAGACGCGCACGTTCTGGCAGCAATCGATGTCGATGCCGTCGCGGTCGGTGTCGATTTTGAGGTTGTCGATAGTGAGGTTGTCGACGCCGGTGAGCAGGAGGCCGAAATGGCCGCCTTTGAGGATGGAGAAGTCGCGAAAGACGACGTTGCGGCAGTTCTTAAGGGCGATGGCCTTGTTGCCGACGCCGGGCTGCTCGGCGACGTAGATGGGGTAGTTGCCGCGGGGGCCACGGTTGGCGCCGAAGCTGAGGCCCTTGCCAAAAATGAGGCCGGCGCCGGTGATGCCGAGGTCGTGAAGGTCTTGGCCCCAGAGCAGGGAATTGTGCCAGTGATTGTGGCCGTAGTCCTGATAGACGTCCCACTCAGAATTGGGTTCGGCGGCATCGTAGACGCCACCGTTATAGCCGGTGGTTTGGCCGGGGAGGGGGGACCCGGCGGCGACGATGGCGCTGCCTTCCTCAAGGTGCAGGCGCACGTGGCTGCGGAGATGGATTGAGAAGCAAAGATACATTCCGGGAGGAAAGAGGACTACGCCGCCGCCCGTGGCTGCCGCGGCATCAATAGCGTTGTTGACGGCGGTGGTGTCGAGCGTTTTTCCGTCGCCGGCTGCGCCGTAGTTGCGGACATTGAAGAGGCCGTCCGATTGGAATGGCTTTTCCTTGGTTGCGGCTTGGGAGATGGAGGGGATGGCGGCCGCGGCGACGCCGAGGCTGCCGGTACGCAAAAAGTCGCGGCGAAGGGAATTGAATGTGTTCATGAACGAATCCTCCGGATTTGGGTAATTGGGCGGAAAGGGGCAGCTTGCAAGGGCTATTGGTTCCTGCATAAATAATGTTCTTGCGCCGTCCCTGCGGGACTCCGTAATGAACTTGTGGAATCCCTTTTCCCCACGCTGAAGCGCGGGGCTAACAAACTCTGCGCCTCCGGCGCGTTTGTGCGGACATTACTTATGCAGTCCTCAATAAAGCCCAACTCATTTTGCGGCATTTGCGGCAGTCAGGGTTAAAACCCTGACCTACCAGTCGTGCCCTGATACAAAACTGGACCTGTGCGGAGGTTCCCTATGCCGCTGCCGGTTGGTAAACACGCACCTCGGCTTCAATGGTTTTGCCTAGCGAGAGTTTGGCCTTGGTGAGGTCGTGCATCTGTTGAAGGTTGAGCCAGAACTCGGGGCTGTTATCGAAGAAGCGGGCCAGGCGCAGAGCTGTGTCGGGGGTGATGGCGCGCTTGCCGCGAACAATTTCACCGATGCGCGTAGACGGAACGCGAATCTGCATCGCCAGCCGGTGTTGACTCAAGCCCAATGGCTTAAGAAACTCCTCCTCCAACATCTCTCCGGGTGAGGTCGTTACGTACTGGTAGTTCCATCCCTGCGCGGGACGCACCAGTGGCACCTTATTTCCCTTTCCGTTCGCGGTGGTAATCGACGATTTCAACGTCATACGCTCCATCCTCCTTCCATACAAAGCAAATGCGAAACTGATCGTTGATGCGGATACTATGTTGACCTCGCCGGTTTCCTCTCAGCGGTTCCAACATATTTCCCGGAGGTTCGCGGAGATCGTCCAGACGGGTAGCCGCATCCATCCGGTTGAGTTTCCGCCGGGCTACGCTTTCAATGCCGCGCCATCGCCGGTTTGTCCCCAACTGAGCAAGTTCCGCAGTATCGTGGTCCTTGAAACTCCGGATCATGGATAAATGGTACGCTGCGACGCGTTCAACGTCAAGCAGCCAGAAATGCCTTGATTGGGTATTGCCCACCACTGGCCGTCGTTTTGCGGAGAATAATCACTCTAATCTCCGCAATATCTGCGGATAAATCGTGCGCGATGCGGAGATTATTTGTTATAATCTCCGCAGAAGGTGCGGAGAATGACGCAATATATCTACGATCTGCCGGATTGGCCCCACTTTCGTTGGGACCATCAACGGCTAGCGGAAAAGCTGGCCTCGGTTCGTCATGAACAGGGCCGCCTGCTGGGGTGCATGGAGAGCCTGGGCTTTCCCTCGCGCCAGCGGGCCGTGCTCGATACGCTGACGACGGATGTGCTGAAGAGCAGCGAGATCGAGGGCGAGAACCTGGACCTGGAGATGGTCCGCTCCTCCATCGCCCGCCGAATGGGCATGGAGATCGGCGGCCTGCAAGCGGTGGACCGCGAGGTGGAAGGGGTGGTGGAGATGATGCTCGACGCCACCAGCAACTATAGCCAGCTTCTGACCGCGGAGCGCCTGTTCGCATGGCATAGCTCGCTCTTTC
>PLSB01000139.1 GCA_003165005.1 Acidobacteriaceae bacterium | reverse complement strand
AGCCGGTCAGGAGACCGGCGGTACTTCTCCGGCGATTGCACAATCACTCGATCAGGATGACGCTGCATTACTGCTGCACAGCGGCCGGTGAGCCTGACGATGAATCGCCGCCTGCCTCTGTGAGATGACGGATGTGGATGCTGGCCTCGGTTTCGGGGACGGTGCCGTCGTTGGCCTGAACTTCGGTGGGGCGGCCCTGGATGAGAATGCGCTTGGCGGCCTTGCCGCGCGCGGGAACCAGGACGCGTTCGGTAACGGAGGTCAGCGCATTGCGCACGATGACGGGAATTTCGGCCGCGGCGTAGCCGGAGTTGGACAAATCGACAGTAACGAGCCATGCGTTGGCCTCAGGGCCCGTGCCGGAGCCGGATGAGCTCGACGGACGCGCCCCCGGCTCGACGGAGGTGGGAAAGACATTGTCGATGGCGATGTCGGGCAGTCCCTTGTCGGCATCGATCCAATCCGCCAGGAACCACGAAAGATCGCCGCACAGGCCGGCCTGGGCGAGGAGCTTCTCGAAAGAGACGGATCCCGAGTTCCACCCCGGCGACAAAGACCCGTCGCCGGGGGCCCCCGGTTTCGGGCCGAGGCGGCTCGCGGCATCCGCGGCGGGCGAGTAAGCGCTGAGGGCCGCGGCGAGCGCGGGATCGCCGGCGAGATCGCGCAGCATCCAGAAGACGTAGGTGGCCTTGGTGCGGTAGTAGACGGGCGAAATGGCTGCGGCGAGCGGCTGGCCGGAGCTCTCGCCGGGGCTGGGCGGCTCGACCAGCGCGAGGGCAGCGCGGCCGGACTCGAGAGCTTCGAGCGCCTTCTCGCGGCCCGACTGTTTTTCGAGCCACAAGGTTCCCATGAAGTGCGCCACGCCTTCGCTGAGCCACGCGCGCGGCGACGACATCCAGGCGTGCGTGAGCGCGTGGGCCATCGCGCCGGTGAGTTGATCTTGCGTGCCCTGGCGGATGGGGGTCGCGAGCAGTGCGCCGGTTTCGTAAGGCGCGTCGTTGGGATCGGGCAGATCGAGAATCGTGAGCTCGGAGCGCGGCGCCGGGCCGAGCCAGCCTTCTAAAAACGGCGTGACGGTGGCAGCGGCGGAAGACCACTCCTTCGCAGCAGCTTCGTCGGCGGGCAGCGTCCAGAACGTGGTGTTGGCGGCGTGTTGTCCGTTGCGGACGGCAACAAAGAGGCTGGGCGCTTCGAAGCCCAGCGCTGCTGTGTCAAGCGTGGCCGTGGCGACTGAGGAGATATCGTCGCCTCCGTTCTGCGGCTCGGTAATCGAGAACGGCACGAAGTGCCCGTTGATGACGGCGACGGTGGGCGCGTGGCCGTGAGGAAACTCCACGGCGAGGCGCAGGAAGAAATGCGCGCCGGCCATGCGCAGCTTGTGCTCGCCCATCTCGTCGAAGACGCGCGCGCCGTCGCCGAGAATCACGGGAGGCGCGGAGGCCGGGTACCAGACCACGTTGCCGAAGCCGCGCAGCCCGGTGAAATCGGTGTCGATCGCGTCCCAGTCGGAGTGGAGAGCCGCGTCTTCGGGGGTTCCGATGGCGACCAGGCGCTGCGCCGATTGCGTGATCGCGCCGGAGTAGGTGACGTCGAGCTCAAGCGTTGCGCCGGGCGCGAGCGGAGCGGCGAGTTTGACGGCGGCCTCGTGAAGCTGGCCGGTGTGATCGGTGTCGGAGTTGAGCGTGGCGACGGTGTAAAGTGCGTCGCGCGCGGCCACGCGGATGCGCTCCCAGTGCAGCGAGGAAGAGATTTGGAGCGGAATTTGCGCGAGCGGCGATCTGCCGTCGTTGCGCACAGCGACGAGGGTGCGGACGGCGATCTCGTGCTCGGCGGGGCGGAGATGGACGTCCATATTGAAATCGGTGAAGGTGATAGCTTCGCGCTCGGCGTCGGTGGCCGTCGGCGCTTCGACAGGCTGTCCGCTCGGAGCTATCTGCTGCGCGCCGGGGCCGACGGTGGTCGTGGTCACACCATTTTCGTCGGTGGAGCGCGAGAAGATGACCTGGCCGTGATGCGGCTGGTCCGGAACCGGCTGGTCTGGCGGAGCGGCGGGAGTGGTTTGGGCTGCGGCGGACAGCGAGATGAAAAGGACGCTCGCGAGAAAGAGACTTGTTGCGCGCGTGGCCTCCCACCCTTTCGCCAAGAAACCGGCGAAAGGATGGGGCACGGAGCTAATTGCCTTCATGAACCTAAACCTTTCGTGGCACTGCGTGCAGCACCACTGTGTGGGGCCGACTCTTGGACGAATGAATCGGCCTTGCGGAGAGCGCGCCTCTGGCGGGCGGCCTCGTAGAGAACAACCGCTCCCGCGGCGGAGACGTTGAGCGAGCTGACGCCGCCAGCGATGGGAATGCGCAGCAGGTGATCGCAGGTGCGGCGGACGAGATCGTGCAGCCCCGCACCCTCGCGGCCCAGCACGACGACGAGATTGCCGGTGAGATCGAAGCGGTCGTAGTCTGTCAGGCCGCGCTCGTCGAGACCCACGATCCAGAGGTTCTGGCGCTTGAGCTCCTCGAGCGCGCGCACGAGATTGACCACGCGGGCGATGCGCAGGTGCTCGGCCGCGCCGGCGCTGGCCTTGACGGCGGCGGGACTCAGGGGCGCGGCGCGGCGCTCGGTAAGAACCACGCCGTCGACGCCGGCTCCGTCGGCCACGCGCAGCAACGCGCCCAGGTTTTGCGGATCTTCTACGCCATCGAGAGCAAGGACGAGACGCGATGCGGCGGCTTTGTCCGCGGCCGGCGCGAAGAGGTCTTCAAGAGCGAGGAACTCCTGCGCGCGGACGAGGGCGACCACGCCCTGGTGCGCGGGAGTTTTCGCGGCGACGGTGAGTTGCTCGCGCGGCTGCTCGAGCACGCGGACGTGGGCCTGGCGGCACTGGGCGACCAGGCTCTCGAGGCGCGCGCCGCGGCGTTCGCGGGCGACGAGGACGTGGTCGAAGCGCCGCTTGCCGGCTCTGAGAGCTTCCTCCACCGGGTGCAGGCCGTAGAGAACTTCCATGAGGTTAGTTTACGGCGCGGCTACGCGGAGAGCTTGGCGCTGGCGAGACGATTGAGGCTGACGCCCTGTTCCGCGGCCCGAACGGCAAGCGAACGGTGAACCTCGGGGGGAATGCGGACACGAAATTGACCGCTGTAGTGCTTCACTGCCAACGGAACCGGCACCAGCTCACCTGCGGCTTCCATGTCTTTGACCGCCTCTTTTACGACCCTGCGGATTCCGGCAAGGGCGTCTTCAGGTGTGCGCGCCAGCCAGGATAGAGAGGGAAACTCCGCGCAGAGGCCGACATGCTCCCTGTCCTCCGCCGACCAGGTGACGCGATAGGTGAAGTGATCAGTCTTCGAATTCCGCTTCGGGGTTTGCTTCATGCTGGAGTCCTTTCACCTTTTCGATGGCCGCCAGAACCTGTCGAACCTGATATGCCTTGGCCTTCCCTTTTTCATTCTGGATGTTGACGCGCGGATCGCCCGGCCATGGCGTCTTGAAGATTGCGTGACTCGTGCCATGTTGGCGGGGCTCGCCAAAATGCTCGACGCATAACCGGAACAGGTCTCTGAATCGGACATTCGCAGGCGTGCGACGCATTGCTTCGAGAATCTTCTTCGAAGTGGCCATGCCTTGATTATGGTATCACTATTGGAACCATTCTTGCAGCAATCAAGTTGCCATTCTTCCAAGTAAGCCGAAGACACGAAGGGCGCCGCATTGCGGCGCCTTCGGGATCGAGAGAAGCTTGCGGTTTGCTAAACAAAGTGGCCTTCGCTTTGCTCGCGCCACTCTTCCATCTGCTGCTTGAAGCGCTGCATTTGCTGTTGCAATTGCTTCATCTGCTCCTCGTTGAAGCTTTTGCGGAATTGTTCCATTTGCTGCTGGAGCTGTTTCATTTGGTCTTCGTTGAAGCTCTTGCGGAATTGTTCCATCTGCTGCTCGAGCTGCTGCCGCATCTGCTCCGCGTCGAATTGTGAGTTCTTCATGCTTTCGCGCAGTTGTTCGGTTTGTTGGCGAAGTTTGTCCATTTGTTCCTGGCTGATCTGGAGATGCATGTTCTCCATCTGCTTGCGGAGTGCTTCGGCTTGCTGACGCGCCTGGGCGGCAGCCGCATCGGCCTCGGCTTGCGCCTGGGCGGCGAGCGCCTGCAACATCGCAGGATCGAGTGCGGACTCGAGATCGGCCAACTGAGGAACTTCGCCGTTCGCGAAGAGATCGTCAAGTTCAAGCGCGCCGCGGTGCTTCGAGTCCACCTGGAGGGTGACCGTCTGCTGCTTCTTGTTGCGCATAATGGTCACCTGCACCTGCTTGCCCTGGTTCGAGCGCAGGGCGCGGTCCCAGTCGGCGGAGGTCATGATGGAGTCCGCGCCGACCTTGAGGATCACGTCGAAGGCCTTGAAGCCCGCGGCGGCAGCTTCGCTTTTCTTGGAGACCTGCTTGACCATCAGGCCGCCGTCGACGCCCAGGTACTCGGCCATCTGCGAGGTGAGCGGCTCAACCAGCGCGCCCACATTAAGCGTGCTGGTGAAGAGCGACATATGGAAGCCGCTCGGCGGCATGGGCGCGTCGCCGCCGGCCATGATGCCCATCGCCGGCAACGGCGATGGGGGCGCAATGCCATCGGCATCCATGCCGATCTTCGACCAGATGCTCAATTCCATGGCTTTGCGGTCGGCCAACTGCACGGCCAGGGTTTGAATGTTGCCGTCGCGGCTGATCACGAGGCTGATCTTGCGGCCCGGCGGAATCTCCCGCAGAATGCGGCGCAACTGCTCGGCGCCTTCAACATTCTGGCCGTTGATGGCCAGAACCACATCGTTCACTTTCAGGCCGATCTGGCCGGCGGGCGCGTCGTGATCGATGAGCGTGACCAGAGCGCCGCGCACTTCCTTGAGCTTGAGCGCCTGCGCCTTGTCGGCGTCAACGTCGGTCACATCCACGCCCAGATAGCCGCACGGGCCGGCATGCGCGAGGAGCGGATCGGGATCGGCAAAGAAGGGCGCGAGCGCTCCCGACTGGGCATGCGCCGTGTGCGGCGCAAGCAGCAGGCAGGCCGCCGCGGCCAGCGCGGCAGAGCGCAATGCGAGAGAACCAAAGATTCGATGCGACGTACGGTACGGCCTCAAGAGGTGTTTCATGGCTGTGTCTCCAAGAGTTCGTCGTCCGGTCTGCGCTCATTATGACGGCGCAGTGGCCGGAAGGGTAAGCAAGTTTATTGAATCTCCGGTACCCGGCTCAAGACCTGCCGGGAAACATTCCTGATCTGGGCATTGTCGTCGGAGTTCGAGACGGAATAAAGCACCTGGCGAACGCTGGTATCGGCGTCGTCCGGCTGCAACAAACCGATGGCGGCGGTGCGAATGGCCGGGTCGTTGTCGTTCAGCACGGCTTCCAGCACGGCGTCGCGCACGCGCATGTCGTCGGCCACGTAGGGTTCCAGGCCCTCCAGCGCCTTCTGGCGCACCTTGGGGCTGCGGTCGTAGCGCAGCGCCACCATGAGCGCTTCGCGAATGCCGGCGGGCTGGCAACTGTGGCCGGCGCGGCACTCGGCCGCGAGCAGCGCCACGGAGTCGTTGCGTACGCCTGCCGAGGAGGTGTTTTCCGTGGCCATCATGAGCAATTGGCGAATCTGAGGATCGTCGAGCGAGCCCTCGAGGTGGCGGGGCACAATCTGGTTGAAGCTCACGTCGACAATCTCGCTGTTGGGCTGGCGCACAATGCCGGAGATGCTGGCCACATTGGCCAGCGCGGGGAGGGCTGCTTGGGGCTGCACTTTGATGCCGGCGGGCGCTGCCGCCTGCGCTTCGGCCGCGTGGGCGGCGCGATTCAGAGCGTATTCGTAGCCGCCCAGAACGCCGGCTCCCGCGCCCGCGACCAGCAAAAGCAGGGCTGCAACCGGCGCGGCTTGCAGGCTGGCGAAGTTGTTCAGGATGCGCTCGCCGAGACGCTCATACCAGCGCTTGGGCGGCAGCGCATCGAGCGCTTCGTCGAGGCGCAGGCGCGCGCGGGCGACCAGATTGGGTCCCGGCTCCGCGACGGGATGCGCATCGGCGATCAGCTTGAGCTCGAGCACCTGCTCGCGCTCCTTGCGGCAGGGGGCGCAGTCAGACAAGTGCCGCTCCAGCTCGTGGGCCAGTTCGTCAGGCAGCTCGCCGTACGCTGCCGTGACGATCCTTTCGTGTGTAAGTTCGCAATTCATGGTGTCACGTCCTCTAAGCCTCAAAAAAACAGCTACTAGCTTCTAGCCACTAGCTCCTAGCTTTGTCCTACTCAATCTGCCGCTTCGTATTCAGCCCTTATGCGTTGCCTGGGCGAAGCTAGCAGCTAGTAGCTAGAGGCTAGAAGCTGGCCTTTACCTCAACTCCGCCAGGTGCAATCGCAACTTTTTGGTTGCGCGGAAGAGGGTGTTCTTGGCGGTCTCTTCCGTGGTGTTCAACATCTCGCCGATGGTGCGCAGCCTGAGGCCCTGGTAATGCTTCAGCTCGAAGACCATCCGCTCGCGCGGCGTGAGTTTCGTGAGCGCCGCCTGAATCTTTTCGCCCAGCAGCTTGCGGTCCAGCTCGCGGGCGGGATTGGAAAACGGCCGGTCGTCGGAGACCGAGGCCAGCAGATCGATCTCGCCGCCGCTGCGGTCCACCACCACGGCGTGGTCCTCGCGGCGAGTCTTGCGGCGGCGCAACTGGTCCAGGCACAGGTTGGTGACGATGCGGTAAATCCACGTGTAAAACGAGCACTCGAAGCGGAAGTTGCCGAGGTACCGGTAGGCCTTGAGGAAGGCCTCCTGGTAGATGTCTTCGGCATCGTGTTCCGATCCTGTCAGGTGCAGCGCCAGACGCAGCACCTGGCGCTCGTACTGGCGCACCAGCGCATCGAATGCGGCGCGCGAACCGGCCTGCGCCTCGCGGATCAGCTCCATTTCGAGCGCACGATTATGCGCGCTCTCGCCCATTTGGCTCGCGTTCGGCCGACTCGCGCCGGTCCGACTCTCGCCAGTTGGGCCCTCGTCGTCTGGGCTCGAGTTCCCCCGGTTCGCCCCGTCCATTGCCCTCGTCGCAGCCATGCCTGGAGAGGATTGTATCCCCAGCCGTGCCGGCCGAGCCAAAGTGACTGCTGCCTGAACCGGGGCGAGTGGAAAACTGACCGCTTCTGCTTCCATCGGCTCCGCTCCCGGAAGGTGAAACCTGTGCGCTGTCTAATTGACGCGGGAGGGTCGGTTTGGAAAGCAGGGACTGGGGAGCAGTGTGAGTGCGAGTGTGAGTGTGAGTGCGAGTGTGAGTGCGAGTGTGAGTGTGAGTGTGAGTGCGAGTGNNGTGAGTGTGAGTGTGAGTGTGAGGAGTCAGCGCACACTCGCACTCACACTCACACCCGGTTACACTGGGAATCAATGACTGGAAATCTCTTTGAAAATGAGCCTGACGCGAGCGAAGCGACGGCCGGCGGCTGGTTTACAGCGCACTGCGACGGCGGATCGCGCGGCAACCCCGGCCCGGCGGGCTACGGCGCTGTGATTGAGGACCCCGAAGGCCAGGTAGTGGCGCGGCTCAGCGAGTTCCTGGGCCGCCAGACCAATAATTACGCCGAGTACAAGGGGTTGCTGGCCGTCCTCGCCTGGGCGCTTGCAAACGGCGTGCGGAAGCTGAGAGTGGTCTCCGACTCCGAGCTCATGGTGCGGCAGATGAAGGGCATCTACAAGGTGAAAAGCCCCGGATTGCAGCCCTTGTGGCAGGAAGCGCGCTGGATGTCGCGGCGGCTCGACGCCTTCGAGATGCGGCACACGTTGAGGGGCGGCAATAAAGATGCCGACAAACTGGCTAACGCCGCGATGGATGAGGGGCAGCGAATCGGCAAGCCAGCGAGTTAGCAAGGCACCGAAAGACTCCGCGCCACGTGAGAGGAGAACAAAGCGATGAGACGCAATTCCCGTTTGCTTATTGTTGGAGCGGTCCTGATCTTCGGCGGTGTCTCGATTGAAAGCCAAAAAACAAAGTCCAATCAGGAGCAGACGCATTTCAGTGCTGAAGATGCGGGCGTAAGCTTCCCTGTCCCGATCCCCGATGAGGCGCTGGCAATTCTTCGGCGCGACGATCGCGTCGAAAATGAACTGGCGTATGCGGCAATTGCGCCGGAGAAGCTGCCCAGGTCATGGTTCTCAGCTTCGGAGATCGCCCTGGGAAGTCCCGGCGAGAAAGATCTGATCGTCGTCGCAGAGGGACCGCTCCTTGGAGCAAACGTCGATACATTTTGGGTTTTCGTTAATAGTGGCAAGGGATACTTGCTTGTGCTCACGATTCCTGCGCACGACCTCATTGTGAAGAGGTCACGAACGAACGGCTATCGCAACCTCGAAGCGATGGCGGCGACGGCAATCACCGTTACTACCGCATCCTTCCGGTTCGACGGGCATCAGTACCGGGAATACTCGGAGAAGACAGAAGACATTAAGTAGGCCTGTAGTCCGGCAAACGCGGCGATGGATAAAGGGCTGGGATGATGAGCGGAGTCAGCTTCAATGGTTTCCCAAATCTCAACTTCGGGAGTCGAGGCGGCGGGAAAAAAGTCCTTCTTTGGCCCCACGCTCATTGATAAGCGGTCGCCGTTGACTTTATTTGGTGCATTTGCTGCGAAAGTGGTGCTTTAATGTGGATTTCTGGGTTGCAGCTTTGGATCGTAAATATTTTAGCTGCAATATTGTAGGCCTGATTTCCACAAACTTTCTGCACCGGATCGAGGATTGAGGCCAAGTTTCGCCTTTCGTTCCTCTTGAAATGACGTTTCAATAGACGCTAAAGTCTTTCATCCCTTCTAACCCCCAAAAGAACTTTTAAGGCGAAATGCGCTTAATCCGTAAGCGTCTTGTGTTCCCACCC
>PLSB01000244.1 GCA_003165005.1 Acidobacteriaceae bacterium | reverse complement strand
GGCTCGGTCATTCACGGCTGCCACGACGAGCAGGACATCCGCCGCATGGGCGGACTCCGCGCCGATATGCCGTTCACCTTCCTCACCTACGCCATCGGCATGTTGGCGCTCTGCGGATTCCCGCTCGTTTTCTCCGGCTTCTGGTCGAAGGATGGCATCCTCGAAGCCGCGCACCACTCCACTGCGATCAAAGGCCCGTTCTATCTGCTCCTCTTCGGCGCATTGCTCACCGCGTTCTACATGACGCGCCAGGTCTGCTACGCTTTCTTCGGCCACTGGCGCGGCGGCAGCCCGACGCACGAAAGTCCAAAGGTGATGACGCTGCCGTTAGCGATCCTCGCTTTCTTCGCCATCGCGCTCGGCTTCATCGGCACGCCGGCCTGGCCGTGGTTCCACGCGTTCCTTGAGAATCGCGCCGTCGCATTCGACTTCCACGGTTTCGCCGAGCCCGGCCTCGGCCTGCTCATGCTCACCTCGTCCGTGGTGGTCTTCATCGGCCTCGGCATCGGCTGGTGGCTCTACGGCGACAAGTCACCCAAGCCGGAAGCTCCCGACGCTCTGGAAAAGTCCGCGCCCTGGCTCTGGACGCCGCTGCGCGACCGTCTCTACGTCGACGAGATCTACGGCGCGACCGTCATCGCTTTCTACACATGGTGGGCGCGCGTGGCCGACTGGCTCGACCGCCGCATCTGGGGCGGGATCGTCGCTTTCGTCGCCTGCCTCTTCAGCCTCTGGGCGCGTTTCAATCGTTTCCTCGACGTCCACTGGGTCGACGGCGGCTTCGACAAAACCTGCGAGGAGCTTTCCTCCGGCGGCGGCCTGCTTTCGCGCGTCGAAGGCGGTCGCGTGCAGAACTATCTGCGCATCCTTGCCGCCGCAATCGTCGCGCTTGCCGCAATTCTTCTCTGGAGCAGCCGGCCATGAACGTGCTCGCGTTCCCCATCCTGACGCTCCTCACCGTCGTGCCGCTCCTGGGCGCGGCAATTGCCCTCTTCTCCGGCCGTCATGCGCGCATCGTGGCGCTCTTCACCACGCTCGCTTGCCTGCTTCTTTCGCTCTTCATCTGGACCCGCTTGCCCGCCGACGGGAGCATTGGTCTGGTTGAGCGCGCCGCCTGGGCGCCTTCGCTCGGCATCGAATATCACCTCGGCGTCGACGGCCTCGGCGGCCTCATGCTCGTGCTCTCCGCCATCGTTACCCTCATGGCGGTCGATGCCGCGCAGCATCGCGTCCACCATATGCCCGGCCTCTTCTTCTCGCTCGTGCTCACGCTTGAAGCCGGCCTCTTCGGCTCCTTTACCGCGCTCAACTTCTTCCATTGGTTTTTGTTTTGGGAACTGAGCCTCATCCCCGCATTCTTCCTCATCAAATTGTGGGGCGGACCCAAGCGTGGCCCCGCGGCCACGCAATTCTTCATCTACACCATGGCCGGCTCGGTGGCGCTCTTGCTCTCCTTCCTCGCCATCTTCCTCGCGACCACAAGTCCCTCGGGTACGGGTATCGCCGTGCCCGGCACCATGGACTTCATCCAGCTCGCGCAGATGTCCGCATCCGGCCAGCTCGCGCAGATGGTCACGGCGCATCTCGGCCCCGTGATGCCGTGGCTCGCCATCGGCGTGCTCGCCGGTTTTGCGGTCAAAGTACCGCTCATGCCCTTCCACACCTGGCTGCCCGCCGCGTATGCTGAGGCGCCTTCGCCCGTCACCATGCTGCTCACCGGCGCCATGTCGAAGATGGGCGTCTACGGCCTGCTGCGCATCGCCATTCCGCTCTTCGGCCCCCAGATCGCCGCCATGCGCACGCCCCTGCTCGCTCTAGCCGCCGCCACCGTCGTCATGGGCGCGTGGGCCGCCGCCGCGCAAACCGATCTCAAGCGCATCTTCGCCTACTTCTCGGTGAATCACCTGGGCTACTGCCTGCTCGGCATCTTCGCGCTGGCCGTTCCCGCGTCCGGCGCGGCCCAGCAGGCCAGCCAGGCCGCCGCGCTTAACGGCGTCATCCTGCAGATGTTCAACCACGGACTCACTGCCGCCGCGCTCTTCTGGTTCATCTCCATGATCCAGTTCCGCTCCGGCGGCCTGCGCGGCATCAACGACTTTGGCGGTCTGCGCAAGCCCGCGCCCGTCTTCGCGGGGCTCATGGGCATCGCGCTCTTCTCTTCGCTCGGCCTGCCTGGCCTCAACGGTTTTCCCGGCGAATTCCTCATCTTCCGCGGCGTTTTTTCTTTGTCTTGGATCAGCGCCACCGTCTCGGTACTCGGCCTGCTCGTCACTGCCGCCGTCATTCTCACCGTGATTCAAAAAGTCTTCAGCGGCCCCGTTCCGGAGCATTGGGCCGCGTTCCCCGATCTGCATCACGGCGAGCGCATGGCTCTCGCGCCCGTCATCGGCCTCATGTTTCTCGTCGGTCTTGTGCCCCAGCTCATCGTCAACACCATCAACCCCACGGTCCAGAACCTGCTTGCGCACTGGAGATTTTAATGTTCGCTCGGACGAAGCTCATGCTCCACGAAAGTCCCGTGCCCCATCCTTGCGACTTCTTTTTGTCGCAAGGGTGGGAAACCACAGAACTCGATCGGCTCCAACTGAACGAAACTGGAGAACCGCTGTAAATGCTGCCCTGGACCATCTACATCTCGTTCGCCGGCGCGCTGGTCTCGGCTCTGTGCCCCAAGGACAAACCCGTCCTTGCGCGCTGGTTCGCGCTCGTCGTGTCCGTGGCCGGTCTTGCCATCGCTGTCGGGGGCTACGCCGCCGGATTCAGCCAGCCGCGCCAGGTCTTCCCCCAGGTCTTTATCGACGCGCTCTGGGTGCCATCGATGGGCATCCACTTTCTGCTCGCAGCCGACGGCATCAGCCGCGTGCTGGTTCTGCTCACCGGCATCGCAGCCGTGGCAGGCGTGCTCTTCAGTTGGAACGTCGACCTCCGCACCAATCAATTCTTCGCGTTTTATCTCGCGCTCATCGGCGGCGTCTACGGCGTCTTTTTGAGCGGCGACCTCTTCCTGCTCTTCGTCTTTTACGAAATCGCCATCGTCCCCAAATACTTCCTCATCGCCATCTGGGGCTCCACGCGCCGCGAGTATGGCGCCATGAAGCTCGCGCTCTACTCCTTCACCGGCTCCGCCATGGTGCTCATCGGTTTGCTCGCCGCCTACGTCACCGCCGGTTCGCATTCCACCGCACTCGCCGCGCTCGCAAACGCCGGCCTGCCCGTGCGCTTCCAGATGTGGTGCTTCCCGCTGGTCTTCGTCGGTTTCGCGATTCTCGCCGGCATGTGGCCCTTCCACACCTGGGCGCCCACTGGCCATGTCGCAGCGCCCACCGCAGCGTCCATGCTCCTCGCCGGCGTGGTCATGAAGCTCGGCGCGTACGGCTGCCTGCGCGTCGGCATCGGCCTTTTTCCCCACGGCCTCGATTCCTGGGGATTCACGCTCCTCGGTCTCGCCTCCTGGCGCGATGTCTTCGCCTGGCTCGCCGTCATAGGCATCGTCTACGGCGCGCTGGTCGCTCTCGCTCAAACCGATTTCAAATTTGTCATCGGCTATTCGAGCGTCAGCCACATGGGATTCGTCCTGCTCGGCCTCATGACGCTCAACCAGATTGGCGTCGATGGCGCGGTGCTGCAGATGTTCTCGCACGGCATCATCGCCGGGTTGCTCTTCGCCATCGTCGGCCGCGTGGTCTACGACCGCACGCACACACGCCAGTTCGCCGAGCTCGGGCCCATGCACCTCTCGCGACGATTGCCCTTCGCCGCATGGGCATTCGTCTTTGCCGGAGTCGCGTCCATGGGCCTGCCGGGCTTCTCCGGTTTCGTCGCCGAGCTGCAAGTTCTGGTCGGCGCATGGCAAGCGAATCCTTGGTGGACCATCGTCTCTGGCATCGGCATCATCGTCGGCGTGGCCTACATCTGGCGCGCCCTGCAAAAGGCCTTCTTCAGTGATGTGCTGCCCACCGCGCACGAACTTGAAGCCGAACAGCATCACAAACTCGCTCCCATCACCTGGCCTGAGATCGCCGGAGTCGTTCTGCTCGGCGCGTGCACCCTTGCCGCCGGTCTCTACCCGCGCATTCTCCTCGACCAGATTGAACCGGCCGTGAAAACGCTGCTCGCGGGAGGTGCGCAATGACAGAGCGCACGGCGTTCATCGAAGCTGCAATGAGCTACTCGGCCATCTTCCGTGCCACGCTGCCTGAAACCGCTCTCGAAGTTGCCGCGCTGCTCGTGCTCGTGGTTGACCTTGTGCTCTCCCGCCGTAAAGAGGACCAGGACGACCGCACCACCCTCGCTGCGGTCTTAGGCGTCTTTGGCTGCGCAGCGTCGTTCTGGGCCGTTTGCGCCGGAGGATGGCGGGGTTGGAACATCGACGCCGGACTTCTTCGCCCCTACCTTCCGCTCGCCGGGCACGACGTCTATCAAGTAGCAATTCTCGTGCTGACTGCACTCACCCTGTTGCTCCTTATCGATTCCGAGTTCACGCGCAACCCCGGCGAATACGTCTCCGTGGTGCTGATGGCGGCAGCCGGCGGCTTGATCGTTGCCACCGCGTTTGATTTGCTCGTGATTTTCGTCGGCCTCGAGCTTCTCTCGCTCGGCCTCTACATCCTCACCGCATTCGCCAAGCAATCCGGCAAAAGCGCCGAAGCCGCCCTCAAGTACTACCTCTTCGGCGGCATGAGCGCGGCGTTTCTGCTCTTCGGCTTCAGCTATCTCTATGGGATTTCCGGCTCAACCAACTTGATCCGCGTGATGCGGGGAGTCAATTACGCTGGAGCCAACGGCGGCGCACCGCTCATTTTGATCGCGTTCGTCATGATCGCCGCCGGACTCGGCTTCAAGGTCGCCGCGGTCCCATTCCATTTCTGGGCTCCGGACACCTACGAAGGTGCTCCTGCGCCCTCCGCGGCATTCATCGCGTCGGTCTCAAAGGTCGCCAGCTTCGCATTGCTCATTTCCATCAGCAGCACCCTCTGCTGGACTCCGGGTATCTTTACCGCGTGGCCCCGGATTCTCACGGTGCTCGCGGCCGCATCGATGGTCCTCGGCAACCTGGCCGCGCTTGCGCAATCGAGTGTCCGCCGCCTGCTCGCGTATTCGGCCATAGCGCACGCCGGTTATATCCTCCTCGGTCTTGCGTTCTACTCCTGGACGAACGTCACTGCCGAGCCTGTTTTCTACTACATCGTCACCTATGGCCTAACTACCATTGGCGCATTCGGCGTGGTTGGCGTGGTGGAGCGCGCCACCGGTTCCGACAAGCTCGACTCTTTCCTCGGCCTGCACAAGCG
>PLSB01000141.1 GCA_003165005.1 Acidobacteriaceae bacterium | reverse complement strand
GAGGCGGAGCGGCTGTGCGACCGGGTTGCGATCATCGACCACGGGCAGGTGATTGCGGCGGGAACCCGAGACGAACTGGTGCGCGAGTCGTTTGGAACGCGCAGCCAGGTGCTGGCGCGGTTCGCGGGCGATTCGGAAGCGATTCAGGCCTGGACGGCACGGCATGACGGGCGCATGACGGGCGAGACGGCGGAGTTCACCATCGAGCAGGCGGGCGAGATTGCGCCGCTGCTGGACGACGCGGCGAAGGCGGGGCTTGAGCTCGAGGATCTTTCGCTGCGCAGGCCCAATCTGGAGTCGGTGTTTCTGCACCTTACAGGAAGGGAGTTACGAGATTGATTCTTCATGTTGCAAGGACCGCACTGATGGGATTACGGCGCGACCGGGGCGCGCTGGTGTTGAGCTTCGTTCTGCCGCTCGCGTTTTTCTCGATTTTCGCGACGATCTTTGGCGGGCAGCACGACTCGACGCCGCGCGTCACGTTGATCGTTGTGGACGAGGATAAGAGCCAAGCCTCGAAGGACCTGATCGGGGCGCTGGAGCATGACAATTCGTTCTGGGTGCATCGCACGCCGGTAACGAGGAAAGGTGCGCCGGCGGGTCCCGAGTACACAGCGGCGACCGCGGAGGCCGCGGTGAAGGCGGGCGATGCGCCGGTGGCGCTGATTGTTCCGAAGGGATTCGGCGCGCACCCGATGGGGTTCGGGCCGGATGCGGATGCGAGCGCGGTCGAGCTGCTGAACGATGAGAGCGACACCATCGCTCCGCAGATTGTGATGGGCATGCTCCAGAAGGCGGCGATGACCTCAATGCCGGCAGTGATGGCCGAGGAAGGAATGAAGAGTGCCGGGAAGTACATTGGCGGATTTACGCCGGAGCAGAAGAAAGTGGTGGAGAACGGGCTGGCGGATCTGCGCAAGCAAGTGGCGAGCGGCAAGTTGGGCAATGATTCGGGCGGGGCGAATAAAGGATCGGATGACAACGGAGCCGGGATTATCCGGGTGAAGCAGCGCGCCGTGGTGGGACAAAACAAGAAGAGTCCGATGATCTCGTTTTACGCGGCGGCAATCGGCGTGATGTTTCTCCTCTTCACGGCGAGCGGATCGGCCGGAGCGCTGCTGGACGAGGTCGAGAGCGGAACGCTGGAGCGGGTGCTGAGCACGCGCGTAACCATGACGAAGCTGCTGATGGGAAAGCTGGTCTTCAACACACTGCTGGCGTTTGTGCAACTGGTGGCGATGTTTCTGTGGGGAGCAGCGGTCTTTCACCTCGACTTTTTCAATCACCTGCCGGGCTTCGCGGTGATGGGGTTGGTGACGGCCTTCGCGGTGGCGGCCTTCGGGCTGCTGCTGGCCAGCGCGTGCAAGACGCGGGCGCAACTGGGCTCGCTGTCGACGCTGCTGATTCTGATCATGTCGGCGGTGGGCGGAAGCATGTTCCCCCGATTCCTGATGCCGGAGGCGATGCAGAAGGCGGGCCTGTTCACCATCAACGCCTGGGCCATTGATGGATTCACGAAGGTCTTCTGGCGCGATCTGCCGGTGAGTGCACTGTGGCCGCAGGTGGCGGTCTTGCTGGCGGTCGGCGTGGGTCTGTTTCTGATTGCGCGCAGAGTGGCGCGGCGCTGGGAGACGGCTTAAAGCAGGTGTCAGGGGTCAGGGACGCGTATCAGTGGTAAGTGTAGGCAGGGTGCGGGCTGTGAGGGCCGTGCCCTGTTGAGCAAAATGCCTGGAGGAGGAATTCTGTGAGCGGAGAAACGAACAGCCTGGAGTTGACGGAGCGGCTGAAGTTGATTGAGAGCATGATCAGCGAGGGGCGGAGGACGACCACGAAATGGGGCTGGACCTTTGTGCTGTGGGGCGTGGCGTACCTGGTGGCGACGGCGTGGGCGACGTGGGGCAAGAGCTGGCTGGCATGGCCTGTGACGATGACGGCCGCTGCCGTGGTGTCGTCGGTAGTCGCATCGCGGATGTCGCGGGGCCAGGCAGAGACCACGCTGGGCAGGGCGATTGGCGCGGTGTGGATAGCGATGGGGTCGTCACTCATGGTGGTTCTGATTTGCCTGGCGGTGAGCGGGCGGTTTGACGGGCGCGTTTTTGTGGCGATCGTGGGGGCGATGCTGGCCACGGCGCACGCGACCTCGGCGATGATCCTGAAGTGGAAGGCGCAGTACTGGTGCGCGGTGGTGTGGCTGGCGGCGGCTGTGGCCGCCTGTTTTGGATCGGACGAGGTGGTTGGAATCGCGTTTCTCGGAGCGACGTTCCTGGGCCAGATCGTGTTTGGAGTCTACGCGATGATTCTGGAGTCGCGCCAGCGTAAGCAGAGTGGAGCGGTCCATGCCTGAGCTGCCGGAGCTGAATCCTGTGATTCACGGGAAGCTGCGCCTGGCGCTGCTCTCGCTGCTCGCGGGGGTCGACGAGGCGGAGTTCATCTGGCTGCGCGAGAAGACCGGCGCGAGCGACGGCAACCTGGGCGCGCAACTGATGAAGCTCGAAGAGGCAGGCTACGTCTCCGTCGAGAAAAAATTTGTGCTGCGCAAGCCGCAGACGCTCTACCGCATGACCGAGGCCGGCCGCGCGGCGCTCACGGAGTACGTTGCCGCCCTGAAGCAGTTGCTGGGAACGGCGATCTGAAGGACGAACAATTCCCCAAGGAGGTTGACGATGCAAAAGGAACTGACGGCGAATCGAATAGGTGGACGAGCGATTGGCGCCATGTTTTTCACGGGATTCGGATCGGGGTGGCTGTTCCTCTCGCTGGTTGCGATGCAGAAGCTCGCGGCGGGAACGGCGACCGGAGTTGGGCTAAGTACGCTGGCGCTGCTGGCAGCGTGCGGCTATGTTGCCCTCCAGGCCAAGCGCTGGCCGCGCGTGCCGGATGACCCCGCGATGGGAAGGGCGTTTGTGTGGATCAACGTAATCCAGTGGACAGCAGTGGCGGCGGTGGCGTTTGGATTTGCGCGATTGCATATCGACGCATATGTGATTTCGGCGATTACAGCGATCGTGGGGCTGCACATGTTTCCGCTGGCGCGGCTGTTCCGGTATGCCTGGCACTACGTTACCGGTGCGGCGCTCGTGGGATGGGCAGCAGCCACCGTTCTGCTTTTCTCGAAAGACGAGATGCAAGGCGCGACCGCGCTAGGCACGGGTGCCATTCTGTGGCTCAGCGCGTTGTTGACTCTTGCGCTTGCCATGCGCGCGATGCGAGCGCAGCCGAATGCGAGTCAGCAGCGAGCGGCTGCTGAGTTCTAAGTATTCGGTGCAGTCCTGAGCGACGTGCGCACCCGCCGCATGATGCCAAGATAGAACGCGAGATTGTGAATCGTGTTCAGCGTTGCGGAGAGCGCTTCGCCGGCCTGCATCAGGTGGCGCAGGTAGGCGCGGGAGTAGCGCCGGCAGACCATGCAATCGCAGGCGGGATCGGGCGGCGACTGGTCTTCGGCGTACTGCTTGTTTTTGATGTTCAGGCGGCCTTCGCTGGTGAACAGCAGGCCGTGGCGCGCGGCCCGCGTGGGCAGTACGCAATCCATCATGTCCACGCCCAGGAGCGCGTACTGCTCGATCTCGCCGGGGTAGCCGACGCCCATCACGTAGCGTGGTTTGTCCTTGGGCAAGAGCGGCAGGGTCTCGGCAATCATCTCCAGCGTAAGTTCGCGCGGCTCGCCTACGCTCAGGCCGCCGATGGCGTAGCCGTCGAAGTCCATTTCAACGAGTTGCTCGGCGCACTGGCGGCGGAGGTCGGTGTACATGCCGCCCTGGACGATGCCGTAAAGGGACTGCGTGCGGGAAAGACTGCCGGTTGAGGACTGCGGTATCCCAGGTCCCCAAATGCTAGGGATCTGGGGCACCCAGGATTGTGCTGAGGTTGGGTCCGAAGATTGAAGTGCGGGCGTGGACGCCCGCACGACAGCCGGTCTGGAGACCGGCGCTACAAATTCGAACCACGGAACCTCGTGCCGGTGGGCGCGGAAGTGGTCGAACGAGCGGCGCGCCCACGCCATCGTGAGACGCAGGCTCTCTTCGGCGCGCGGGCGATCGGCCGGATACTCCGTGCACTCGTCGAAGGCCATGCAAATGTCGGCGCCCAGAGCGATCTGCACATCGATCGCGTGCTCGGGCGTGAAGAAGTGCGAACTTCCGTCGAGGTGCGAGCGGAAGCGCACGCCGTCGTCCGTGACTTTGCGCAGTTGGTTAAGCGAGAAGACCTGGAAGCCGCCCGAATCGGTGAGCAGGGCGCGCGGCCAACTGATGAACTTGTGCAGGCCGCCCATGCGGCGGATGGCCTCGTGGCCGGGGCGGAGATAAAGGTGATAGGTGTTGCCGAGAATGATCTCAGCGCCAAGCGATTCGAGCGTCTCTTGCGGGACAGCTTTAACCGTTCCCTGCGTGCCGACCGGCATGAAGACGGGGGTTTCGACGGTTTGGTGCGGCAGAACCAGACGCGCGCGGCGTCCGCCGGCGGCGCTCGTCTCGACCACTTCGAAAGGGCTGTCCACGGGACGATTCTAAAGCGTTCCGGTAAGCTCCGTTCCGGGAACTGCCGCGGGGAGCGGGATGGACGAAGAAACATACGAGAAACGGGACACAAGAACCGGCTCGACAAAAGCGCCACCGTACCCCATATTGGTTGTTGATGGCCACCAAAGCGAAGTGTATCGGTATTCTGACGGCCGGCGGCGACAGCCCCGGCCTGAACGCGGCGATCCGCGGCGTGGGCAAGGCGGCGCTGGGCTACTACGGCATGAAGGTCGACGGATTTCGCGACGGTTTTCGCGGTTTGATTGAGAACCGGCGGCTCGACCTGGATCGCGCCACGCTCTCCGGCATTCTGACCACCGGCGGCACCATTCTGGGCACCAGCCGCGACAAGCCGCATCGCATGGTGATCAACGGGCGCACCAGGGACATGACAGGCGTGATCCGCGACAATCTGAAGAAGTGGGGCATCGACTGTATCGTCTGCCTGGGCGGAGGCGGCACACAGAAGAGCGCCCTGCGCCTGCATCAGGCCGGCGTCAATATCATCACCCTGCCCAAGACCATCGACAACGACGTGGCCATGACCGACGCCAGCTTTGGCTACGCCACGGCATTGGACATTGCCACCGAGGCGATCGACCGGCTGCACTCGACCGCGCACAGCCACCACCGCATCATCGTGGCCGAGATCATGGGCCATCGCGCGGGCTGGCTCACGCTGGGCGCGGGACTGGCCGGCGGCGCGGACGTGATCCTCATTCCCGAGATTCCTTACGACGTGGAGACGATCGCCGAGGCCATCCGCCAGCGCAGCAAGCACGGCAGCAACTTCAGCATTGTGGCCGTTGCCGAGGGCGCGATGAGCCGCCACGACGCGCGCATCTTTGCGAGCGCGGAAAGAAATCTGGAGCGCGCCAAAACCCTGAACGAAAAGCTTGAGGTCAAGCGCGAGATCGCCGCGCTCGAGGTGCGGCATCAGGGCAACACCATGCGCCTGGCCCGGCACCTGGAGGAACTGACGCATCTCGAATCCCGCGTCACCATCCTGGGCCATGTGCAGCGCGGCGGCACGCCTTCCGCGGCGGACCGCATGTTAGCCACGCGCCTGGGCACGGCCTGCGCCGATCTGATCAACGCGGGGAAATATGGCGTGATGGTGGCGGCACGCGGCGACGACGCGGAGCCGGTGCCTCTGGAAAAAGTGGCCGGCAAGCGAAAATCGGTGCCGCCCGGCCATTCCTGGGTCGAGTCAGCCCGCCGCGTGCAAACCTGCCTGGGGGATTGAACGGAGGGAACTGCCGTCGGAATGGCAATCTCCCGTTTGGCGGCTAACCGCCGACCGGCTCAGATCGCCCCTGCTCTCCACCCTTTCACAGCGCTGTCATCCTTCGGCTTCGCCTCAGGATGACAGCCTTGATTGCGTCGCAGCGAATTACCGGCGAATTGGAAGCTGCGCCGTCCCGGAACCCGCGCCGTCCCGGAAACTGCACCAACCGAAAGCTGCGCCATTACTGGAAACTGCGCTGTCCCGGAAGCTTCGCCATGGCCGGAAGCTGCTTCTTTGCCTTGCGCGGAACTATAATCGCCCCATGCCGTTTCCCGGCGATCCACGGCGGCGTACGACGGTCCTGCTTGCAGGCGGGTTCGTGTTGTTGCTCGCCTTTCTGGGCGCGCTGCAGGCGTTCAACATGTCGGAAGTGCGTTTCCTCGACCCGGTCACTTCGGGAGAGACGCTGGCGTTTGTCGGCCTCATCGTTCTGGTGTTCCTGCTGCTGTTGCTGCTGTTGACGCTGCTCTTCAGAAACATTCTCAAGCTTTACGCCGACCAAAGCGGCAGCCCCCTGGGGGCGCGGCTGCGCACGCGCATGGTCGCCGGCGCGGCGCTGATTGCGTTGATTCCTGCGGTGTGCATGTTCCTGTTCAGCTTCCTGCTGCTGAACCGGTCGCTCGACCGCTGGTTTTCGCAGCCCACGTCGGACGTGCGCGAAGACGCGACCCGCGTGGTGCTGGAACTGGCGCAATACGCCACGGCCAACGCGCGGGTGGAAGCGGAAGCGATCGCAGCTTCAGGCGCGGCCGACCAGCCGGCTGCCGATCTTGAGGCGGAGCTCGGCTCGCATCGCATCACGCTCGAAGGCGGCTTCGCGGCAGTCTTTGACAAGGATCGGAGGATGCTCGCGGGCTTTCAGGAGCCGCCGGACTCGAGTCCCGCAAGCCTGGAGCCGTGGCTGGACGAGACGGAGGGAGGCAGCGCCCTGCTGCGCGGGCCGCTTTCCCAGATCCTGCTCACCTCCGCGCAGCGCAGCGACGAGAATCTCCTCCGCGTGGCTGGCCAGGAGTACGCGCTGGGATTGGCGGCCACTGCCTCCGGCAAGGCGGTGGTTGTGGCGCTGCCCATGCCGCAGGGGTTGAGCCAGACGATGGCGCATATCCGCGCGGGCGCTCAAGAATACCGGCAGTTGTACCGCTCCCGCAATCGCCTCCGCACCACGTTCATCCTGATGCTGCTGCTGATTACGGTCTTCGTGTTCTTTTCGAGCGTGTGGCTGGCCCTGTTTCTTTCGAAGCAAATCACGCGCCCCGTCGAGGCGCTGGCCGATGCCATGAACGAGATTGCCGCCGGCAAGTATGAAAAGCGCGTGTCGGCCGTGGCCACGGGAGAGATGGCGGACCTGGTGTGTTCCTTCAACCACATGGCTGCCGATCTGGAAGCCAGCCGCCAACTGGCGCAGAGCGCGCAGGCGCAATTGACCGGGGCCAACCTCGCCGTGGAAGAACGCCGCCGCGAGTTGGAGACGATCGTCGAGACCATTCCTTCGGGTGTGGTCACGCTCGACGGCGCCAGGGTGGTTCTGCAAGCCAACCGCGCCTTTGCCGTGCTGATGGGACTCAAGCCAGACGCCGTCCTGGCCGGAGAGAGGATTGAGAATCTGCTGCCCGCGGAGTGCCAGGACGATCTGGCGGGCGTGATCCGGCGCGGCCATCGCATGGGCGCCGCGTCCACCGAAGTGGAGTTTCATGCCCGCGGGCGCATCGTGCATCTGGCCATTACCAGCGCGCGGCTCGAACTGGGCCACGGCAAATCCGGATCGGTGCTGGTGATCGAAGACACCACGGAGTTGCTGCGCGCGCAGCGGCAACTGGCGTGGAAGGAAGTGGCGCAGCAGGTGGCGCACGAGATCAAGAACCCGCTCACGCCCATCGCGCTCAGCGCCGAGCGCATCGCCAGGCATCTGGATCGCGGCCGTGCGGATTCGCCGAGCATCATCCGCAAGTGCAGCGAGGTGATTCTGGGCTGCGTGGGCACGTTGCGCACGCTGGTCGATCAGTTTTCCACACTGGCGCAGTTCCCTGCGCCGCAGCCGCGCGCCTGCTCGATGAATCGCGTTGTCGAAGAGGCGCTGGCGCTCTTCGGCGGCCGACTCGAAGGCATCGCCGTGGAGCGCGATCTCGAGCCCGATCTGCCTTGCGTTCTTGCCGATCCCGATGCCATTCGCCGGGCGCTGGCCAACCTGATCGACAACGCGGCCGAAGCCATGCAGGGCAGCCTGCTGCGCGTGCTGGGGCTGCGCACGGCGCTCGTTGAAGAAGGCGCGGCCGTTGAAGTGACCGTCTCCGACACCGGGCACGGCTTGACCGACGACATTCGCGAGCGCCTCTTCCTGCCCTTCTACTCCACCAAGCATCGCGGCACCGGATTGGGGCTGTCGATCGCGGCCAAGATCGTGCAGGAGCACGGCGGCACCATCAGCGCGGAGTCGAATAGCCCCAAGGGCGCGCGCTTTACGGTGCGCTTGCCGGTTGCCGAATCCGGCGTTGAGCCCGCATCGGCAGCGAACGGCGATCAAGCTGCCGCGAGGATCGCCTCATGAACCATATTCTGGTGGTAGACGACGAAGCCGGGATTCGCAGCTCGCTCGAAGAGATCCTGCGCGAGGAGGACTACGGCGTGGCCGGCGCGGCCGATGCGGAAGAAGCGGTGACGCTCTTGCGCGACGTGCCCTACGACGTGGTCTTGCTCGACATCTGGCTGCCGGGCCGCGATGGACTCGAACTGCTGGCCGAGATCCGCGCGTGGCCGGCGGAGACGCGGCCGGAAGTGATCATGATCAGCGGCCACGGCACCATCGAAGCCGCGGTCAAAGCCACCAAGCTGGGCGCGTACGACTTCCTGGAGAAACCGCTTTCGCTGGAACGCACGCTCATCGTGGTGAAGAATGCCGTGGAGGCGCGGCGGCTGCGCGCGGAAAACGTCGAATTCAAGCGCCAGTTCAGCGCCGCATCCGTGCTCACCGGCGAAAGCGTTCCGGTGAAGGCATTGCGCCAGCAGATTCGCCTGATGGCGCCGAGCAACGGCCGCGTGCTCATCTACGGCGAGTCGGGCACCGGCAAGGAGCTGATCGCGCGCTCCATCCACGCGGAAAGCCAGCGCCGCGACCGCGTCTTCGTGGAGCTGAACTGCGCGGCCATTCCCGAGGCGCACATCGAGGCCGAGCTCTTCGGCGTGCGGCGTGGGGCACAAGCGGACGCGCTTCCGGAACAGCGCGGCACGCTCGAACGCGCCGACGGCGGAACTCTCTTTCTCGACGAAGTGGGCGACATGAGCCTGAAGACCCAGGCCAAAGTCCTGAGCGCGCTCGACGACCAGATGTTTACGCCCGTGGGCGGCACGCAGCCCTTGCGCGTGGACGTGCGCGTGATCGCCTCGACCAACAAGGACCTCGAAGAAGAGATTGCCAAGGGCAACTTCCGCGAAGATCTTTTCTACCGGCTCAATGTAGTGCCGTTTTTCGTGCCGCCGCTGCGCGAGCGCAAGCAGGACATTCCTCTGCTGGTGCGCGTGTTTCTGGCCGAGTACGGCCGCCAGTATGGCCGTCCACGCATGGAGATTGGCGAAGACGCGCTGGAGGCTTTGGGCCGCTACCACTGGCCGGGCAACGTGCGCGAGTTGAAGAACGTGATCGAGCGCGTGCTCATTCTCAATCCCCGCGTGCTGCGCATCGAGCGCAAGCATCTGCCGCCGCTCACGCACAAGACCGGCGCGCGCTCGACCGAGGAATTCTCAAGCCTGCAGCAGGCCCGCGACGCCTACGAGCGCGAATACATTCAAAAGAAAATCGAAGAGGCGCGCAACAACATCAGCCACGCCGCGGAGCTGCTGGGCCTGGAGCGCAGCCATCTTTATCGCAAGATGAAGGCGCTGGGGATTGCCGTGCGGGAGTAAGCGCGCTGGCGGAATCGGAGCCAAGAGCTAATCTACGCGGCCGCTCTCTCCGCGAGGGGGCTAACCTTGGCGCGCCTTTTTCGCGACGCAACCCAGAGATCCCGCTGAGCTTGTAGACGCAGCCAGAGATCGGCGTCCGTTTTGAAGGCCTCGGCAAGCCGTAGCGCCATGTCCGCGGAGATTCCTGCCTTGCCATTCAATACCCGCGAGAGCGCAGGCCGTGTGACGCCCAAATGCCGGGCCACGTCGGTCACCGTGCGCCCCTGCATGTAACATGCGAGAATCTTGCCGGGATGTGCCGGGTTGTACATGCGCATGAGCGGAGTCCTTTCTTCAGTGATAATCCCGATAATCGACGAGAATCGCGTCCTCGCGATCGAAAGCAAATGTAAGCCGCCAATTCCCGTCCACGTTTACCGCCCAATGACCCGCCAGGTTTCCGCTCAAGGGATGCAAACGCCATCCGGGAATTGCCATGTGCTCGGGCCTTGTCGCCGCATTTAGGACGGTAAGCCGTTCGTTGAGCTTGGCCGCATGACCGGCTTGAATCCCGGCCTTGGAACCGGTCAAAAAGTACTTCTCGATTCCCTTGTGCCGGAAGTTCCGTATCATGTTGACCAGAATTGTACAGCGTAACGCTACGCTACACAAGAGGAGCCGGTTCTCCCATCGGTGGAACTCCGGCGCGCGCATCCGCTATTTGCCGGCATCGCCAACGTCGATAATCTTGGACGTGCTCACGAACTTGTGAAAATCACTGTAGCGGACGACGTATTTATAAGCTACTTTCCCATTTTTCTTCACGAAGTCAACGCGCTTCTCAATAGGCACCCAATAGGGGCGATCGGCTATCTGCACTTCTCCATAGTCGATTACGGGAGAGAAAGTGTAGACCCCATTTTCGCGCCCAAGTGGAACAGAAACCTGGATCTCTTTCATCTCTCCCATCTCAAGTCGCAGGATATGATAAGTCTCGGCATCGATCCAGGCGGTTGCATCGACTTTATGTGCCCCGGCGCAGGCAGAATCCGCGAGCGATAACTTCTTCCGCCGCATTGTGAGGACGATGGCACTTCTGCCGCGCAACTGATCCTGGCGAGCAACTTCGAAATCGAAGCAGCCTGGATTCGTCCCGCCGAAATACCCCGGAGCATCCTCGGCAAAGCCGCCGCGCACGCCGATGGGGAGTGCGTATGCCGAACGCTTCTGCGGCTTGCCGTCCCCGGTCGAGGACAGCACCGTTCTCTGTTCGTTGCTCTTACCCTTCGCATCGCCATGAACAGCCTGAAACTGCGAAATAATGTGCGTTTCATGGATCAATTTTCCGTTTTCCAGGATTTGTATCGTCACTTCTTCGTTGGCGATGAAGTCCGGAATGCTGCGCTGCTCGTCTTGAACATTGCCCGCCACGCGCGACAACAACGGCGCAACCGGGTCTTGCGCTGAAGCTCGGGTCATTGTCGTAGCAGCCAGCAGTACGCACAACCAAAGCAAATGCTGGCTTCTTTGGCGCTTCAACTCGATCACGATTTGCTGCACAGTTTCCGCCTTTCATGAGGATGTCCCACCCATAGTTG
>PLSB01000318.1 GCA_003165005.1 Acidobacteriaceae bacterium | reverse complement strand
GCAAGGTGCTCTCGGGCGGCGTCGACTCGAACGCCCTGCAGCGGCCTAAGCGCTTCTTCGGCGCCGCGCGCAACATTGAGGAAGGCGGATCGCTCACCATCATCGCCACGGCACTCGTTGACACCGGGTCCCGCATGGACGAGGTCATTTTCGAAGAGTTCAAGGGCACNNAAATCATCCTCGACCGCAAGCTCGTAGATAAGCGAGTGTTTCCAGCCATCGACATCCAGCGCAGCGGCACCCGCAAGGAAGAACTGCTCATTCCCAAGGAAGATCTGCAGCGCGTTTTCATTCTGCGCCGCGTGCTCAATCCGCTGTCGCCGGTTGAAGCCATGGAACTGCTGATCAGCCGCCNNCTGGAAAAGGTGCGCAACAACGCCGAGTTCCTGTCCAACATGAACCAACTCTAGTTCGTTTCCGGGAGGGCCGTGCGCCGATCAAGCACGCCCCTGCCCCGGAAGAGCCGCTCGCGGGTCGCTCTTTCACCTTTTTTGATCCGCTGGTAAACTAATAAGGTCGTGGGGCTGTAGCTCAGCTGGGAGAGCGCCTCGTTCGCAACGAGGAGGCCAGCGGTTCGATCCCGCTCAGCTCCACCAAAGATCCAACTATTTGCGGCATGTGTTCCAGTCCATGCCGCATTTTTATGTCGTTGTTTGTGTCGTGACTCTCCCCCTGCGTCGCCCAAATCCCCTTCCTCAACCGGCTTCAACATGGCCAAATTAAGCTGACCCACAGTCGAAGCGCGTAGGCAGGCGCGGCTCACTGCGCGGCAGGGAGATGCAGATTCAGGTTTCTCGCGCGGTTGAGCCTGAGGGTTGCTGCGCGGTCGACCTCGCTCATGGAAATGCGCAGGTGCCTCGCGTCGGGGTCGACGTAGTGCAGGCCGTCGTCAGAGTCAAAGACCATTACAGCGGAGAGGGTCGAACCGTCCTTGAGGATAATCACAAAGGCCTGTGGCTCGGACTCGGAGGTTGCCGAGGGCGAGGAGGAGGAAGAAGCCGCGCCTGCGGCGGGCCATTTGTACTCTGTGACCACAGGATGCACTGACGGTTCGACGACAGGCGGCTCAGGGGGCTGAACGAACACGGGTGGCGGCTGGACAAAAAGGGCCGGCTGGGTTGCGTAGTCGTACGCGGCGCCGGAGTCGTAGGGCAGGTACGCGTAGCCCAATCCGTAGGGCGAGACGGCACGGGCGCGACTGAAGCCGTAGCCACCCCGGGCAAAGCCAGGCCCGGCTCCGCCGCGGTGCTGAGCGCAGGCATCGTTCGCCGCACTCACAGCAAGGAGCACAAACAAGCCGAACAGGATCGTTCGCCGCATGGCCTACCCTCGTGAGGAGGAGTTTAGCACCGGGGCCCGCGCTTGTAAATCCTGTTGTGGCCTGCGCCAGAGCCCTCGGGGACGCTTCTCCATCGGCTCATTGCATGGATACAACGAGTTGCAGGCAAGTCCCGGCACCCGAGAGGTGTTGCAAGGCGGCAGCTCAAGTTCGATCCCGCTCAGCTCCACCAAATTTTCCTTCGTCCCATCCTCCTACCCAGCTCCCCGTCTTATCATCGAAGCAAGAGCCGTACGCCCTCGCCGAGGTGAGCGATTGTCCCAGGTCGTCTCTTTGCCGGAAGCTCCTCGAGTGGCCCTTGAGCCTCTCTGTGTCGATCTCGACGGCACCCTGGCGAAATCCGACACGCTCGTCGACTCGCTCCTGGTTCTGGCGCGCACCCAACCGGCGTTGTTGCTCGCCCTGCCCGCGCGTCTTCTTCGCGGCAAAGCCGCCTTCAAGGCGTTCATCACCTCGCACGTCACGCTCGACGTTGCGCATCTGCCTTATAACCGCGCATTGCTGCAGTTTCTACATGAGGAGCGGGTGCGCGGCCGTGCCCTCTACCTCGTCACCGGAGCCGACCTCCGGCTGGCCGAGCGGGTCGCGGCGCATCTCGGTATCTTTAGCGGCGTTTTCGCCAGCGACGGCGAGGTCAACCTGACCGGAACCCGCAAGCTCGATCGGCTCCGCGCCCAGTTCTCCGGCGCGTACGCGTACATCGGCAATGACACTCCCGATTTGCCCCTGCTGGCCCACGCCGCCGAATCCATGGTGGCCAATCCCAGCCTTCGCCTGCGCCTCAGGATGCACCTCGGCGGTATTCGTCCCACGCGCACCTTCGTGGAAGGCGGCGGTTGGCTCGCGCCGGCCTTCAGGGCCCTGCGCCCGCATCAATGGGCAAAGAATCTGCTCGTCTTTCTGCCGCTTTTGCTGGCGCACGTATCTGCCGCGGGGCGCTTGCTGAACGCGCTGCTGGCTTTTTTCTGTTTCAGTTTCACGGCCTCGTCGGCTTACATTGTCAACGATCTGCTCGATATCGAAGCCGACCGCCGTCACGCGCAAAAGCGCCTGCGTCCCTTTGCCGCGGGCGATCTCTCCGCCATCGCCGGCGCCGGCATGGCAATCGCTTTATTGCTTTTGGCGCTCCTGGGCACACGCATGCTGCCGCCTGCCTTTACCGGGTGGTTGCTGCTTTATCTGGGCACAACGCTCGCCTATTCCTGGTTCCTCAAGCGGATCGCACTGGTTGACGTTCTGGTGCTCTCCGGCCTCTACACGCTGCGCCTGCTGGCCGGCAGCGCCGCCACCGAATCCCACATCTCCGACTGGCTCGCCGGCTTTTCCATCTTTCTGTTCTTCTCGCTGGCCATCGTCAAGCGCTTTGCCGAGCTGGAGAACCTGCGCAGCAGCGGATTGCCGCCCCGCAACGGCCGCGGCTATCTCATAGCCGATGCCGATCAGTTGCGCAGTTTTGGCACCGCCAGCGCATTTGCCGCCGTCATGGTCTTCGCCATCTATATCAGTAGCAGCGACGTGGTCGTGCTCTACCGCCGCGCGCAACTGCTCTGGCTCATCATGCCGCTGATGATTCTGTGGCTCTGCCGCATCTGGCTGCTGGCCTCGCGCGGCGAACTCGACGAAGACCCGCTCGTCTTCGCCTTTACGGACCGCATGAGCCTCGTGATCGGGACCGCCGTCGCCGCCATCACTCTGCTGGCGGTTTGAGCTGCGCAGTTGACCCGATCGGCAATGCTGCCGATAGATGAAGAGGGAGACGATCGACATGGCCTCCGTAACGATTCGTAATCTTTCCGATGCGACGCATCGAGCGCTCAAGTTGCGCGCGGCTCGCAATCGCCGCAGCCTGGAGGCGGAGATTCGGGAGATTCTCAACGACGCAGTCTTCCCATCGCGCCGAGTCAAAAAGAAAGGCTCGTCTGGCGCCGAAATCAAACTAGGTGCGGAGTTGGCGAAATTGGGCCGCCGCTTTGGCGGAATCGAGTTGAAGATCGATTGAGCAGATCCCCCGGCGCTATCGGGATGAACTAGTTTTCTCGTTCCCTCTTTTCCTTGTTCCCTGTTTTTCTCAGTTGAACAGGTCCTTCATCTTCTCCATCAGGCCCGGCGAGGTGGGCTTGTTGTCCACGGTCATGGTTTCCGCGAGTTTCGTCACCAGTTCGCGCTGCGCACGGTTCAGCTTGCGCGGAATCTGCACCATGACCTTCACGATCAGGTCTCCTTTGCCCTTCTCGTTCAGGTGGGGAACGCCGCGCCCCCGCACGCGCAACTCTCTGCCGCTCTGCGTGCCTTCGGGAATCCTGATGTCGATCGGGCCGTCGATGCCGGGAATCTCGAACTCGGCGCCCAGCGCCGCCTGCGGAAAGCTGATCGGAAGCACGCAATAGAGGTCCTGCCCATGGCGCTCGAAGAAATCGTGCGGCCGGATCGCAAGGATGATGTAGAGGTCGCCCTTGGGTCCGCCGCGGCGGCCGGCGTCGCCCTCGCCCGCGTAGCGGATGCGCGTTCCCGCTTCAACTCCCGCTGGCACCTTCACGTTCAGCTTGATCTCCGTGGCCGCGCGGCCCTCCCCGCGGCACGCCGTGCAGGGATCGCTGATCACCGAGCCGGCGCCGCCGCAGGCCGCACAGGTGCGGGCCACCGAGAAGAATCCCTGCTGATAGCGGAGCTGCCCGTGACCCTGGCACTGGCTGCACACGCTTGGGCCCCGGCCTGACGCGCTCCCCTGGCCCTTGCACACGCTGCACGTCCCCAGCCGCCGGATCTTCACCTCAGTCTCGGCGCCGAAGATCGCATCCTCGAAGTCGATCGTCAGGTCGAAGCGCAGGTCGTCGCCGCGCTGCTGGCGCTGCGCGCGCGACCCTCCGCGCGGAACCCCGCCCATCGAAAACATCTCGCCGAATAAATCGCCAAAGATATCACCCAAGTCCACGCCGCCGGCAAACGGGCCGGCGCCAAAGCCCTGCGCGCCCAGTCCCGCGTGCCCGTAGCGGTCGTAGGCGGCGCGTTTGTCGGCGTCGCTCAGCACCTGATAGGCCTCGCTGGCCTCTTTGAACTTCTCTTCGGCCGCGTGGTCCCCGGGATTGCGGTCAGGATGGTGCTTAAGCGCCTGTTTGCGGTACGCGCTTTTCAACTCCTGATCGCTGGCGTCGCGCGAGACGCCCAGCACCTCGTAGTAGTCTGCTTTGCTCACCTTTTTATTAGAACCCATCTGGAACAGCTCTCAGCTGTCGGCTGTCAGCTCTCAGCCTCCCACGTTCCGTGCTTTGACAGGCAAGACTCATCAGCCCACCGCCTGTTCAATCTCCCCTGATTGCCGCCACCGCTCGCTCCCGCTACATGAAGCTGAAAGCTGAGAGCTGATGGCTGAAAGCTCTCGACTGCCTCACTCATTCACTTGTTTGCTGTTGTGCGCCACGCGTACCAGCGACGGCCGCAGCAGCCTTTCGCGGATCTTGTAGCCGCGCCGGATCTCCTCGGCCACATGCTGGTCGGGCACATCGTCGCACTCCACCGTTCCCATCGCCTCGTGCACGCGCGGATCGAATGCCTCGCCCACTGCGGGAATCGCGCGCACCTGCATCTTTTCCAGAATCTCTTCCATCTGCTTTACGATCAGGCTCACCCCCGAACGCAATTGCTCGGCCGAGCCCGCCGCCTTCAGCGCCAGTTCGAAGTGATCCACGACCGGCAGGAACTGCTCTACCACGCTTCCCGCCGCATGGTCGCGAAACTCCGCCTTCTCGCGCTCGGCGCGCTTGCGCGCGTTCTCAAACTCCGCCTGCATGCGGGCTAGCCGGTCGAGCAGCTGATCGCGCTCGGCTTTTAGTTGATCGATCTCCGTGGCGCCGCCGGCCGGCGTTTCGACCGCCGCTTCGGCCTCGGCCGAGGTCTCATCGGGCGGCGGCAATTCCGTCGCCGGATCGATCTTCGCTCCCGTTCCGCTCACCGGCGGCTGCTTCGACTCTTTCGCCCTCAACTCTTCTGTCTCCTCTTTCAGCATCTTTCCGTACGTTCTCCAAAAGTATCGTTGGTCTTTCTTACTCAGACAAAAACGCCTCGCGCGCGGCCGGGGCAGCTTGCGTCAGCCAAAAACCTTCCCCGCCTGCAGCCGCGGGCCCAAAGCCTGGCAGCGGCTGTGTGCCTACGCGTTGGGAATCTCAAGGAGGCGCTCGGACAGGCGCGCAATGTAGCTGACGGCCTCGATCATCTCCTGGTACTGGATGCGCGTGGGTGCGATCACGGCCACTGTTCCCACATTGGTGCCGCCCAGCCGGACGGGAGCGCCGATCAGCACCAGATCCTGCATGGCGGGCGAAGCCGCATCCAGGCCGACCACCACGCGCACCTCCTGCTGGCGGCCGTCCACGTACGCGGTCAGCAGCTCCACCAGCCGCTGCTTGGCTTCGAGGGCCAGCAGCATCTGCCGCAGCCGCTCACGATCCTGTTCTGCGCCGATCAGGTTCGCGATGCCTTCCACAAAAAGCGCCGGTCCGCTTTCATCGCCGGCCAGCGCGCCCTTGCGGCACAGCTCCTCCACCGAGGTCAGCAACTGCCGATAGACCTCGCGCTCGATCTCCACGCGGCGCTCCACCTCCGCGCGAATGCGGTCGATCGGCCAGCCGCGGAAGTTCTCGTTCAAGTAGCGGCTCGCGGTCTCCAGTTCCAGCAGCGTCAGCTCGTGATCGAGCGCCAGCACGCGGTCCTGCACCGCTCCCGCCTGCGTCACCAGCACCGCCAGCACGCGGCCCGTCGACAGCCGCGTGAAATGAATGTGCTCCAGCACCTGTTCTGCCGCGGAGCTGGCCAACGCCACGCCCAATCCGCGCGAAAGTTCCGCCAGCACGTGCGAGGTGCGCTCCAGATACTCGTGCGTGCTGCCCACCCCCGAAAAACTCTCCTCAATCTGCCCGCGGCGCGCCACGCTCAGCGGCGACTCCGCCCCGCCCGGCCCGCCGATTCCCCCAACCCCGCCTGCCGCCGCTCGGCCCGGCTGCGTAATCTGCCCCACGTAGTAGCGGAAGGCCGCCGCCGTCGGCACGCGCCCCGCCGAGGTGTGCGGCTGCTCCAGCAGTCCCGTTTCGCCCAGCGTCGCCATCACATTGCGCAGCGTCGCCGAGCTCAAGCCCTCCCGGTCGGCAAACAGCCGCGCCACCGCCTGCGATGCCACTGGCTCGCCGGTCGCAATGTACAACTCGATGATGGCGTTCAACACCAGCCGCTCACGCGGACTGAGGCGCACATCGGACATCTTTTGGGCTCTCCATTCCACCCCGAAAGCAACCTGCGGCGCGTCCGTCATACGCAGTTTCCGGGCGGGGATTCCGGTCGATTAAGTCCCTATAATACTTTGACTTACGTAACAAATCCCAAGAGTACTCCTTCTTCAGTGTAGGGACGGTCGTCTGCCAATGTCAAGGCACGCCGCTCTCGGGACAATCGCATTTGGAATAGAAGCCGTGCCCTTTCAAAACAATGCCTTTCCCCTTTTCCAAATGCGATTGCCCTGACGCCGCTCTCCCCGATCTGCCCCTCATTGCCTCTTGATGTACCTCTTATGACGTAAGTAATGCTTCTGGGCTGTCTGTTCTGCGTCTAACTCTTTTTAATGCTATTGTGATACCGTCTGCCGACCGTCGCGGTCACGGCCGCGCGAGCACGATTGCATCGGATTCGATGGTTGCTTGGTTTCTTTTTGGGAGGGCCTATGAACAGAATTCTCCGTTTCCTTCACCGCAACTCGTTCCTGCTCGTCGCCATTGCCTTCGTATTCGTCACCTTGCCGCCTGCCTGCCAGGCCGATTCCTCCGCAAAACTCGAAAAGCATGCGCGGAAGATCGAAAAACGCCTCACCAAATATCGCACCGGTACCGTTGTTCAAATCGACTTTCGCGACAGCAGCGAGGCTCGGGGCTCTCTGGGCAATCTTTCCGATACCACCTTCCAGATCGTCAACGCCGACAGCAATAAGCTGCAGACCTTCAACTACACCGACGTATCCGGCGTGAAAAGGGCAAAGGAGTATATCGGCGCCGGCTCCGAGCGCGGACACCATTTCCGCCTCTGGGTGCCGCTTGTGGTCGGCGCCGTGGCAGCCGGCGGCGCAGTCGCCGGCTACGAAGCCACGCGCTGATCGGCTCCCCGCCCCGGCACGGCAGGCGGCGAGGAAACCCGCCTGCGCCGCACGGGCAGGAATCCTCGTGCACAAAAAGAAATTCGCCGCATCTTTCCGCTTCCACCGTAAACTGGGCAGCAGTGGAGGCTGCACCGTGGAAGACTGGAAGTTCGCCCAGCAGGATCCCTCAGAGGCGCTCGCCAAACTGCATTCCTTCTCCATCAAGAAGAAACATGCGCGTGGCGAGGTGGAAGCGCGCATCACCGTCAAGGAGTTCGCCACCGCCAAAGCCACCGAGATGAAGTTCTTTGCCGTGGCGGATATCGAGCTGAATCAGAAATCCATGACGTTCCAGCCCAGCGGATGGTCCGAGACCCTGGCGGGCGCCCTCGCGGAGTGCCTGAGAAATCTGCGCAAGTTCGAATACGAAAGCCCGGAGCTGCCGCCCGAGTCCTCCGAAGACGGCGCGCAGTTGTAGCGCCTCTTCGCAGCAATAAATCTCTGCCATCCTTAAGCGGCCGAAGCGCGCTGGAACGGCGCAGCGCGGGGAGCCGAAGGACCTGCGGTTGTCTTTCGCGCCCCATCCTCAGCGAAACAATCGCTCGTCAAACCGGAAAGGCTTCACTGGACCAATCGCGACTCGGGCAAACTCGGGATGCTTCGGGTTCAGCAGTACGTTCCAGTCCCCCTCCACGACGGCCGAAGGAACCTTGAGCGCCAGCGACCGCAGACTCGCGGCCCACGCGGAACCAAGGTCGCGGCAGCGCTCGTTGTTCAGTCCACGCCAGTTCCGCGGCAGCTCCGTGAGTTTGAGCACCTCGACGCCCGCATCGGGAATCGTGGCCTCGGCAATCAACAGATCCTCCGGCGCCTCGTTCGGCTCCAGATTGACAAAGAATTCCAGCGCCGCCAAGGCCCGCGAGGTTGCCGTGTACACCATCGGGGTTCCCAAATGGTTCCAGCGTCTCGCGGCGTAGAGCCCGCCTACGCCGGTAAATGCCGAGTCGCGAAATCGCCAAGGGAAGAGCCTCCAGACCTGCATCAGCTGTACATTCCGTAGGCGATGCCGTACAAGACCTCTTCTACCGACCGCACGCCGGGCTCCGTGTCCAGCTGGTCAAACGGCTTGCTGCCTCCCAGCGCGCGGTTGGGGTTGCTCAACCAGTGCGAGGCCTTTTCCTCCGAGCCCAGAACGTCCTTTGCCAGCGCCACCACCCGCGCCATGCGCATGGCGCGATCCGACTCGTCGTGCGTCAGGCGCGACTTCATCGCCAGCCGCCGGCTCAGTGTGCGCAAGGGAATGTTCAGCCGCTCGGCCACCTGGGACCGGTGCAAGGCGAGCGTGCCTGCAAGCAGTTCCACGGTCGACGCGGGAAGGCCGAAGCGCACCTGTTGCGCCAGATCGTCCATGCTTCGCACCGGATGCTTGAAGGTTTTTCTGCCGCCAAGGACGGCCACAATCTCCGCAACGCTCATCTCTGCCACCTGGCATTATTTTTGCGCCATTTGGCATGGAAGTCAAGACACTGAAAGGGGCAGTTGTGTCTCAGTTTGGAACCGTCGCGAAAGGGCACGACTTCAGTCGTGCCGTAATAGCAGCAAAATGAGCCGGGGCTTTAGCCCCCGCGGCATATTTCTTCTCAAACCGAGACATTGCCAAAGGGGCATCTTGCCTCTGGCGCTCTCAGGTCACCCCAGAAAAATCCTCGCAATCGACGCCGATGTCGGATTCGCCATGGTTCCTCCCTCAGGAAACTGTCGAGTGAGTCACCTCAATGGCCCATATCCGGCCGCCCCGGTAAGTGATGATGACGTCATTCGACACCGTATAAGGCTCAGAATGGATTGTGAGATCGTGTTCGTGTACGTAGATCACCGTGTCGCCGCTCCGCCTAGAAGGCTGTCCTATTGACTCCTGCATAAATAAT